>CAZCTP010000090.1:0-10505 GCA_964501575.1 uncultured Thermodesulfobacteriota bacterium
CTCAGGCTGCAGAAGTTGAAGTGGATAAGACTACAGGAAGGGTAAAAGTTTTAAGATTTGTTGCTGCCCATGATGTTGGCTTTGCAATAAATCCTATGGGAGTTGAGGGCCAAATTGAAGGAGGAGTTGCAATGGGTATAGGTTATGCTCTGTCTGAAGAAATATTATGGGATAAGGGAAAGGTTGCAAATAAGTTCCTTTCAGATTATAAGGTTCCAACTGCGCTGGATATCCCAAATATAGATGCAATTATTGTAGAAGATAAATCCGAATTAGGTCCCTATGGTGCAAAGGGAGTTGGTGAACCAGGAGCAAGTCCAACAGCTCCTGCAATTGCAAATGCTATATATAATGCTACAGGAATAAGGGTAAAAGAACTTCCCATAACTCCAGAAAGGTTATTTAGTTATCTAAAGAATCTAAAGAAGAAGTAGTTTTTTATTTTTGCTGAAAATAGTGGTTGAAAGGAGGTGAGAAATAATGGAAAAACTGAGTATAAAAGCGCTGGCTATTGGACTCGGTGTTGCGTGGGCTATTTGTATGCTATTTGTCGGTTGGTCATCCACATTTGGCTGGGGAAACAGATTTGTTGAAATGATGTCATCGGTTTATATCGGATTTAAACCGGGACTTTTAGGAGGAATTATTGGAGCAATATGGGGATTTATCGATGGTGCAATTGGAGGAGCAATAATCGCTTTCATTTATAATATTATTATCGGGAAGAAATAACTATTCACCAATTAACTCTCTGGATTACTTCAGGAAGAAAATCTATTTGTGTGTTTTTTAAGAAGAGGCAAAGATATGAAACCAAGTGTAAAAGGAGCCATTATTTGGTTTGGTCTTCTGTTAATCTTGCCACATAGCGCTTGGGCAAAGAGAAAAGAAAAATCCATTTATAATATAATAAACAATGTGTATCAAGATTATAAGAGCGATGTATATAAAGATTATAAGAATTTTTATTCGTGTAGAAATCTTGAGAAATTAACTATAGGCTTGGGAATAAGTGGAATATCAGCTAATACCTCAGTAGATAGAAAAATTAAAAATCGGTATCAGGATTCAGTAAGAAGTAAGGGGACTGACCACTTTTCTGATGTAGCAAAGCAATTTGGAAATGGAGTAGTAACTATACCTATATATCTTGGAGTTACTATTTTTGGGAAATTAGCAAATAATATGAAATTAACTTCAACAATTGGTAAATGGGGAAGTAAGTCTTTAAGAACAATTTTAGTTGGTGCTCCACTCATGCTCTTTTTACAACCAGCACTTGGATCTTCAAGACCAGAAGAGGATAATTCTTACTGGCATCCTTTTAAAGATAATAATGGAGTAAGTGGACATAGTTTTATGGGAGCTGTCCCTTTTATAACAGCTGCAGAAATGACAGATAATCTATATTTGAAATCTCTTTTATATTTCGGATCAACCTTATGTGGATTATCGAGAATAAATGACAATGCTCATTATTTCTCTCAATCAGTATTAGGATGGTGGTTAGCATACTTAGCATCTACCAGCGTTAAAGAGACAAATCATAATACCCAGAGAGTTGATATTTTCCCTGCCTTTATTCCTGATGGAGCAGGGATAATGGTAATTATCCATTTTTGATTATATATCTTTACTTTTTAAAGAAATACCCCTTATTATTGGTAAATTTACAAGTCTCTGTATATTAAATTTATTTTTATCTAAAATGCATTCAGAAATTTTGGTATCCATTAAAGTATATGAAGCTTTTCCTATTGTAATCAAGGTTGTAATGACAACCTTCCTATATCGGAATTTAGGATCTTGCAGATTCTTGATTTATTGGTATAATCATGTAAAGAAGAACTAAAAGTAGAAAAATTATGATACGAAAAATAATAACTTTAGTGCTTTTGGTATTTTTATGTATTGTGCAGGAATGTACGTATAATAATGGTACTCCTGGAGTCGGTAATATAGCTCCTGAGATTACAGCAAAGGAGTGGCTTAATACCCGAAACCCTATAAGCTTAGCAAAGCTAAGAGGAAAGATTGTAGTTGTGGAATTCTGGGCTACATGGTGTCCACCCTGTCGCAGTTCTATTCCTCATCTAAACAGAATAAGCTCTGAGTATAGAGGTAAGGGGGTCGTAGTAATAGGATTGACTAATGAAGACCGTATAAAGGCTGATATTGATAATTTTATGTATAAGATGAGAATGAGATATATTGTTGGAACAGGAAGTAATTCATCTACCCTATATGGAGTTAACCGTATTCCCTGGGCCTTTCTTATAAGTCCCTATGGAAAAATTTTATGGAAAGGTCACCCTATGGTGGGGCTTGAAAAGGCGATTAAAGAAGCTATTAAAAAATTTCCTGAAGCAGGATAGAAAGGAAGGATGAAGAGTAAAATTTTTGAAAGGATAGGTAGAAAGTGGAAGGGAAGTATAGATAAGGTAAAGGAATATGAAATTGTAGATAAAGAAGAGAATTTTGAATCCGGATCTATACCTTCCAATATATTAAATTTTGAGTATCAGAGGGCTCAAAGATTAAAATATAAACTATTTGAAGAATGTAATGGAAAATCTTTTGAAGAGGTAATTAATGGTGAGGAGTTAAGAAATCAAAAAGGTTCCTGTTGTCATATATTAAATCAGTATGAAATCAATCTACCAGAACCAGATAAATCAAAAAGAAGGATATTATCTGACCTAAAATTGATTTATGGTATTGGAGAGGTAACCGAGCGGGCACTGAAAGAAGAGGGTTATAAAACAATTGAAGATCTTGTTTATCATCCCAGATTCGGTAAGAATGCAAAAGAGTTTTTAAAGCTTCTTGAAAAATGCAATATCAATGGTATCATTAACTGGATTGGAAGGTGGTATTCTAAGTCACATCCACTTATGCTATATGTATCACGATTTTACAATTTAGAGGATTTCCTTTTCATTGATATAGAAACAATGGGATTCTTTTCGAGGCCGATTATACTATTTGGAATTGCTTCTATATCTGGAGAAAGAATATTTATCAACCAATATTTACTACGTAATATTTCAGAAGAGTCAGCCGGATTAATTTCTGTTCTTTCTCATTTTAAAGAAAATATAGTTCTAGTTACATATAATGGAAAAACCTTTGACATCCCATATATAAAAGAGCGTGCTGCTTATTACCAGATAATGGCAAATTTTGAGAATCCAAACTTTGATTTGCTATATTTTGCAAGGCATATCTGGAGGGAAAATTATCTGACTTCAGATTAAGTACATTAGAAAGGTATCTGATAGGAGTTAAAAGGAAATATGATATACCAAGTGCACTGGTCCCGGAATTCTATGAAGCATATTTAAAAACAAATAATCCAGGTCCTTTAATACCAATCATAGAACACAACAGACAGGATTTAATAACATTGGCAAACATCTTCTTTAGATTATGGAAAGAAGTGAGTCAAATATAACCATAGAAAGAGTAATTAATTTACTTAAGCATAAATCTTATTATAGTAAACGTTTAGCCAACATTCAGGTTATTCCATCTAAGGGTCCAGTCTATAAAAGTTTAAAGATATACCCTCCAGATAACATCAAAAACTATCTTACAGCTAAAAATATCAGGTTATATACTCATCAATGTAGAGCTATAGAAAATATTAGGGAAGGGAAAAATGTGATTATAACCACTCCTACTGCATCTGGAAAGACATTCGCCTTTAATATTCCCGTGTTTGAACAACTATATATGAATAAAAATTCAACCGCACTATATCTATATCCAACAAAGGCTCTGTCTAATGACCAGTTGAAAGTTATGAAAGAGATGGAAAGATATACCCAAATAAAGCTCAATCCTGAAATATACGATGGTGATACTCCTTCAAGTAAAAGACCCAAAATAAGAGAGAGTTCAAGAATAATAATAACAAATCCCTATGAGCTGCATCAAATATTACCATGGCATTATAAATGGTATAAATTTTTTAAAAAATTGAAATTTGTAGTTATAGATGAAGCCCATAGATACCGGGGAGTCTTTGGATCAAATGTGGCATTATTAATAAGGAGATTGAGAAGGATATGTTTCCTGTATGGATCCAGTCCTAAATTTATTATATCATCTGCAACACTTGCTAATCCATTGGAATTTGGAGAAAAATTAACAGGACTTTCCTTTGAACTTATTGATGAAGATGGTTCACCCAGGGGGGGAAAATATTTTGTATTATATAATCCCTACTTTGATGGGACAGGAGAACTCTCAACCCATCAGGAAGCAAAGAATCTCTTATTATTATTTATAAGAGAGGGACTGCAAACTTTATGTTTTACAACATCAAGAAAGATGGCTGAATTGATTGCTTTATGGACAAAAGCAGAGCTTCAAAAATCTGAATCATACCTTTCAGAAAAGGTAACTGCATATAGAGCAGGATATCTCCCCGAGGAGAGAAGAAATATAGAAAATAGATTAAAAAAAGGCTACTTAAAGGGTATAGTCTCAACCAATGCATTGGAGCTTGGGATAGATATTGGGTCTTTAGATTCTGTAATAATTTCAGGCTATCCCGGAACCCTCATATCTACATGGCAGCAGGCAGGAAGAGCAGGAAGGGGAACTGATGAGTCAATAGTTGTCCTTGTTGCCTTTCAGAATCCGCTGGATCAATATCTTATGAATCATCCATATGTAATATTTGATAAACCCCATGAACATGCAATAGTTGACCTCTCAAATCCATATATTCTCTCTGGCCATATTCTGTGTGCTGCCTCAGAATTACCTATTAAGATAGAAAATGATATGAATTATTTTGGCAATAATCTGGAAGATTTTATAGAACCTTTAGAAGAGCAAAAATTACTTCAGAAGACCTCAAATGGATGGGTTTATTCAGGAAGAGCAAGAGCAACAGAGTTGGTAAAGCTTGATAATATATCATCCGAAATTTTCAGGGTTGTCTGTGAAAATAGGCTGCTTGAGATTATGGACAGGCCCCAGGCATTCAGAGAAGCTCATAAGGGAGCTATTTTGCTTCACCAGGGAGAGACATATGTGGTAGAGGATATGGATCTGAAAAATCATATAATTCAGGTTAAAAAGAAAGATATAGATTATCATACCGAGGCTATGAAGGTTGTAGATATTGAAATTATAGAAGAAATTGATAATAAAAGAATTAATAACTTTAATATCTCTTTTGGTAAGGTAAATGTAAGTGAGCAATATATCGGGTATAAAGTTATGAAATATGATAAAATAGTGGGAATGCATCCCATAGACCTGCCTACTTTGAACTTCAGAACAGCAGCTCTATGGTTTATAATCCCGGATGATATAAGAGGAAATGTAAAGAATGATAATTTAGATTTTGCTGGGGGAATACATGGAATAGAACATTCTATGATTGGAATAATGCCCTTTCATGTTATGTGTGACAGATGGGATATAGGTGGGGTTTCTACCCCGAATCATCTGGATACTAAAAAGCCAACTGTATTTATCTATGATGGTTTTGAAGGAGGAATAGGGCTTGCAGAAAAAGCCTTTGGATTAATCCCTGAAATAATAAAGATGTCCTATGAACTTGTAAGGGATTGTAAATGTGAATCAGGATGTCCTGGATGTATATATTCTCCAAAATGTGGAAATGAGAATAAACCATTGGATAAAAAAGCAACTATATTAATATTAAAAGACCTGCTTGATAGAATGATACATTAATGAATGATAAATTTAAGGAACAGCTCATAACAATATGAAAGGAAAGGATTTATAAATGAAAAGGACCGGGATTTTCTATCATGAGGTTTGCGGGAAGAAAGCCTATTTTTCACTGGCAATGAGCGTTGAAGAAGGATTTAAAAGTCTGGAAAGGGAAAATATACTTAAAGAACCGAATATTTCTCTATTTTCCCCTGATCCGGTTTCAGAGGAGCTTATTTTTGAGGTTCATACAGAGGAGATGATTGAACAGGTGAGAAGAAGTGGATATTATGAAACCTCAATATATTCGGTGGGCTGTAACCTTATGGCATCTGAAAAGGTAGTAACAGGAGAGATAGATAACGCCTTGGTCTTTATGGGAGTTGGTGGACATCATTCAAGCAGAAATAGCTTTTGGGGTGGCTGTTTCTTTAATACAGAAGCTATTCCTGTAATATACTTAAGAAAAAAATTTGAAGTAAAAAAAATCGCTATAATTGATACCGATACCCACCATGCTGATGGAACCATGGATATTTTTAAACATGATGAAGATCTGCTTTATATCTGCTTCTGTGGTGGCTACTGGGGACTAAAGGAAGAAAGTAAATCTAAGATTTGTCTTCCTCATGGAGATTCTGATGAAGAAGAAATTGAGAATGTGAGAAGAAAGATTCCAGAAAGGATAGAAAAATTTAAGCCCGATTTGATATATTGGATGCTGGGCTTTGATACACATAGAGATAGTTATGGCACAGCAACTCTTACAGAAAAAAGCTATCCAAGATTGGCTAAAATTATTAAGGAAGTTGCAGATGAAATATGCTATGGTAAATTAGTTGTGGTAAATGGTTGTAATGCACCTGCTCATGTAACCACGTATTCAATTCCAAGGATTGTTGATTGTTTGGCTGAACTGGAGAAATATAAAGATTAAAAGGGATTTTAAGGAGGAGAGGAAATGTATGATGATGTAGATCTTTCATTTCTTGATCGTCCAGAGATTTTAAATTTTATTTTTTATCCAAGAAAGAATCTTAGTCTTTCTCAAAGGGGTACAACCCATTTAATTGAGGTTGATTCCGGAATAAAGATCGGTTGCAGATTTTATTTGAAGGAGGAAGATTGCCCTTCTATCCTTTACTTTCATGGTAACGGAGAAACAGTGGGGGATTACGATTGGGTTGCTCCATTCTTTAACCAGAGGGGGATTAATCTCTTTGTAGCCGATTATAGAGGATATGGATTAAGTAATGGTGAACCAACCATTACTAACCTTATATCTGATGCTCACCCAATCTTCAAAGGATTTAAAGAAATAATTAAAAAAAAGGGCTGTAAGAATAGTCTATTTATAATGGGTAGGTCCCTGGGAAGCATTCCAGCAATTGAGTTAGCCTACCATCACCAATCTGAATTTTTGGGATTAATTATCGAAAGTGGAGTTGCAAACTTTTTTGATATACTTTTCAATATGTTAGGAATAGAAATTAATAATTCATTTAAAGAAAAATTAGAAATAATTTCCAATAAAAGTAAGATTAAATCGCTCTCTATTCCAACCTTGATTATTCATGCTGAATATGATTCTCTTTTACCCCTTAGAGAAGGCAAAGATCTTTATGAGAGTTCCGGGGCAAAGGATAAAAAGATTTTTATTATACCCGGGGCAGACCATAATAATCTCTGGCAGATAGCTGGAGACCAATATTATCAAAAAATAGAAGAATTTATTAAAACCCGGCTCCCAAAATAGAGAAGTTCTCTTGTTATAGTTTTCTCCGGATTTTTGTTGATGATTTAGCTATTAATTCTTCTTATATATAGTATCCTGTCAATTCTGAAATTTCTCTCATCGTTTCTCAGGTTACAGTATGCTTTAAGCCCTATAAAACTTCTTCCTCCGTAATTCATCTCACCCACAGAGATAGGGTAAATTACCCTTTTTGTTTTTTCATCACTCTTTTTTAGATATATAATCTCAAGAGATTGTTTCATATTTATCGCCTCTCTGATTACAGATATCTTCTCATCAATCGGCATCTCCTTCTCAGAGAGGTTATACTGGAATCCTGTAAGGAAGTTGACCACCCTCCAGTCCATGATGATATACCTCTTCTTAAGGGGTTTATTAAACACAAGCCCCTCAAAGGATGTGCATCTGCTAAGGGCAACATACATCTGTCCATGGGCAAATGTTCCATGACCAAGATCTATGATCACCTTATCAAAGGTTTTCCCCTGGCTCTTATGAATGGTTACAGCCCATGAGAGTCTCAGGGGATACTGGGTAAATGACCCTGTTACAGCGGATGACAATCTTTTAGCTCTCTCATTATAATAATATTCTATTGTCTCCCACTTAAATGAGGTTACTTCAAATACCTCCCCATCCTCAAACTCTACAAGGATAAGAAACATTCTGTCCTCCTTAACAAAATCCACTATCTTCCCTATGCTCCCATTTACCCATCTTCCAAAGGGATCATTATTAAGGAGCATAACCTGTGCCCCTCTTTTTAGTTTAAGCACAGGACTTGTTGGAAGGTCCTTTTCTGGAAAATCACCCCTTATATGTCCTTCAAAGGTATATTCTTTGTCCTTTATCTCCTTCAGCCTCTCCATATTGATGCTGTTTGCGAGGGCATTTGTAGTTGTGAGATAGATGTAGAAATCATCCTTTGAGGGCTCAAAATCAGGGATTACCCTTGTATTGAGCCTCTCAAGCTCTTCAGGTGTTATGGAGTTATTCCTGATGTTATTGAGAAGGGTAATGAATGACTCATCCTTCTGCCGGTATATCTTCTCAAGCTCAACAAACTCCATATCAATCTTCTCAAAGACCCTTGCATCAAAAAAGTAGGGACTCTTGTAAAAATCATTAAACAGGTGTTTTTCTTTACTTTTTACAACGGGAGGCAATTGGTAGAGATCACCTATAAAAACCATCTGTATCCCACCAAAAGGCTTTCTTCTCTTCTTTCCGAATTTCCTCAGGAATACATCCACACAGTCAAGCAGATCCGCTCTGACCATGGATATCTCATCAATTATAATAGTATCTATGCTCTTGTATAGCTCTGGATGCCGGGGTTTTATCTCTGAGGCGGTATCGGGGGTAACCTCGGGTCTGAAGTTAAAGAATGAGTGTATAGTCTGACCCCCCGCATTAATGGCAGCAATCCCGGTTGGTGCAAGGACAACTACACTCTTTTTTGTATGTTCACAAAAATACTGAAGAAGTGTTGACTTCCCCATCCCCGCCCTTCCTGTGATAAACACATGTCTGTCCGTCTCCTCCATCAATCTCAGTGCCAGCAGAAACTCTTCATTAAGTTCTATCTTCATTTTGAAACCGTTATATACTATCAAGAGGACTTCTGACACCTAATATATTCTTTGCAGCAACATGCGTATAGACCATCGTAGTGTGCAGATATTTATGTCCCAGAAGCTCTTGAACTGTCCTGATATCATATCCCCTCTCAAGCAAATGGGTTGCAAAGCTGTGCCTCAGAGTATGAACTGAGGCATGTTTTGTGATTCCAGCTTCCTCTACAGCCTTTTTAAATGCTTTCTGAAGGGATGCAGGATGTATGTGGTGTCGTCTGACCTTATGAGTGCGGGGGTCAACTGAAAGAGATTTAGACGGAAAGAGCCAGAACCAGCTCCATTCCTTACCTGCATTGGGATATTTTCTTTCAAGGGCACCAGGTAAATAAACACCATTTATATTATTGGAGCGATCATAATCATAAATCGTCCTAATTTCCGAAATATGCCAGATTAAGTCATCTTTTAGTCTTTTAGGCAATACAGTGCTTCTGTCCTTGTCTCCCTTACCAGACCTAATAATTATAATATTCTGTTCAAGGTCTATATCCTTTATCCGAAGGCTTAAACATTCTTTCAGTCTTAATCCGCATCCATAAATAAGCATTGCCATAAGTCGATGAGTCCCGTTCAATTTGCTAAATATCGTGTTTACCTCCTTTGTTGTGAGCACAACAGGAAGTCGCCTTTTCTGTCTTGCTCTTACTGCACTAATCTTTCCCTCAATCTCTTTTTCAAGGACATTTCTAAATAAAAAGACTATAGCATTTAATGCTTGATTCTGTGTGGATGGAGAAACCCTTTTTTCGACAGCCAGATAACTCAGAAAATCCTGAATATCTCTTTCTTTTAACTTTTCAGGGTCTTTGTCTTTAAGAAATATTCGAAATCTACGAAACCATGTCATATATGTCTTTTCTGTGCTATAAGATCGTTGTCTGAGTCTCAACGACTTACACAATTTCTCTTCAAGTAAATCCCATTTCATGGAGATATCTTCTGACAGATGGGTGGAATCCTTCAATTTACTTGATAAAAAGTAGGTATAAATTCTCAGGGCTCTATCTGCCTGTTTTACCTGCCAATCTTGGTGTTTCTTAGATAGATGTTTTAGGAACTGTTTTTGTTGGTCACTATTTAACAGGGTTGAATTAGTAAGACTAAGAAATGCATAACACTCTCCTACCCACTTTAAGTAGTAAGGAATCTGTTTCTTTTTCACTTTGCCTTTTTGAAGCAGAAATTCTTCAAACTCTTTTAACATAATGGCAAAATTAAACTGAATCAATATAATATTAAAATTTTAACAATTATATATAAAATTACAGTACTTTTCAATAAAAATTTGATAAAAAATTTCTTGATTTTTATTCTGTTATTTTATATATTTGATAAAGATAGAATAAAGATAAAAAGGAATGTTAGCGATAAAAATAAAATGAAAACAAGACATATTTGTATAATTGGCGATTCAA
>CAZCTP010000091.1:0-10447 GCA_964501575.1 uncultured Thermodesulfobacteriota bacterium
GGAGATGCTTCCTTGGGGAAGGATTGGAAATGTTTATCCACATGGTGATACAGTTAAGTCTGATTTATCCGGTTTGTTTGGTTTATCTCGTTTGTCTGGTTTATTTCGTTTGTTTCGTTTCTTTGGTTTCTCTGGTTTATTTGGTTAATTTGGTTTATCCGGTTTCTTTGGTTTATTTCGTTCATCTCGTCTGTCTTCTGTCTTCCGCGCTTCCTGACTTCCGAGCTTCCGCACTAATCTGCCTTCCGCGCTATTAGATTATATCTTATCTATTTTATGCAATCCGAGACTTTCCATAAAGGAATCGATACGAGCAAAGATACGTCCTTCATCGCATTCTCTATCATCTCCCATATTCGCTTCGTATATCATCACGGGTATTCCTGCTTCACGGAGTGCTATTCTATTTTCCATTTGTCCAATTGCTGTCCCTTCACAACCTCTATTAAGATGCATAATAACTCCCTTACAATCCCACTGTTTAACCATCTTTATCATCAAATCACTCTTCAATTTAGAGTGATAAAATTCCATATAAATGGGTCTTCTTATACTCCAATCAGCATATACGTGTAAAGCTTCTTCTCTATTTCTAATTTGTATACCTTTTTCCTCTGGTGTTTTAGCTGCTCTAATAACTCCTTCTTCGTCTTCTTCAATCATCCCTATAAGGGCAAAGGTATATATTGAGCCAACACAAACCACCCCATATTTCTCTAAATATCTCCAAATATTTAGAAGACTCCAAGGAGGTTGGGAATCGGTTAATAGTCTAAGCCTCTCAGTAGGAACAGCGGCAATCCCTCTTTCTATACGGTCTTTAACCTCATCTCTTAATTCTTTATAGAAACTCAAAACTTCTTTAGAACATTTTCTTAGCGTAACAAGAACATATAAAGAAAACATTGCTTTTTCATCTAAAGGAGCAGGAATAGCTTTATTTAGAGCACATATCTCTCCCCATAATGAAGTAGTTTGGCACTCGGTATGAATAGCTTCTATAAGCTTTTCATCATCATATTTCTTCTTTGTGATCTTTTCTAACCACTCTATAGCATCAGCCATCTGAGATGCAACATACTCTATTTTATGTTCCTTTATTCCATTATATGGACCTACTGAAAGGTCAATTCCGAATGCTGGAATATTTTCATATTCAGCTACCTGTTGAGCCCATTTGCCATGGGTGCAGCATACATGGGTCGTAAAATAAAAATCTGGTTTGGGAAATTCTCCTCCAAATATAGAACGGTTTAGAAACATAGCCCCCCAGTAGTTTCTGAGATAGGCACAAAGATCTCTGGAAAACCCCCTTTTTTCTACTGATTCTTGACATTTAACTGTAAGATAAGGATCCATAGCTATCATCATGGCTGCATAGGGCTCAGAATATATATGAACTACTTCCTCAATACCTTGAGGTATTGCCTCACATGCAAAAGCACTTCCACACCAACGAATTTTACCTTCTTTATGAGCAGAAAAATATTCTCTATAAAATTTTTCTCGTAATTCTTTAGCCTTTGGCCAACACTTCAACGGCTCAGATCTATATCTCTCTATTTTACTCATTATTTCTCCCTTCTTAAAAAGGCAATTCTTCAGCCTTTAACATCTCTACAAAGGCCTCAATTCTAATCTTAAATTGTTCCAATGGAACAGTAACATCTAATTCTAATGGATAACACTGAATATTATTGCTATTTAGGAGATCTTTTAGAGGAGGGTTATCAAACTCATGAGGATCACAAAATTTTTGCTGTAACAATATTGCCCCCTGAACATTCCAATCCTTTGCTAACTTCAGAATATGATGGAATCTACGTCTCTTTATCCAATCTTTACTGGGACAGGGAGGTCTATCTATATAACGAGTAGCAATTGCATAAAGTTTATCATCATTCCTAGTTACTTCATTCCAGAAATATCTGGTACCTGTACAATGATCATCAATAACAAAAGTAGTTCCTAATCTCTCTATCATATCTAAAAGTTCAATATCATCATTTTCACTCCCTACTACCATAAGTCTTATTCCAACCTCCCTTTTTAAATTTCTTTTAGGAAGTTCCTGAAGAATTCTTTCAAGTTCTGCATTATGCTCTGATTTATCAACTAATTGGCTGGATATAGCAAGATACATAGCTTCAACACCAGTAATAGGAGGATAATTTCCTTTTCTCAATTCATATATCTCTTTAAGTAATCTTCGATTTTTATTTACTAATTCTATACCCCTATCTATATCCTCTTCAGTAATTGGTTTACCTATCCATTCTTCCAACGACTTTTTGAACTCTACTAACTCTCCTGCAAGATATCTTGCTGCTTTTGAACTCTGAATATTACAGGGCATATAAAGATAGTATTTATACTCAACCGGTATATGAAGGCTCCAGCTATCAAACGCTTGCCTGATATGAAGACAAGATTGAGAAATCATAATTCCATCTAAATAGTCATATCTTCCTTTAAGTCCTTGACTCAAACAATCACGGCAAAATGGACAAAACATTCCAAATATATATGAATCTGTATTATCTGGTGGTTCGTGACTCCCTAAAATACGGACTGGAAGAATATTGGCTGCATAAACAATCTCTTCTGGTATATATGTACAGAAATAGCCTAATACTTTACCACCTTTCTCTTCTTTCCACTTTCTTGCATACTCATGCCTATTTTCATACCACTCCTTCACCTTTTCTATCACTTTTCCTCTCCTTTATCCTTCTCTCTTTCTCTAATTAAAGAACGAATCATATCCCCTCTGCTCCCCAACCTTACTTTTTTTTCTTTTATTTCTATCTCCGGTACTTCTTCATCAGGAAAGATTTCTAATATTTTTACTCTCCAGGGATTATCTGGACGATCCTCAGGTTTCCAGCCACTCTTTTGCTGCAACCACACTAAATCTCCCTCAGGAAGGGCATCAGCCGATGAATAAAGTATTACCTTTGCCTTTAACTTTTCAAAGGTTTCTTTATCTTCAAGCTCAATGTCTATAGGTTCATTTTGAGGAGGGTCTTTATCTCCATCCTTAAATAATATATACTCCTTTATCATACTAAGTCCTTGACTCTACAGACTTTGGCTGATATTCTCCTAATTTCTTCAATATCTTTATGCCAAAGGGTTTTGGATGTAAATGCGAACCTCTTTGATAACGTATCCATAATAGATCATCTTTACCTACTCCAGGATTATGGGTAATAAGAACCTTTACATAAGTGGTCCTATATTTATCTCTTCTATCATCTGGGGTTAATTCCCTAATAGATAGATCAATCTCTTTGCCATCTTCTAATATGTTCACATCATCAATAAAAGCATCATATTCTTTCGGCATTTTTACCTCCTATCTAAAAACCATAATTATTCCAATTATCCAATACTTTTTTTTGAATATTCTTAGGATATATACTATTAAAACTTGACTTTACAGGAATCTCAATCTCTTTTGACCACCAAACTGGCCATGTACAATCATATACTACTTTACTTCCTTTGCTCCATTTCCTCTCTTCAAATGTAGGATGTGGAGTTAAAGGATTGCTGGTTTCATTATATCTAATCTGTATACCTCTACTCGGATCGCATTGTGTAGCTAAGCTATGAATCACTTCTACAAGATTAAATGGATTTACATCAGGACCTACTACAATTAGATGATGTAAATACATGTGAGGTCCCCTGGTTCCAAAAAGGATATTAGCAATCTGGGTAGCTATATTTGCATAAGGAGTTTCTGTAGATACTACACATAGATGGCCACATCCTTCTGGTACATAGTTAACTCCTTTAACCGGTATGCCTTGAGACTCCAAAGCCTTGTGAACTCTATGACCAAATCCTATTGACATAATTATGTCCCAGTCATCTACTGGAGTTCCCATATTAGATATTCCCAATATTGGATCATTTCTATAGGTAATACAATTAACCTTAAAGAGTGTCCTTGGCATCCTAGGAGAAGACCTAAATCCAGTATACTCCCCAAAGGGCCCCTCTTCAACAGTAACATTGGGAATCATTTCACCTTCTAAAACAACCTCACTATAGGCTGGAACCTCTAAGTCTACAGTCTTACATTTTACCAATTGAAGTGGCTCTTTGACTATTGCCCCGGCAATATCAGCTTCATTTACTTCTACTCCCACAGAAATAGCAGAAGCTACTGCAGCTACAGGTTCAGGACAGATTGCAATAGCAAAGGGCATGGGTTTATTCTGAGGAACATACTTCTGGTAAAATATCCTACCTCTGTCAGAATAAGGGAGGACTAATCCTCCTAAGTATCTTTCGTTATGAACCATATTTCTATATATTCCCCAATTGACCCATCCTGTATCAGGATCCTTTGAAATACTTAAAGCCCAAGTAACTAGATATCTCCCCCCATCTCCTTCATGGACCATTGGAGCAGGCAAACGAAGCAAATTAACATCGTCATCCATAATTATATTTTCTTGACAGGGAGCCTCATTAATTAAAATTGGTTTAATAGGGGATTCTACTCTCTTAAAATATTCCTCCATTAAAGCCTGTCTTGGGGTGTCAGGATTTAATCCCATCATACAAGCAAATCTTCTAAAACTTGCAACAACATTTCCAAAATAACGCCATCCTGGGTAATCTCTAATATTCTCCATAAGTATAGCAGGTTTTTGAAGTTCAGCAGCTCTCCTATATATAGCTCCAGCTTCCATATCCCAATCCACTTCTTGTTTTATCCTCACTAGCTCACCTATTTCTTCTAATTTCTCAATAAATTTACGATTATCTAATACCATATATAACCTCCATTAATTATCTAAATCCTTTTTGGGTTGGTCTTCTTTTAGGATTAAAAGCATCATCTGGCAACTCCTCCAATATCTTTATAGCCCACGATTCAGAAATTATCTCATCATTAAGATCTCGAATCCATAATTTTTCACCATCCGGCAACTCAGAAGGATCTTTGGAAACTTTAGCTTTTACCACCTTACGCATAAATTCTCCTAAATCCCTAACCTCTAATATTATTGCTTCTCCCTTACTTATCTCTTCAGTATAATCCTCTAAATACATTTTATATACCTCATAGCCTTCCCTCATATATTGTCCTCCTTTTAAATCTCACCCAGTTGTCTTTCTACCTCATCAGCTATTGCCCTAATTACCTCAGAGCCTTCTATATCTGGATACTTATAAACAAATGGAACTCCCTCATCTGAAGCTTCACTAATTCTGGGATCTAAAGAAATACCTCCAATAAATGGAACATCAAGTTCTTTAGCTAATATTTCTCCTCCACCAATCTGGAGTATATTCTCTTTATAATGACACTCAGGGCAAGTAAAACCTCTCATATTTTCAATAACTCCAATTATCTTAGCCCCTATTTTCTGGGATAGCATAATAGCCCTTTTAGCTACAAATTGAGAAACCTGAGAAGGGATAGTAACCACAACCACTCCATCTAAGTCAGGCACATATTCTAAAAGATTTACTGTATCAGAACTAGTCCCCGCTGGTACATCCACTACCAAGTAGTCTCTATTTCCATAAATCACATGACAAAGAAATTCTTCTGTAGCATTTCGTTTCATTTCATGAAACCATGTAAGAACCTCATCTTCCTCCAGAATAAGCCCCATAGAAACAAGTTGGATTCCCAATAAACCTTCAGATGGTATAATACCATCCTTTTCTACGCGCATCTTCTTTCCACTAAAGCCTAACATTTTACATACTACTGGAGCATCATAACTCTGATCAAGAACTGTTACCTTCTTCCCTTTCATAGCTAATGCTGCAGCCAAGTTAGCAGTAATAAGAGACTTTCCTACTCCTCCTTTCCCACCAATTACTAATATCTTATGTTTTATATTCTTCATCACCTCCCTGGCTATTTCCATCCTTCTCCTCTCATAACTAAGTGTTTTCTCTGGAGCAGTACAATCGAGATACTTTTCACATCCTTCACATATTAAATCACATCCCATATCTATATTAAAGTGTTCAATTCTCGCTTCTTTCATATCTTCTTTACCCCCTCATTCGATTATGTCTCTTATACTCTTTCTCAAAGTATAATCTCTTCTTTTAACCTCAAGCTCTTCTTCAAATCCTAAATTTTTCCAATTTTTTATAACAAAATTTTTAGTATCTTCGCTAAACGCATCTTCAAAATTTACCCTTCTATTTCCTACCTTATCAGTAGCATCATAATAAATATGAGCCATATATCCTCTTTCTTTTTCTTCAACAGATAGAAAGCTCTGATGATGAACAGTAGGAACATTTTCATCGGTAATATGGATATCCCTCTTAGGATGAACATTAAGAGACCAATCTTCCATTACCTGGTCTACATCAGTAGGGTCTATTTCTGAATCTACTATAATTAGTCTTCCCCACCAAGAAGAGGTCTTTTCAGCAAAATATTCAGATACTAAATTATGTATATACCCTGGATAAGGCTTTTCAGTAGATACTATATGAAGATTCCATGGAACTTGAACAGTTATATAAACTCCTCTTACAGGCCAATCATGATATACTCTCATTCGGCGCCAAAGCTCACTGGCTAGAGCATAGGACATAGCCTGAGAAGAGTTTACTCTGGTACCTTCTACAGTAAAAGGTAATATAGGATTATCTCTATGAGTAATACAATGTACTCTAAAAACAAATTTTGGAGATCTTGGACCTTCCATAAATCCCACATATTCCCCAAAAGGACCTTCATCCCACCTTTCACCAGGCCTAATTTCTCCTTCAAGTACTATCTCAGCATCAGCAGGAACATATAGATCAACCGTCTTACATTTAACCAATTCTAAAGGAGCCTGAATCAATCCACCAATGTTCTCTGCCTCCCAGAGTCCTGCTGGTGCAGAATAAGTTGCCCCAACAAACATCATTGGACTTCCACCAATAATACATGCACAAGGCATTGCCTTCCCTCTTCTCTCCCACTTCTCGGTAAAAATCATATACATATGAGAACCAACCACAGGATCTACTCCCATAGCATTTTTGGTATGAATCATAGTTCTATATTGAGCCCAATTTACCCAGCCAGAATCAGGATCCATACATGCCCATGTTTGCCAGGTTCCGTATCTACCACCATCTCCATAATGTATATATGGCCATGGAAATTCAAAAAGATTAACATCCTTCCCTATATGAACATTCTGTTGACATTCGCCTTCAGACACTATAATCGGTTTAATCTTACTATAAAGTCTTCTTAAAAGTTCATCCTGAATAGCAATAGGATCATTCCATATTTCCTTAGGAGCGCCAGCAGCAATAGCTATTCTCCGCCATGGAGCTTTCCACGAACCAGCCAAGCACTCTCCTAAAAGATTGTATCCTTCGGGATACCCTTTAATCTTCTTGAACAAAAATGCTGGCCCTCCTACCCGATTTGACATAGTAGAAAAAGCAGCTGCTTCTAAATTCCAGTGAACCTCTTCATCAATCTCCACTAATTCCCCATTTTTCTTCAATTCATCAATAAACCATCTAAGATCCTTTCCCATAAGCTACCTCCTATCTTTCTATATGTTCTAAAATCCTAACGTATACCTCTCCCTCTGTTAAACCATATCTTGAGATTACTACAAGTTTCTCCCCTCCCTCTATGGGAAGCTTAGAAACCTCTGCTCTATATACATTCCAGCTAAAATCTTCAGAATCCTGAAGCCTTATATTTAATTCTTTTTTACCCTTCTCAATCTCATTCAAGAATCCTTCGAGGCTATTAGCATCTACTTTATATCTTGACATCTTTCCTCCTTTCTTAATCTATCCATCCCACCATTTCTTCTATTTTATCTAAAATATTTTGAACTGCTTTAGAAGACTCAGACTGAGGATGTTTTATCATAAAGGATATCCCTTCATCGCTTGATGAACTTATCCTAGAATCTAAAGGAATCCTCCCCAATAAAGGAATATCACATTCTTTAGACAACAACTCTCCACCCCCAGTTTGTAATATATCATATCTCTTGCCACATTGAGGACAAATATATCCTGACATATTTTCTATACACCCTAATACTCTGATCCCTGCATGTTGGCATAACTTTGTGGCCTTTTTAGCAATTATCTGTGAAACATGAGATGGGATGGTTACAACTATAGCCCCATCCATATCGTGAATATATTGCATAATATTTACAGAATCAGAACTTGTCCCTGGAGGAAGATCGATCAACAGATAATCCAGATCTCCATAATATACATGACACAGAAGCTCTTCAGTAGCATCCCTTCTCATTTTGTGAAACCAAGTTAAAACTTCATCTTCTTTAATAACATTACCTAAAGATATTATCTTTATACCTAAAGCCCCTTCAACTGGAATAATTCCTTCATCTCCCATTATCAATGGCTTGCCAACTACTCCCATCATCCTATGGATACAGGGACCATCAAAATCTTGATCTAATATACAAACCCTTCTTCCTCTCATTGCAAGCCCTGTAGCCAAGACAGCAGTAACCATAGATTTCCCAACCCCCCCCTTTCCGGCCAATACAGCTATCTTATGTTTAATACCCTTCATAACTTCTCTGGCAGCTCTCATTCTCAGTGAATCAATTCTTTCAACCTTCTCGGGTAAAGAACATCTAAAATATTTTTCACACTTTTCACACCTTAAATCACAACTTTGATCCACTTGAAAGGACTGAATAGTTTTTTCCATTTTTCTCTCCCCCATTTTTATCTATTTTATCTACCTATTAGTTTAGGATCAGGCTTAATGCCCATCTTTATCCATCTTTCTTTCACTCTATCCTGGATTTCTTTAGGAAAACAGGTCTCAAAACTGAGTCTAGTAGGAATATCTCCTTTTTTCCACTGTAAAGGCCACATACTCTCTGTATAGAATTTTGCAGTAACTCCCTTCATTCTCTCTTCTTTATCAGCATAAGCAGCAAACGGACTCAAAGGAGCATTCTCTTCGAGTATATGATGTCCTCTTTTAGGATGAGTCTTCATGACCATATCAAGCATAACATCACTTAACTCTAAGGGAGCCACATCATCCTCCACCAATATCAATTTATCAAACATATTTGACACAGAAAGACTATATATCGCCCTCATTAAGTGATAGGGATAACCAACATAGTAATGTTTACTCGAAACAACACAAGTATTTAGACCCCAATCTACTGGGAGATTTACCCATTTTACCTCAAACCCTCTCAATCTGAGCCTTCTTAATATTTCTGCCGATGCAGTCATAGATAAAACTGCCATCTCATCTGAAACCTTACAACCTGAGACTACAAAAGGAAGTATAGGATCATTTCTGTAAGTTATACACTTAACTTTCATAAGTGGCTGTGGAGCCGGATCAGAATAACCAGCAATTTTTTCTCCAAAGGGTCCTTCAGTTGCCCTCTGATGAGGTAATATCTCACCTTCTATGATTATCTCTGCTTGTGCAGGCACCATAAGGTTACAGGTTTCCGCTTTAACCACTTCTATCGGAGAAAGATTTAATCCTCCTGCTACCTCAGCTCGATCCACTCCCTCAGCTAAATACATGTGAGAAGCGATATAAAGGCTTGGAGGTCCTCCAATAGTGAGACAAAAGGGAGTAGGTTTATTTAATCTTTCATACTTTTTATATATTTTATGAATACCTTCACCCATTATGGTAATAATAGAATGCCCTGTTGGTAAGAATGAACCTATTAGAGTATTTTTATTATAAATCATTACCCTTGATGCTCCCCATTCCTGCCATCCGGTTTCAGGGTCCTTTACTATAAGATTATGAAAGGTAGAATATCTACCTGCATCTCCATCATGGATGTAAGGAAATGGAAATTCAAATAAGTCTACATCATCTCCTATCTTTATCTCTTCTTTGCAAGGACCTGAAGAAAGCTCAGTGGCATGTAGAGTATGTCTTGCTCTTTCCAATAAAGACTCTATAAATTCTGGATATTTCACCTGATTGTAAGCTATCTCTTCATCAAGGCCTAATGCTACAGCCTGTCTGGTATAAGGTAATCTTTTCTTTGGCCATAAGGTTCCGGGGCCAGTAAGTAGACCTGTTGACAGAGTGTATGAAGAATAATTCTTCACTCTCTTAAAATGTATTGCTGGACCACCTATCCGGTTTGACATAGCCCCAAGGGCACTCGCTTCTTGATCCCAATGAATTTCTTTTTCAATCTCATGAAGCTCATTCAACTTCTTCAAGCTTGATAAAAAATCTCTTAAATTACGTATTGGCATATCTTCCCCCTCGTTTTATTTATAAATAAGCTTTCTAATGAGCCATTCTAATTAGGAATTTAATGTCGAAGAAGTCCTCCGTAACATTGGGATCATTAGGAATGGCTTCCATTGTCCAAAATGTCCTGTGGTGGTTTACATGATCTATTACATCACCATTCCACCAACAATTATCACCAGTATCAGG
>CAZCTP010000092.1:0-9750 GCA_964501575.1 uncultured Thermodesulfobacteriota bacterium
AACCTGCACATGTTAAACCATTATGACCTCCACCTATTATGACAACATCATATTCTTGGGTTGTCATATGCTCCTCCCTATAAACATAAAATTAAAACTTATTTTTAATATATACCATTTAATAATTGTAAAGTCAAAAATTTTTCTGTAGAGGAATTATATATAAAAGAAGTACTACACCTGGTTTCAGTTAAGATTACTCTTTATACCAAGGTTAATCTAAATATAGCTTTATCAAAATGGATTTTAAAAACCGATATCCTATCAATCAAATAGTAGAGCTTTCCTTTTCTTAATCTCTATTTTTACTCTACAATACAATTCTTGCATCTACAACAGTCCCTCCCTCACCGAATACCTTTAATGGGTTTATATCAAGCTCCTTAATCTCTGGAAAGTCTATGGCGAGCTGTGATAATTTTAAAAGAGAGTTAATGATAAATTCTATATCAGATGGTTTATCACCCCTTATACCCTTGAGTATCCTGGAACTTTTTACCTCTTCTATCATATCTCTTGCATCATCCTCTGTAATAGGTAAAACTCTGAAGGAAACATCTTCAAATAGCTCTACATATATGCCACCAAATCCAAACATTATTATATGTCCAAATTGAGCATCATATTTTATTCCTAATATAACTTCTTTACCCTCTTTAATCATCTTCTGAATCTGAACACCTTCTATATCTCCGATAACTTTTATCCTATTATATGCATCCTCTATACCTTTTCTATCCTTAATATCAAGTATAACTCCACCCATGTCAGATTTATGTGATATTCTTTTTGAGAATATTTTCATGACAACAGGATATCCTATTTCTTCCGCATACTTAATAGCCTGAGAGAGATCCCTGGCTATTCCGGGAATCTCTACAGGAATACCATATATCTTTAATATTTCCATTAATTCCAACCCATTCCCATTTCCCTGTTTCATTTTATAGATTAAACCCTTTACTTTTTCCTCATCTACATCTATATACAGTAAGGGCTTTTTTGCTCTGTTCTTATATCTCCAGTATTCTCTTGATACACTTAAAGCATTAACAGCCTCTGCTATTGTGTAAAATACAGGATAATCAGATTTATCCCTTAAAGATATTAGATCCTTTACTTCTGATATAAATGATATAGCAATAGGCTTATCCGCTTTATTTGATAACTTCTTTATATCCTTGATTAAATCTAACATCTGAGATCCCATAAATTCTTTATGTGGAAGATGAAATAAGGAAAAGACGATACCATCCACTTCATCAAGAGATAATATCTCTTGAAGTGCAAATAATACCCCTCTGGAATCAAATACGATATCAGCCAAATCCATCGGATTTGATAGTCTAACCATCTCATATCTTCTATATTTTTTAAGCTTCTCTAAAAGAGCATCAGGAATCGGTGGAAGTCTAAATCCATGAATACCTGCTAAATCAGAAGCAATGATAGCATATCCTCCTGAGCTTGACATAATAACAAGATTATCTCCCTTCATAGGAGGTAAAGATAATGCCTTAATTGTACTTGCAAACTTTGTTAATCCATTAATACTGATCGTCCCGGCCTGTTTTAATGCCGCATCTACAACTCTTTTATCACTGGCAAGTGCTGCTGTATGAGACATCGCTATCTCAGAGCTTTCTTTGACAATATTTGTTTTATATACAATGAAGGGCTTCTTTGATCTCATTGCAAGATCCATGAGATCTTTACCTCTTTCAATACTCTCAAGATGAAGACATATAAAACCTGTCTCTTCCTCCTCTAAGAAATATGGTAACAGATCTATCTCATCAATATTAAGCTTATTACCTATATTAATTAACTTATTTACACCTATACCCTCATTGGTTAATATAAAGGATATCATAAATCCTACTGTGCTACTCTGGGCAATAATTGTTGCTGGTCCCTTACTTACACTACCCTTTCTAAGCGGACTAAAAGGGAGAAATAGATTATTATCTGTATTGAATATTCCCTGACAGTTCGGACCTATAAAATGAAACCCATATTTATTTGAAATCTCAATAATCCTGTTTTCTAATTCTATCCTATTTTGACTAAGTTCTCTAAACCCAGCTGAAAGTATAACCCCCCATTTAATACCTTTCTTACCACACTCTTCTATTATAGCTGGAATTCTCTCAGCTGGTATTATTATTACAGCTAAATCTACATCTGAAGGAATATCCTGTACTGATTTATATATCTTTTTATTAAATATTTCTCCTTCTCGAGGGCCAACAGCATAAACATCTCCCTTATATCCCAACTCCAGTAAATTTATTAATATATTTTTCCCTAAATTATCTTCTGAATCAGAAACCCCTATAACTACAACACCCTCTGGATAGAAAAGCTCTCTCATTCACCTCTCTCTTAATCAATTTTCATTCTTCTTCTTTTTTTTCTTCTTCTTCCTTTGAAGCCTTTTCTTTTTCCATAGCCTCTTTCCCAGCATCTATAGCAGTGGAGATTAACGATTTCTTTTCTTTCACTATCTCTTTACCTTTTTCGTAAAGTGACTCAACCTTTTCTTTAACCTCATCAGTATAGTCTGTTATATCCTCCTTTACATCCTTTGCTACCTCCTTGATCTTCTCTATCGTTTCCTTACCTCTCTGTGGAGCCAATAGTATACCTATACCAGCTCCTATTACTCCTCCCAATAGAAAGCTTAATAATAGACTTACGCCCCCTACTTTTTCTTCCTCTCCCATTATTTATCACCTCCCTTTTTCAAACCTTTAAAAAATACTTTAATCCCTTTATTTATTCCCGTGGTTATAGCTGCTATCTGGATCATTAAAGGTGTAATCTTTCTATTCACCAGTGATGTAGCAGTTTTTGCTGTAATTCCAACATTTTCAATAACTTCTATAACATTCTTCATTTTTTCTATACTTTCTAATGTTTTTATTGTAGCCTTATTTGTATTCTCCAATGTTTCTTTAAGATTATGTGTAATAGGTGTTAACTCGTTTTCTAAATAAGAGATAAAATCCTCCAACTTTCTTGCAGTTCTATTTATCTGAACAATCACAGGAATACAGTAAATTATTAGTGAGAGAACCCCTATTAACACCACTATTATAGATATATCTATAATAACCTTCATACATTACAATAAGAGCCACACTTTTTTAAACCCTCTTCCTCCTTAATAAATGACCTTGAAATCCAACCTCCTCTTTCAAATTTAACTTCTTCTACACCTCTTGCTATCTCCGAAAGTAGATTAAGGCTTCCTAATATTCCAAAATATGGCCATGGGACAAAATTGAATTGATTCATATAATGAAATCCACCAATTGGAACTTGAGGTATTCTTAATCCCTCTATAAGAGGTTTATCATTTCTCTGGCCAATGGAAAAATCTACTTTTGCCTTTTGGACGGCCATTCCATATTCATAGAATGAAGGATTTTCATACACATCAAAATCAAGAAAATCAGCCATCTCTTCTAATAATTTTTTTGCGGACTCAATTGCTCTTTCTGATTCACCCCACAACCCTATTACTGTTGGTCTTGCATTGAGGTCAAAGAATAGATATCTTGCTATAGCAGCAGCAAAAGGGGCATATCCAAGAATTCCTACATGTTTATTTGCAATATCATGGAGAATCCATGAAGCATTATAATCCAACCCTATTCTTCTTCTTACTACCTCCATGTCCTCTTTTAACTGTTTCTTTGCTTTTTCCACATTTCCAAATCTTTCTGCAATCTTAAGATACCATTCTTCAGTATTAGCAATTCCTATAGGTAAAACAAGATCGTGCCCAAATATCTCTATCCCAAATTCTTCTGATATCTCTTCAAAATTTGATAAAACCTCAGGGGTTAATACATAATTTGTAGATGCCTCTCCAAATCTTCTAATATCTTCTATCGCTGTATTATAAGTTAGCACTGTATTCACCTCTATGTCTAAAGCTTCAAGAAGTCTTATTATTTCTCTCATATCCTCAATCATATTCTTTGTACCCATCATATGGGGACCTATTATATTTATCTTTTTGTCAGATTTTTTTGAATCCTTTGAAGCAAAATTATCTATCAAAGCCCTGTATACATGATCAGCCCCAACAGATAATCCCCCCAAGAATCCAGGTGTATCAATAGGTATTATTTTTATCCCGCTCTCCTTCTCAACAACTTTGGATATTCCAACAATGTCATCCTGAACCATTGAAGTAGCACAGGAGGTAAAAACCCATATTAATTCAGGAGGTGTCTTCCCTGCTTTTTTTATTACATGTTCCAATGTATTTTTAAGCTTATTAGACCCTCCACTTATTATATCATTCTGATGAACTGCAGTATGGACTATAGGAACATACGTACCATTTGGTACATTGTTAGACCTAAAATGAGTGGCAGAAATCGCACAGCCAGAAGCTCCATGATTAACAACTACACTATTTTTGACCATGGTAGCTGCCATTATAGCTCCCATCTCCATACATGGTTGAAATTTATCGGAATAGGATTTTTGATCCGGAATAAAATTCATACTCATAGAGTCTCCCCCTTCTCAAAATCAAAGTTTTTCCCACTTAATCTCCCATATAAGGTTGGGCGAACAAATACCCTATTTCTCCTTTTTGCCGCTTGGATAGCAGTTATTACATCTCTTGCCATACCAAGAGTACCTCTAAACCCTACATCTCTTGGGCAATCTTTAGCCCTTCTGAATGGCTGTCCAACATTGTCAACAACCGCTGTCATAGAAGGATCTAATATGCCTTCTCTAAATACATCTTGATGGAAGTATACTACATCTTCACTGCTAATGCCAAGATCCTTTATCACATCAAATATATTGACAGGCTTTTGATAGGGATAGGGACCTGCCAATAGTTTAGGATTTGTTCCATCCTTTACAAAATATTCTACAACATATTCCTTTGATTTCGCTGCTACTGGAATAAGATTGAATAAATAAGGAGTCATACCCAATTCCTGGGCAAATCTTGCCTGAGCTAACGGCCTTGTTACAGATACTAAAACACTTCTTACTCCATTTATCAATGCTACTTTACCTTTAGCTAACGATTTAGCCTTCTCCCATATTTCTTTAATTTCACTATATTCCCTATTTATAAACCTATCAGCCTCATTCTTAACACCCATAAAATTAGCTAAGTCATTAATCCATCTAATTGTGCATTCAACACCAATAGGCTTCCCGTGGGGGAGATAGGGAGTACCAAAAAGCTCTTTCATTTTCTCTGCTAATGGATAGCCCCAACCAGGACAATCAATAACATTCACTGCTGCCTCCGGAGCCGTCCTTATATATTCATAATCTCCACCAAGTAATGCTCTATGAACCCTTAAACCAAGAGCTTCAATAGTTCTACCTAATTCATCAGCATTGGATGGATAGTTTCTCTTCCATATTTTGTTAGAAGGCATTCCAGAACCACAGAAAAGGTCTTTATACAACCCGACTATATTAACTCCCCTTTTATCTATCTTATCAGGCTTCTCCATTATCTGTTCTACATAAAGAGGCATATTTCTCTCCATCATATCACCAGGCCATGTACATGAGAATCCCTCTGTTGGAATATATATGACCTTTGCTTTAACATTATCTTGAACCCTCTTAACAATACCAGAGATATCATCCATATTTAACCCTGCACAGCAGTTTGAATGAACAACTATCAATGGAGGATTATAATCTCTGTCTACTTGTTTTATAGTTTCTTCAAGCTCATCTTCTCCTCCTAATACCACCTGATTATTACTCATATCTGTACATGCTATGTTAAGAAAGGGCAATCCAAAATGTTCCTCAAAATGAAGCCCATGGAATACTCTTCCGGAAGTATTACATCCTAATGGTCCATGAAGAACTACTACACAGTTATCTATATGCCCTGTAAGAGTTATTGACCATTGCCATCTACACCATGCTCCCCATGAACCCGGGAAGAGATCATCTATCGCCTGTTCAGCATTCATAGGAGGCGTTTCTTTAACAACCTCACTAATATCTTTCCACTCATATTTTTTTATAGTACTCATATAACCTCCCTCTATCAAATTAGCCAAAAATTTCTCTTCTGTTTTAAAATATTATATATCTATATGATAATTTTGTCAAATTTTGACAGTAATTACGATGAGATCATAAACTCTTTATAATCCAGGCTTGTAATTTCTATGTTCTGTGTTCTATGTGCTATGTTTTATGTCTCATGTCTAACTCAGAACGTAGAACATAGAACCTTGAATTTCTTTCTTCCGCGCTAATTTGGTTTATCTGGTTGATTTCGTCTATCTGGTTTATTTGGTTTATCTGGTTGATTTCGTTTATTTGGTTTATCTGGTTGATTTCGTTGATTTGGTTTATCTGGTTGATTTCGTTTATTTGGTTTGTTTGGTTTATCTGGTCTATTTCGTCTGTTTTCTGCCTGTCAGTCTCTAAGCTTTTAAGTAAAAGATTTATGTAAACTTTTATTGAGAATTGTTAGTAGAATTATCTATGAAATTCCCCCCAATTCAGTAATGTCTAAAGGCTACTAATAATTCTGGTTAAAATTGAAATATTAATGAGCCTCTTCCCAATTGTTTCCATAATTTATATCAATCTTCAAGGGGACATTTAGATTCATTATATTTTCCATCTCATTTTTTATAATATTCATAATTTCTTCAAGGCTATCTTCAGGGATCTCAAATACAAGTTCATCATGTATCTGGATTATCATTTTATCTCTTTGACCCAGTCTATTAAATAGTTTTATCATTACCATCTTTATAAGATCAGCAGCAGAACCCTGGATAGGAGTATTTATTGCTGTTCTTTCACCAAACTGCCTTATGTTTATATTATCACTTAAAATTTCAGGTATATATCTCCTTCTATTTAAAAGGGTCAATACATAACCATTCTCTTTTGCTCTATTAATTGTTTCATCAATATATCTCTTAACCCCTTGATATTTATCAAAATAGTTAATTATATAATTCTCAGCAGTTTCATAATCTATATTTAACTCTTTTGCCAGTCCATAGGGACTCATACCATATATTATCCCAAAGTTTATAACCTTTGCCTTTCTCCTCATCTCATCTGTTACTCGGGCTGGCTCTACACCAAATATTGTAGCTGCTGTTTCTCTATGAATATCCTTATCCTCCTTAAACGCCTTTATAAGTTCATTATCTAAGGTAATATGGGCTAATATTCTAAGCTCAATTTGTGAATAGTCAGCAGATACTATCTTATATCCATTTTCTGGTATAAATGCGCTTCTAATACTTTTACCATGAACGGTTTTTAAAGGAATATTCTGGAGATTTGGATCGCTACTGCTCAATCTGCCGGTAGCTGTTACTGTCTGATTATATGATGTATGAATTCTTCCTGTTTTAGGATGAATAAGCTTTGGAAGTGTATCTATATAAGTAGATTTAAGCTTTGATAAAGTTCTATATTCCAAAAGTATTGCAGGAAGCTCATGATTTTTGGAGAGTTCAGTTAAAACATCAACATCTGTAGAATATCCTGTTTTTGTCTTTTTAATAGTTGGCAGTTTTAATTTATTAAAAAGAATGTTAGAAAGTTGTTTAGGAGAATTTATATTAAATCTTTCACCAGCAATATTATATATCTTTTCTTCAAGTAAATTAAGCTCCTTTTGAAGTCCCTTTGACATCTCATTTAACAGTTTATTATCTACTCTAACCCCGTTTATCTCCATTTCTGCAAGAACTCTTATTAAAGGAATCTCCACATTATTAAATAGATCTTCAAATCCATCTTCTTTAACCTTTGGAGCTAATATCTTTGTGAGAAGAAGGGTTGCCTGGACATCTTCACAGGAGTAATCCTTTGCCTTCTCAACTTCAACTTCATCAAATCTTTCATTTTTAGCAATATCCTTAAATCTTATCATCTGATGATCTAAGTATTCCCTTGCAAGCTCTTCCAGGTTATGGTTATGTTTTGATGGATTTATAAGATATGACGCAATCATAGTATCAAATCTTATCCCTGAAAGGGAAATACCATAATTCTTAAGAACAATGTAATCATATTTTATATTTTGACCATACTTTAATATGCTACTATCTTCTAAAATAGGTTTTAAGTTATTAAGAACGAAATTTAGATTAAGCTGATTTGGTGTATTCTTATGAGCCAATGGAATATAATATGCCTCATCATCTATATATGCTATAGATATCCCAACAATATCTGCAAACATTGGTGATTTTGATGTTGTTTCGATATCTATCGCAAAACCATCAATCTTCCTTAATCTTTCAACAAGATCTATAAACTTCTCTTTTTCTACTATTAATAAATACCCTTCCCTTGATAAGGTCTCCTTAGGAGGTATCTCCCTTAAGAGCTTTGTAAATTCAAGCTCTTTTAATATCTCTCTTAGACCATCAATATCTATTTTAGAAATTTTGAAATCATTTAGATCAAAATCAGCATTAATATCTGTATCTATTGTTGCCAATCTTTTACTTAATATAGCCAAATCTTTATATGTAATTAAACCTTCTCTCTTCTTTCTGCTTTTAACATTCTCTATATTATTAAGTATATCCTCAATACTTCCAAACTCTTTTATTAATTCTATAGCTCCCTTTTCCCCTATTCCAGGAACTCCTGGAATATTATCTATTGGATCTCCAGCCAAACCTAATAAGTCTTTTATAAAAGGCGGATCAATCCCATATTTTTCTCTCACCATATTAGGATTATATAGCCTATTCCTCATAGGATCAAATGTATTTATTCTCTCGGTTACAAGCTGAAGCATATCCTTATCACCAGTTATAATAAGAGTTTCTACATTCCTTTTCTCCATATTCTTTGCTATTGTACCTATTATATCATCAGCTTCATATCCTTCCTTTTCTATTACTGTTATCCCAAAGGATTTTAAAATCTTTTTTATATACGGGATCTGAGGAATTAGTAAATTATCCATCTCAGGACGGTTTGCTTTATATTCTTTATATATATTGTCTCTGAATGTTTTTCCTTTAGAGTCAAATATAACAGCAATATATTCAGCATTGAATTCTTTTAATAGTTTTTTAATCATATTTGTAAATCCGAATACTGCATTTGTTGGCATTCCCTTGGAGTTTGATAAATATGGGAGAGCATGAAATGCTCTGTATATATATGAACTACCATCAACTAAGAATAATTTTCTGCTCACCACCTCTTTCCTTTATATCTCAGTGGTTTTTTAAATTCTTCTAAAACACAAGAATTTGGAGTAAAAATAAGGATGGTTATCTTCCAACCTGAATATATTTTATATCCCATAAAAAATTTAAAAATTTAATGGATAGTTATCTTATCCTTTCTGTTATCATTATTATAAAAAGAGTTTTCTTCTTTTTTATCAATAAGCTCATAGATATCTTTAAGGAATGCCGATAAATTAGATATTAGAACGTGAAGTGAGTTAAATAACTCTCTATTTGTTTCTTCCTTAATTATATCATTTTTAAGAATCTGGTTTAAAGCCTTACTAATAGATGTACTAACCGAAATAAGGAGGGACATTTCTTCCTCTATTATACTAATCTTTTCTTCTATCTTATTTATTTTATCCTCTACTTTCATAAAATATTCTCCTTCTAAAATTTTCTATGTTTAATATATTTAAATAATAGTTTGTTGTCAAGGTAAAAGAGAGAGAGCTCTGAAAATCTCTTAAATATACCAAAATACTATGCTGAATCCTATTTC
>CAZCTP010000093.1:0-9558 GCA_964501575.1 uncultured Thermodesulfobacteriota bacterium
AGGAAGCAACTATTGCTATAAAGATATTTATCATCTGGTCGAATCTTTTATCTATAGATTCGAATCTTTTATCCATAGATTCAAACCTTTTATCTATAGATTCGAATCTTTTATCCATAGATTCAAACCTTTTATCTATAGATTCGAATCTTTTATCCATAAATTCAAACCTTTTATCCATCTCTCTTAATATAGCCTTTTGTCCTTCTTCAAGCCTTGTAAGCCTCTCTATTATCTCCTTATCACTAATTCTTGGGGCTTTCTCAATAGCATAAACAAAATGAGGTATAAATAATATTGATAATATTTCTATCACCAAGATTAATTTATTCATTATGTTTTCATAATACCATTAAAAAATAAAAATATCAAATAACTTAGTAAGCATATAAGCAAATGATTTTCCCTGATTCAAAAATGTTTTTTTGAAGAGGTTATCCTTGTTGTAAATCTGAATCGTAGGGTGTAAAATAGTGATATTGAGAAGGTATCTAATAGTAAATATGATTACAGATATGGGGGTTATCTATATTATGGAGGAGAGAACAAAGCTCTGGTATCTAAAAAATCTTGATATATTCAGTCATATGAGAAAAGAGGAACATATTATGCTTGATAGGTATGCTAATATGAAAGTTATAGAAAAAGGAGAAGTTCTGTATCTACAGGGGTCGTCTGACAGGAATATCTATATTCTTAAAAGTGGGGCAGTAAAGATTACCAAACTCACCCCTCAAGGCAAAGAGATTATACTTGATATTGTTAAAGGTGATTCTATCTTTGGAGAAATGACCTATGCGGATCCTAGAGAAAGAGATGAATCTGCTGTGGTCATAGAGGATGGTTTGATATGTATTATGAAGAAGAAAGATTTTGATAGACTTCTTGAAACGGTACCAGGACTTGCGATTCAACTCACTAAGATGATAGGTTTGCGACGATGGAAAATTGAGAATAAGCTTCTCGATCTACTTTACAGTACAGTGGAACAGAGACTTACTAAAACTATATTGAACCTTTTGGATGATTTTGGAATTCCTTATAGGAATGGCTATCTTCTCAAGATCAGACTTACTCATAAGGATTTAGCCGATCTCATTGCCTCAACCAGAGAAACTGTTACGACTTCCCTAAATAGATTAAAAGAGGAAGGTTTTATCGATTACGAAGGAAGATATATCCTTATCACTAATATTGATAAGCTTAAAGGTATAGCAGGATGAATCTGTCCTTCCCATTAACCAAATGTGAAAAAAAAATTGGATATTCTCTTTTTAATTTCATAGGATATTTCAATAAATATCTTAAGATAAACTCTTTCACTCTATTGCAAAAATTAAAAGATGGAGGGTTATAATGAACTTTGAAGAAAGATGTGTTACCACAATCAGAATGCTTGCTGTAGATATGATTCAAAAAGCGAACTCAGGACATCCTGGTATGCCTATGGGAGCGGCAACCATGGCTTATGTACTATGGACTAAATTTTTCAAACATAACCCGGCCAATCCCCTCTGGCCTGATAGGGACCGTTTTGTACTATCAGCAGGACATGGTTCTGCACTTCTCTATGCACTTCTTCATCTTACAGGCTACGACCTCTCAATTGATGATCTTAAACAGTTTAGACAGTTAGGTAGTAAAACACCGGGCCATCCCGAATATAGAATTACCCCTGGCGTAGAATCTACAACCGGTCCCCTTGGACAGGGATTTGCGAATGCTGTGGGTATGGCTATTGCAGAGCGGCATCTCGCAGAACGTTTTAACCGACCTAATTATGAAATTATCAATCATTTTACATATGTCCTTGCAAGCGATGGTGACCTTATGGAAGGGATTGCTTCAGAATCTGCTTCGCTTGCCGGCCATCTAAGATTAGGAAAACTAATATGTCTTTACGACAGTAATAATATTACACTCTCTGGTGAAACTCGACTCCACTTTACTGAGGATGTTAATAAGCGTTTTGAAGCCTATGGATGGCATGTGCAGACCGTAAAAGATGGAAACGATATATCAGCTATAGAACAGGCTATCAAAACTGCCATTGAAGAATCGGATTACCCCTCTCTTATCACTGTTAAAACCCATATAGGATATGGAAGCCCTAATAAACAGGATACTTTCGGAGTCCATGGCTCTCCACTTGGTCATGATGAGATCAGAGCTACTAAATTGAATTTTGGATGGCCCATTGAACCGGAATTCTTTATCCCGGATGAAATTCTGAATTATTTCAGAAAGGCTCTTGAAAAAGGAAAAGAATATGAGCTGTACTGGAACAATCTTGTGAAGTCCTATGCTGAGAAATTTCCTGAGCTTGCAAAGGAGTGGGAATTTATGATGAATGGAATACTTCCAGAAGGATGGGATAAAGATATTCCAATATATCATACCGATGTGAAGTCAATTGCTACTCGTGCTGCAGGAGGGCAAATCATGAACGTCCTCTCAAGATATATTCCAAATCTTATAGGAGGTTCAGCTGATCTCGATCCCTCAACAAAGACCACAATTATTGGAAAAGGAATATTTCAGTATCCAGAAACAGGTAATGAGAATATACAGGGAGCTACATCAGGCCCATGGAGTTATAAAGGAGTCAATATAGCCTTTGGAGTCAGGGAGCATGCAATGGGCGGTATTATTAATGGTATTGCCTACCATGGAGGACTTATCCCTTTTGGTAGCACCTTTTTAATCTTCTCAGATTATATGAGGCCATCGATCCGTCTTGCTGCTCTCTCGAAATTACATGTAATCTATATTTTTACCCATGATTCTATTGCAGTAGGAGAGGATGGTCCTACCCATCAGCCTGTTGAACATCTTGCAAGTCTCAGAGCTATTCCAGGGCTTACTGTAATTAGAACTGCTGATGCTAATGAAACTGCAGAGGCATGGAAGATTGCAATTATGCACAAACATGGCCCCATAGCTATCATTTTGACAAGGCAGCAGGTTCCTATTATTGATCGTACAAAATATGCTTCAGCTACCGGAATTTATAAAGGAGCCTATATACTGGCGGATTCTAAAGGTGATCCACAAATTATAATAATAGCCACAGGTTCTGAAGTTCATATTGGTCTTGAAGCACATGAAAAGCTATTCAGTGAGGGAATTAGGTCCAGAGTGGTAAATATGCCTTCCTGGGAACTTTTTGAAGAACAGGATGAAAAATATAAGGAAACCATTCTTCCTCCTGGTATTCCTAAAATTTCAGTTGAAGCTGGGTCTTCTCAGGGCTGGCATAAATATACAGGGTCAAATGGTGTTGTTATAGGAATAGACCATTTTGGAGCTTCTGCGCCAGGTAAAGTACTACTCAGAGAATTTGGCTTTACCTCTGAAGAAATTATAAAGAATGCAAAAAAGATTCTGGAGGAATAGTAAATATAACTTTAGAATCTCATAAGAAATTAAATCCTGGTTTAAACCGGGAAAAGGGGGTAAGAGATGAATGTTGGAATGATAGGTCTTGGGAAAATGGGTATGAATATGGCGAGGCGTCTATTAAGAAAGGGACACTCTGTTATAGCTTTCAATAGATCTAAAGAAAGGGTAAATGAAATTGTAAAAGAAGGTGCTATTGGAGCTTATTCTATAAAGGAACTGATAGAAAAACTTAGTATTCCCCGGATAGTATGGCTTATGCTTCCAGCAGGAGAACCTGTTGATGATATGATAGAAAAGCTTAAACAATTACTTGAAAAGGGCGATGTAATTGTTGATGGGGGTAATAGCTTCTATAAAGATGATATTAAACGCAAGCAGTCGCTTAAGGATTATGGAATTCATTATATAGATGCCGGGGTAAGTGGAGGTATATGGGGACTGGAGATTGGATACTGTCTAATGATAGGAGGTGATAAGGAAATATATAATAGACTTATGCCTATCTTTGAAGCACTCGCACCTGAGGAGGGGTATCTATATTGTGGTCCAGCAGGAGCAGGTCACTTTGTTAAGATGGTTCATAACGGCATTGAATATGGCATGATGGCAGCTTATGGAGATGGCTTTTCTATCCTTAACGCTTCACCCTATGGGAATATGCTCAATTTTGGAGATCTTGCACACCTATGGAATCAGGGAAGTGTGGTAAGATCATGGATCCTTGAGCTTGCTGAAGATGCATTCAGGAAGGATGGAAGGTTGGAAAATTTAGAAGGCTATATAGAAGATTCCGGGGAGGGGAGATGGACTCTGCAGCAGGCAATAGAATTAGAGGTCCCTGTTCCAGTAATTTCTGCTGCGCTTTTTCAAAGATTTCGCTCCCGGGTCAAAGAATCATTTTCCGATAAATTACTTGCTGCTCTTAGAAATGAATTCGGAGGTCATGGGGTTAAGAGAAAAGAGGGGTAACTATGATGACTGAAGGAGAGTTTGATATTCCTTTAAAGATTTCTGGTAAAGTAATCCCTGGTACATCATCGCGGTGTGAATTTAATATTCCTGATCCCTGCACAATAATTATCTTTGGAGCTTCAGGAGATCTTACAAAAAGAAAGATAATCCCTTCACTATTTCGACTATTTGTAAGGAGACTTTTACCTGAACCATTTTTTGTTATCGGTGTATCCCGAACCCTTATGAACGATGATAGGTTCAGGGATTCTATGAAGGATGTTATAAAAAGCTCTTTACATAAGAATTTTTCTGAAAGTCTATGGGAAAATTTCTCTAAGATACTATATTATCTTAAAATAGAGTATGATTCACAGGATACCTATTTTAGCCTTAAGAACAGGCTAAAATATCTTGAGCAAAAATATGTTACTGGTGGAAATAGGATTTATTATCTTGCTACACCTCCAGCAGTATCCGAACAGATCATAAAAAATCTTGGAATTTCCGGGCTTTCACACGAAGAAGAAGGATACAGACATATTGTTGTTGAAAAACCTTTCGGTAGTGACCTGGAATCAGCAATATATTTGAACAGAATACTCTCTGAATCATTTGCTGAACATCAGGTATATCGAATGGACCACTATCTTGCTAAAGAAACAGTACAAAATATAATTATGTTCAGATTTGCCAATTCAATATTTGAACCTGTATGGAATAGAATGTATATAGATCATGTTCAGATAACTGTTGCTGAGACAATTGGTGTAGAGGAAAGGGCAGGATATTATGAAAAATCCGGAATAATACGGGATATGTTTCAAAATCATATCTTTCAACTTCTTGCACTGACTGCAATGGAACCTCCCGCACGTTTTGAAGCTGAGAGTGTGAGGGATGAAAAGGTAAAGGTATTTAAATCTATACGTCCCTTTAATTTAGAAAATATTGATAATCAGGTTGTGGTAGGGCAGTATGGGAGAGGGAATATAGATGGTAGAGAAGTTGTTTCATACCGTGAGGAACCGGGGGTGTCTCCTGAATCGACAACCCCCACATTTGCAGCACTAAAATTATATATTGATAACTGGAGATGGAGTGGAGTTCCCTTTTATCTCCGTTCGGGTAAAAGGCTTTCATCTCGTAAAGCAGAAATAGCCATTCAATTTAAGTCAGCTCCATATTCAATGTTTTCCCAGAGTATTGATATTGGTATGGAACGAAATGCGCTCATTATGAGAATTCAGCCTGATGAAAGTATAGAAATTCATTTTCAGGCAAAGAATCCCGGGTCAAGGCTCTGTCTTAACACCGTTAATATGAATTTTTCCTATCAGAATATATTCTCTCTTGACGCCTATGAAAGGGTGTTACTTGACTGCATGGAGGGTGATCAGATGCTCTTTGTGCGAGCTGATGGAGTAGAACAGACATGGGCTCTCCTTACCCCTTTAATAGAAAGACTTGAAACAGATATGAACCCCGGAGATTTTCCTGATTATGCAGCTGGATCCTCAGGACCATCAAAGGCAGAAGAATTCATTAAAAGAGATGGCAGGGTGTGGAGATCTATTTGAATAAAAAGCTTACTGTATATAATAGAGAGCTCTGAAAAACCCCTATTTTGTCACCCTGAATTTATTTCAGGGTCTCAGAACACCTGATTTTATCAGATGCTGAAACAAGTTCAGCATGACATTTTGGATTATTTTACTACTTTTTCAGAGCTCTCTAATACTATTCTTGACAATATCAGGGCTTTCTCAACGCATCTGCCTGCCTGAATATTACTAACTGATATTATACCCCGGAATTCTTATAGTCAGAAGTTTCCCCGGAGATGAAATAAGAATCTCAGTATCTTTTTAATCTTTTTAGAAAATATCTTTCCTGAGTAATAATTCCCAACAACCTGTTTATTGATCTCTCCCAATGTTGGATATGGATGAACTGCTCTTATAAGGGTAGAGAGTTTTACCTTTCCATTCATGGTAGCTATCCACTCTCCAATAAGTTCACCTGCGTGAATACCTAAAATCTGGACACCAATCGGCTTCCCTCTTTTATCCAGAATCAACTTTATCTTTCCAGTAGATTCACCCTCTGCAAGGCTACGGTCGTTCATAGAAAATTCTTCACTCCATACATGATACTCAATATTTGCCCTTTTAGCAGACTTTTCATTCATGCCAATATTTGCAAGCTCAGGATATGTATAGGTGCACCAGGGAAAACAGGTATAATTAACCCTCCTTGGTAAATGAAGAATTGCATTTGTGAGGACTATACCTCCCTCATATCCTGCAGCATGGGTAAACTGATAATTTCCGGTGACATCACCAGCACCATATATATGCTTATGGGTTGTTCTTAACCGTGTATCAAGCTTCAATCCATGGCTATCATAATCTATACCAATATTTTCGAGACCCAGCCCCTCAAGGTTTGCTCTTCTTCCGACCGCGATAAGTATCTTATCTCCTGTTAAATTTTCTATATTACCATCATTCTTCTTAATAATAACTTCACACTTATTACCAATTTCTTTTATATTTATGACCTCTGAATTAAGATAGAAGGTAACCCCTTCTTCCTCCAATCTATTCATAACAGCATCAGCCATATCCTTATCCTCTCTATTCAGGATCTGGCTCCCACGCTGTATAACAATTACCTTTGTTCCCAGACGGGAAAAAGCCTGTGCCATCTCAGTAGAGATGGGACCTCCACCTATAATAATCATGGAAGAGGGAAGTGTCTCTAAATAAAAAATTTCTCTATTAGTTATATAAGAAATTTTATCAAGACCTTTAATAGGAGGTATTGCAGGTGAAGACCCGGTAGCAATTACCCAATTCCTGGCTGAATATATCCTTCCATTCAACCTTATAGCATATTCATCAATAAATTTTGCTTCTCCAGACTCTACCCGTGCACCAAGTTTACGGAACCGATCCGGTGAATCATGCCTCTGAATTATCTCTATAACTGAACGAATTCTATCCGAAATTATTCTGAAGTCAACAGGAGGAATCTTTACTTGGGGTAACCCGAATTTTTTAGAATTTTTCATAAAATGGTATACTGCTGCTATTTTTATAAGTGTTTTGCTTGGAACACAACCATAATGAAGACAATCTCCCCCGAGTCTCTTCTCCCTATCAATAAGGAGGGTCTTTGCTCCGAATTGTGCTGCCCCGGAGGCAACGGTTAAACCTGCTGAGCCACCCCCGATAATACCGATATCGAAATCATATATTGCCATAAACACTCCTTATAAATTTAATTTACTATACTCCTTCTTCGCTTTTTTCTATATATTGAAATAGCCTTTTTAACTACTACAGGAAATATTCCAAGAAGTGCAAAGGAGAAGAGTAATCCTGGAGTAAAGATTCCTGAGACGGAATCAATATCTGCCAGTTCCTTCCCTGCATTCACATAAACCATTGTTCCTGGTAACATTCCAGCCTGAGATACCCAGTAGAAAGTACTTATAGGTATATCAGTAAGCCCGGCAACCAGATTAATAAGCCATAGAGGGAATATCGGGACCAATCTAAGAGTGAAAAGGTAGAAAGCCCCTTCCTGTTCAATCCCTCTGTTAATTATTGAGAACATCTTCTCAAATTTTGTCTTAACCCAGTCGCGCAGTATAAAACGTGAAACAAAGCAGGCAAGGGTAGATCCTATTGTGCTTGCAAAGGAGACAATAAGTGTCCCTTTCCAGAATCCAAAAAGGGTCCCGGCTACAATAGTCATAACAGCTGCTCCTGGAAGGGATATAGAAATCACCAGTATATAGATTGCCATGTATCCTAATATAATACTGAAGGGATGTTCTCTGTATATAAGATCAAACATATTCTTAGATACCTTAAAGTAATGGAATGTAAGATAGTGACTTAAATGAAAAACATGAAAAGAGATGAGTATCCCCCCGATGATTGTCAAGAGAATAATTTTCTGGAAAAACTTTTTATTCATATCTAATCTCTCTTTAAGTATATTAACATAAATATTTAAATCCTTTATAATACTTTTAACATTAATTAGAAATGTTCAAACACTGGTAGATAGAGTTAAAGTTATCTATTTGAATGATTTGAATAGCCCAGACTGTCTAAACCATTAATTCCCTGGGTCCGGTCAGGATATCAGAGGATAGAAAAAACAGGAGGGATGGTTTTAAAACCTCCAGGCCCCTCCTATAATTTAAAATCTCAAAACTTAATCATGAAGCTTTGACCACCATATATTGTTGTATCTCACCCATATACCGGCAGAACCGAAATCTATTATCACCTCATCCTTTCCATTACCATCCATGTCCCCGGTTACCATAAACTCAGGACTAACCCAGTGAAGTTGACTCCATGTGTTATTGTTATATTTCACCCATATACCGGGAGAACCGAAGTCTATCATAACCTCATTATTATCGTTACCATCTAAATCCCCGGTTGTCATAAATCTGTTATACACCACATAAGATGGATTATAGAACTGTCTCACTGATTCTATAATTGATGTTGAGGAATTGTAGTATCCACCGTATGCCCTGCCGCGAGCCCTGACATAATGATTTTCATCAAAGGGTAGTGATAAGCCTGTAAGCTCCCAGTCCCCCGGTATGCGTGTTCCTGATCCAAGGTATGTCCATGTGGTCATGTCAGAGGAGCTCTCAATTATCACATTATAGATCTCCGGTGATGACTGGCTTCTCATCCATCTTATGGTTGTTCCATCTGATGATACGGTAAGTTCCTGAAGGGCTGCATCATCAGCACTCAACCGTGCTATGCTGTTTCTTATCTTCCCTCCTATGGTTGTAAAATCACCACCAACAAGAATCTTTCCATCCGGCTGAATAGTTATGGAATCAACACCGTTGTTTGCATTCGGGTTGAAGTTATTATCGAGGGTGCCATCCGGATTGAGCCGTGCTATAAAGTTTCTTGTCTTCCCTCCTATCTCTGCAAAATTACCAACCACAACTATTTTACCATCCGGCTGAATAGCCATGGAAAAAATAGGCCCGCTTGCATTAGGGTTGAAACCATCATCCACTGAAACAGCAAGAACAGACTCCTGAAAACTCAGAATAAAAATAGTAATACAAAAAAAACATTATGAATAAAACAATTCCTGATATACTACATCTTCTCATATTACCCTCCCTCAATTTTATAATTTTAAATT
>CAZCTP010000094.1:0-9525 GCA_964501575.1 uncultured Thermodesulfobacteriota bacterium
TTATTTTAAGGTGAGCCATCCTTTTTTCCATCACGAAATTGGAGATGCTTCCTCTCTTTTTAGAGTGTGATTACAATAACAAAATGTTAAATATAATTTACTAAATTATCAAAGAATAACAGGATCCGTAAACTTAATAAAAAAATAGAACTTTTCTTAGGCTATGAATATCATCAGAAATTTATCCTACGCAGTGGAAGAATCTAAACTATGTCCTATTTTTTATTCTATAGACTTAATAAATTTGGCAGGTGTTCCAGCATATAGGCTAAAAGATGCAGTATCTTTCGTAACAACGCTTCCCGCTGCAATAAAACTACATTCTTTAATATTACAACCCGGCAATATTGTCACATTAGCTCCTATAAATGAACCTCTTTCGATTATTACTGGTTTCGAAAAAGAAGGGAAAAATTTTTGCAAAGGATGTTCTTTATAACCCACATTTGTGTGAGTCAGAATCAATACCCTTTCTGCAAGAGTAACATAATTTTCAATAGAAACTTTATCTGCCAAATCTATCATAGTCTCATTACCCAAGAAAGAATTATCCCCTATTGAAAGTCCTTTAAAACCTTTCCTATAATAATTAAAGAATTTTACATTATGAATAATTACATTCTTTCCAATTTTAGCTCCGAGTATTTTTAAGAAAATAACCCTCATTTGAGGATATATCATCATCTTATAAAAAATCATTCCTAAGGTTAATATACCAAATTTTATAGCCTTTCTTATACCAATCTCTTTTAAAGCCTTCATCTTATGAGCCGTATAATCCGATCAATTAAAAACATCAAATTTGATTCTATCACAAAATACTTTCTTTACAATCTCCTGTCTATTTGAGTTTATAAAAGTGTTCGTTCTATGTCAAGATTGATCCATTAATTGATATTATTGACTTATTATGCTATATTTTTAATAATTCTTAAGAGAAATGGATAAAGCAGGGCCAGAAAATACAGAAAATATATTAAGAATAGCTAAAAAAGAAGTTATAAATAAAGGAATAAATCATGTAGTATTAGCATCAACATATGGAGATACTGCATTAAAAGCCATTGAAGTATTTGATAAGATAGATATTAATCTTATAGTGGTTACTCATAATACTGGATTTAATAGAGAAGGGGAACAACAATTTAATTTAGATATAAAGAAAAAAATAGAGGATTTTGGAGGCATTGTATATACTGGTACAATGGTTCTGAGAGGTATAGGTAAGGCTATAAAGTTAAAAATGGGTTATTCTCAAGAGGAGCTTGTTGCCAATACCCTAAGAATGTTTGGTCAGGGTATAAAAGTATGCGTTGAGATAGTAGCGATGGCTGCAGATGCAGGACTAATCCCCTTTGATGATGTAATTGCAATTGCTGGAACTGCAAGGGGAGCGGATACATTAGCTATTATTAAAGCCAATTCATCAAATCGATTCTTTGACATAAGGGTAAGAGAAATAATAAAAAAGCCTTTTCTCTTTTAAGAGATGAATTTAATCGAGAAAAATATAGAAAGCTTAAAAAAAGAAATAATCTCCTTAAAACTGGAAATAAAAAGGCTCAAGAGTAAAGAGAATGACGAAATTCCCTATATGCTTAAAAGAAGAGGGTTTAAATATATAAGCGGGAATCAAAAGACAAATTTAATATTCTTTAATAATGGCGAAGATGAAATTTATCAATTGATGAAGAGATATTCATTTAGAATATTTATGAGAGATCTGATAAAGCATAGGGAATCTTTTACCATAGATGATCTTATAAAATATTGTTCAAAAAAGGCGGTAAAAGGATATTTAGATATATTAATGAATAATAATATAATAAGATGCATTGAGCCTTCAAGATATAGAATTACATCAGATAAAGTATACAGTTTTGGAGATACACTGGAATGGTTTATCGCCAAGATATTTGAGAGAGAGTTTAGAGCAAATGCATCATGGGGAATAAAATTAAGAGGGACAGAATCGGGAGGAGACTTTGACGTCATAGCTTCTGTTGAAGGCAATTTTATCTATGTTGAAGTTAAATCTGCTCCTCCAAAGCATATAGAGATATCTGATATTATGGCATTTTTAAAAAGGATATATGATCTAAAACCTGATATTTCCATATTCTTTGAAGATACGCAACTCAGGATGATGGATAAGATTGTTCCTTTATTTGAGGAAAGTTTAGAAAATATGGGCATTAAGTCTGACATTAAAAGATTGAAGAATGAGTTATTTCTTGTAGGTAATGACATATTTATAATTAATAGTGACCCAGATATAATATCAAATATATCTTTTTCTTTAAAATATTATTTGAGGGGTGAAAATGAGAGAAAATGATATAAATAAAGCTATAGATTTTATAGTATCATCTAATAAAATAGTGATATTTACAGGAGCCGGAATAAGCACGGAATCTGGAATCCCAGATTTTAGGAGTCCTGGTGGATTATGGGATAGATATGACCCAAATGATTTCGTATTTGATAAATTTCTAAATAACGAAGAGGCAAGAAGAAAATACTGGACTATGAGTGAAGAAGCATATTCTTTAATGAAGAATGCAAAACCTAATAAGGCACATATTGCAATTGCAGAGCTTGAAAATATTGGTAAGCTTGATTGTATCATAACCCAGAATGTTGATGGTCTTCATCAAAATGCAGGAAATTCAGAAGATAAGATTATTCAACTCCATGGAACAATGAAAACAGTCTCTTGCTTGAGTTGTAGGGAAAAATGGAGATATGAGGAAATATCTGAAAGAATAAAAAGTGGGGAGAGTGTTCCCTATTGTAAAAAATGTAATGGGATACTGAAACCTGATACCATATCCTTTGGTCAGAGAATGCCAGAAAGAGAAACTACGGAAGCGACAAGAAGATCCGAATCCTGTGACCTATTTATAGTTATAGGGTCTTCGCTTGTGGTATACCCAGCAGCAGTCATGCCTGTTAGAGCAAAAGAGAATGGAGCAAGGCTTATAATAATAAACAGATCACCCACCCCCTATGATGGATATGCAGATCTGGTAATAAGGAATGGAGCAGGAGATACGATGGAGTCTATAATAAAGGAAGTTAAAAAACAATTAATTAATGAAAAATAATGAAATAGCAGAAATATTCAATGATATTGCTGATCTTCTTGAAATAAAGGAGGAGAATAGATTTCGTATAAGAGCATACAGAAAAGCTGCTCAAAATATAGAAAATATTAACGAAGATATTGAAGATTTAGCTAAAAAGAACCTTCTTAAGAATATTCCTGGAATAGGGAAAGATCTTGCTAATAAGATAGAGGAATTTTTATCTAAAGGCGCAATAGAATATTATGAAAATCTAAAAGCAGAAATACCTACAGGTATAATTACATTAATGTCTATTCCTGGTATCGGTCCAAAGACTGCAAAGCTCCTATATAAAAAGTTTAATGTGGATAATATAAATGATCTTGAAATGCTTGCAAAAGCTCATAAAATAAGGGGGTTGCCAGGGCTTAAGGATAAAACAGAAGAAAATATATTAAAAGGAATAGAATTCCTTAAAAGTGGAAAAGGTAGATACCCTTTTGGAATAGCTGCTCCATTGGCAGAAGAGATTGTAAGTTCTCTTAAAGAGCTTAAAGAGGTTATCAGAATAAGTCCTGCTGGCAGTTTAAGGAGATGTAAAGAGACTATAAGAGATATAGATATATTGGTAACTGCTAAAAGCTCAAAAAATATTATGGAGAGGTTTGTAAGTTTTCCATTTGTGAAGGATATATTGGCAAAGGGGGATACTAAGGGGTCTATAAGAATAACCGAGGGAATCCAGGTAGATTTAAGAATTGTTGAACCTGATTCCTATGGTTCTGCACTTGCATACTTTACAGGTTCAAAGGAGCATAATATAAGGATTAGAGAAATAGCGAAAAATAAAGGATTAAAGATAAACGAATACGGAATATTCAGAGAGAACGATGGAGAAAAGATAGGAGGGAAAGAAGAGGAAGATATATATTCATTATTAGATCTTCAATATATACCCCCTGAAATAAGGGAAGATAGTGGAGAAATTGAAGCAGCAATAAGAAGGGAACTTCCAGACCTTATTGAGTTAGATGATATTAAAGGTGATTTCCATATGCATACTAAATGGAGTGATGGTGCCCATACTATTGAAGAACTTGCAATAGAATGCAAAAGTAAGGGATATGAATATATTGCTATAACAGACCATTCAAAATCCTTAGGAGTGGCTGGTGGATTGTCAGAAGAGGAGTTGTTAATGCAAATTGAAGAAATTGATATGGTTAATAAAAAATTTGATGATTTCAGAGTATTAGCAGGAATTGAGGTTGATATAAGATCTGATGGAAGCTTAGATTTCAGTGACGATATTCTATCGAAATTAGACATTGTTATAGCTGCAATCCATACCGGCTTTAAACAGGGGAAAGAAGCTATTACAAAAAGAATAATTAATGCTATGAAGAATAAATATGTTAATATTATTGCTCATCCAACCGGTAGACTCCTTGGAGTAAGAGAAGGTTATGAACTTGATTTAGCTGAGATATTTAAAGTAGCGAGAGAAACAGATACAATTATTGAGATAAACTCCTATCCACAGAGACTTGATTTAAATGATAAGAACTCAAGATGGGCAAAGGAAGAAGGGGTTATGGTAGCAATAGGGACTGATGCTCATACAATAAATCAGCTTGATACAATAGGATTTGGGGTCTCGGTTGCCAGAAGAGGATGGCTTGAGAGAAAGGATGTTTTAAATTGTTTATCAGTGAATGAGTTGTTAAACAAACTCTCAAAAAAAAATAGGTTAATAGAGTTATAAATAGTATAAGGGGTATATTAGAATAGGAGGTTTATAATGATTGTGGAGTTTAGTATAATTCCAGTAGATAAAGGAGAGAGACTATCACCTTACATAGCTAAAGTAGTAGATATAGTTGATAATAGCGGTCTGAATTATTCTATTAATCCAATGGGAACCGTTGTTGAAGGTGATATGGATGAAATTATAGAACTTATAAAAAGATGTCATCTTAAAATGAGAGAAGATAGCAAAAGGGTTATAACTACTATAAAGATAGATGATAGAGAAGGGGTAAAAGGGGCTATTAAAAATAAGGTTAAATCTATAGAAAAAGTATTAGGGAAAGAGCTTAAAAAATAATTGCGAGAAGAATTAATAGGAGATATAATCAAATATCTTAAAAATTCTGGAGCAGCACTTATCCTTCTGAAAGGAAAGATGAGAAGGGGAGATTTTTTACATATAAAAGGAGAATTATTAGATTTTTATCAAGATGTAGAAAATATATATAAAGACGATGAAAAAACTATAGAAGCAGACCCCGGAGAAATTATAAAAATAAGGGTTAAAGAGGTTGTAAATATGGATGACATGGTATTCAAGATTTTTATGCCTAATAAATAGGCATAAAAATAAAAAAATGCTTTTTAAATAGGCATTTCTTATAGATCCATATATATAATTCCTTGAGTAATAAGGAATTATTTTTTGGCAAACCTTTTGCATATAGATTAAGTTAAGGAGGGAATATAATGAAAAAGGTGGAAGCTATAATAAAGCCTTTTAAACTTGATGAGGTTAAAGAAAGTCTCAATGAGATAGGAATTCAGGGTATAACAGTAACAGAAGTTAAGGGATTCGGAAGACAGAAAGGACACACAGAATTATATAGGGGAGCAGAATATGTTGTGGACTTCCTTCCAAAGGTTAAACTTGAAATAATCGCAAGGGATGATATGGTTGCAAATATTATAGATACTATTCAAAAATCAGCAAGGACGGGAAGGATAGGAGATGGAAAGATATTCGTCACTCCTATTGAAGAGGTTATAAGGATAAGAACTGGAGAAAAAGGAGAAGACGCTATTTAATAAAATTCTAAATATAGGAGGATTATATTATGGAAGTAAAAGAGGTGTTGGAATTTATCAAGGATAGAGATATTAAGATGATTGACTTGAAATTTATGGATTTTCCAGGAATATGGCAACACTTCAGTGTACCATCATCAGAATTAGCTGAAGATTCATTTGAAGATGGATTTGGATTTGATGGCTCAAGTATTAGAGGATGGCAATCCATTCATGCCAGTGATATGCTTGTGATCCCCGATCCGGAAACTGCTGTTATAGACCCATTTATGAAGGAGCCAACCCTAACAATGATATGTGATGTTGTAGATCCAATAACAAAGGAGAGATATACAAGGGATCCAAGAAATGTAGCAAAAAAAGGAGAGGCATATCTTAAATCCACAGGAATCGCTGATACAGCATACTTTGGACCAGAAGCTGAATTTTTTATATTTGATGATATAAGATTTGATTCTAAGGAGCAATATAGTTTCTATTTTGTAGATTCAAAGGAAGGGAGATGGAATTCCGGTAAAGAAGAAAATCCTAACCTTGGCTATAAGCCAAGATATAAAGAGGGCTATTTCCCCACTCCCCCATCTGATAGTCTCCAGGATATAAGGACTGAAATAGTCTTAACTATGATGGAAATTGGAATCTCTGTAGAATGTCAACATCATGAGGTTGCTACTGGGGGGCAGGGAGAAATAGATATTAAATTTGCACCACTTGTAAAGATGGGAGATTATTTACTATGGTATAAATATATAGTTAAAAATATAGCAAGAAAATATGGAAAGACCGCAACATTTATGCCAAAACCATTATGGAATGATAACGGCTCCGGGATGCATACTCATCAAAGTTTATGGAAAGATGGTAAACCACTCTTTGCTGGTAATGGTTACGGAGGTTTAAGTGATCTGGCTATGTACTATATTGGTGGAATATTGAAACATGCTGATTCCTTATGTGCATTTGTTGCCCCTACAACAAATTCCTATAGAAGACTTGTTCCAGGTTTTGAAGCTCCGGTAAACTTAGCTTATTCCGTCAGGAATAGAAGCGCTGGGATAAGGATACCTATGTACTCTCCAAGTCCTAAAGCAAAGAGAGTAGAGGTAAGATTCCCAGATCCATCATGTAATGGATATCTGGCATTTACAGCAATGCTTATGGCTGGTCTTGATGGAATTGAAAATAGGATAGACCCTGGAGAACCTCTTGATAAAGACATATATTCATTAACACCTGAAGAATTGAAGAATGTTCCCTCTGTCCCAGGATCTCTTAAAGAAGCTTTAGATGCTCTCGAAAAAGACCATGAATATCTATTAAAAGGGGATGTTTTTACAGAGGATGTTATAGATACATGGATAGAGTATAAGATGAAGAATGAAATAGATCCCATAAGATTGAGACCTGTTCCATACGAATTTTCACTCTATTACGACATATAATTTTATTGACAACTGAATAGCTGTCAATGAGGATTTATAATAATTCTTTGTTTGCGGGGTTAATGCCCCGCAAATATCTGTTTTTGCCATATTACACAATTGCTTCCTGACAATTCTCTATGGAATTTACATAAATCCTCTATTTACTGGTCTTGAAATTTATCTATCAGATATTAGTTGGAAATTCCGATAAACAGGATATTCCTGCCTACTGATCGCAAAAAAAGTTCGTGAATTTATCGAAAATTATTTATTATTCCTTTATCTTATTTGAAAAAAACTAAAAAAGTTAATATAATTAAAAACATGGAACTTCCACTTCTTGCCAGATCTGCATGGATAGAAGATGATGAAATAGTAGTACTGGATGAAACCTCACTTCCTGATAGAATAAAATATATAAGATGTAAAGACTATAAAGATGTTGTTAATGTTATAAAAGGGATGAAGACAAGAGCATATGGTCAAGTTCTTACATCCCTTTTAGCATTGGTTATTACGGCTAAAAGATCCTCTAAGAAAGAACTTTTTAAGAATCTTAATGAAGCCAGAGAATCCATTCAAAGAAGTAGGCCTACATTTCCTTTTAAAAGTTTTTTAGACCCTGTATTATTAAATATAACTGAAGATACAGATGCCAATGAAGTAGAAAAAAGAATATTAAATATGATAGACGAAATGAATAGAAGAAGGATAGATAGAGCTATAAGGGTATCATCCTTTATAAAGGATGGGGATACAATATTAACCCATTGTAATGTAAGTGGGGAGTTGGTAATAATAGGGAAAATATGTCGTGAAAGAGGTAAGAGAGTAAAATTTATAGCAACAGAAACGAGGCCTTATTTTCAGGGTTCGAGACTGACTGCTTGGGAACTTAGTAAGGAAGGCTTTAATGTTAAAATTGTGGCTGATTCATCCGTTGCTAATGTCATAAAGAACGGTATGGTTAGTTTAGTTATTGTAGGCTCTGATAGATCCGCTAATAATGGAGATATTATTAATAAGATAGGAACCTACCAGATAGCTATTATAGCTAAAAAATATAATATACCCTTTTATGTACTTGCCCAAAAAACATCTGATCTTTTATCAGGTGATAATGTATTTATTGAAATAAGAAATGAAAAGGAACTTCTTGAATTTAATGGAAGAAGAATTACTGAGGAAGGGATTAAAGGATTTTATCCTGCATTTGATATCACACCGGCAAGGTTTGTAGATAAAATATTTTTTCTATAAAATAATATTCTTTCCATATTCTTTGCTTATCATTACTATACTTTCAGTAGTTGAGAAACCTTTTTAATTATACCAGGATATTTATTATGTGTTCGTATCTATAGATATGAATTTACTGCTCATTTTTTAATTAAAAAACTATCAACTTATTTCCACATAAAACTAATTTTTTACTTGACTTTTTAGCAACTACTGGTCAGCAGTTTTCATAGTTTTTGATCTATTAATCTTTTCAGTAGGATATCTTCAATATTTTGACGTGAATCAAGTACAGATAAAATATATATGTTCTTTCCTGATATTCTGTACACAATCCTCCACGGAGGTACGATTAATTCACGATATTGCAAAATACCTTGTTCCTGCAATTCTGGTACAATACGACCTCGTTTGGGTGAATGATAAAGACTTGATGCCTTCTCTCTTATTCTTTTTAATACTTTTAATGCGTTAGACAGGCTGTCTGTGGCTATATATTCGATAATGTTTAATAAATCATTTTCAGCTATATTAGACCATATAACTTCATATTTCTTGTTCATTCTATCTTTTCTTTCAACATATTTTCCACATTTTCAAATACTTCTTCCTGAGTTTTTGATCTTCCATTTTTAATGTCTTCTTCCCCCTGGGAAATAAGTTTCAACATTCCTATGGCATTGCGCATATTTTCATAGCTTTTAGGATCCTGTAATACAGCCTTAGGTTCACCATTCTGAGTAATAATGACAGGACGATGAGTTTCATTGATTTGCTTTAGTAGATCTGCAGCCCTGGATTTAAGGTAGGTTATAGATTTTATATCTGTTGAGATATTCATAATTATCACCTCCAGTCTTATTATAGTACCATATTCAGTCCGAAAGTCAAGTTCAGAGTTCTAACGCTCAAATTCAGCGGCGGCGGTTAGCCGTCCGCTGGAATGAATTGTTAGC
>CAZCTP010000095.1:0-9400 GCA_964501575.1 uncultured Thermodesulfobacteriota bacterium
CTATGTTTTTATCATTGAAAGAAGCCCAAAAATCTCTATTTCGGAATTTGGGTCACTTAACAAAACTTGATATTTTTTATTTAATATAATACAATTAGCCAGTGATGTTAAGAAATATTCTAAAAATATGTTTTATAAATCTGCTATTAAATATTTTATTCATATCTATAAATAATTCCTATGGGAGTGAGCTTAGATGGAAAAATTATAATTTATCAAAGATGGGTATACATAAAGGAATGGGACTCCCTCTTTTTATATTTAATTATGACTTAACACTTTCAGCCTTTGGGGGGAACAAATTTCCAGAAAAATTTTTACCATATACCCTATTTTGGGGAATATACAATTCATATGAGGATAAAGATAGACTAAATGGTCCAGAGAGCAAACAGATTTTAGATAAATATGACCTAAAGAGTTTTTCTATTATACAGAGATTTATTTTAATTACTCCATTGAAAATGATTCCAAAGGGCACTCATTACTTAGAATTCGTATTACCCTTTGCAAATATCCATGTTGATACAGAGTCTAAGAATCAAAATATAGGGATGGGAACAGATGGTTTTGGAGATATAGATATAGGTACAGGAATCCTATTTCCATCTTTGTATAAAGACGATAATATTACAATAGATAGTCTTGCATCCATAAATATATTCTTTCCAACCGCTAGATATAGTAAATACCATATAAGTATGGGGAGTAATGTTTTTACTACTCAATTAGCCTTTACTAACATGATTTATTTTGATAATATTGGTAATGGTTTGTTTCATGAACAGGATTTTTATCTTTTAATTCCTACAAAAAACAGAGACTTTTTTAATCCTGTAACACTAAATCCTGATTCAAATTATCGGTTAGGTCCATCTCTTCAAATAAACCTAAAGTTTGCGTATAAGTTGAACAACCATTTTAAAATTGGTGTGGGGGGATTCTCAGATTATCAACTATTGGAAGATAAGATGGAGGGAGAGCGTGTAAGAAATTCAAGAGAAATAGCAATAGGAGGAGGCCCCCTTTTTATAGGGAGCTTTAAAAAATACTTTTTTGATATAGGTATATTTTTTGATGGAATAGTAAAAAATCGTCCTAATGGTTGGAAAATAACCTTTATAATATATCGAATATTTAGCCCAATCTAAAAACAGTATTAAAGGCATATTCCCCAAACTGGTGGGGAAATAATTTTTAATAAATTGACATCATTCTTCTATTAAATTAAAATTAATTTTTAAGGGATAAGAAACCTTATATTAGGGGGGTATTAATGAAGATAGAAATAAATAGAGAGGAATGTATAGGATTAGATGGAAATTGTGGTTCCTGTGTACAGATATGTCCCGAAGGTGTCCTTGAAATAGTTGATAATAAAGCAATGGTAGTAAATATGGAGCGTTGTACAGAATGCCGGGCATGCGAAGTAGCATGTGAGTATGGTATTCTAAAGTGTATAGATTAATTAATTTAAAGGAGGGAAAGATGGAAAATGAATACGCTATTTTAGCATATGTAGATGATTTAGAAGAGGCTATAAGGAGAGCTCAGAAAAATAGTATGAGTAGTGGATTGATAAAAGGAATTCAATCTGTTCATGATGATATAGTTGAATTAGAGCCACTTTTAAAGACAGAGGCTGATATAAAAAGATTAAAGATGGATGTAGAAAAATTGATAGAGGATTTGCTTGAGGCCACGAAGAAAGGGGACGAATCTTTATCATTAGGTAATATGAGACAGATAAGGGATAAGGTTAAAGTATTAAAAGCCCTTCTCAGCAAAACCAGTTAAATCTAAAATAGAACTCTTATTAAAAAGAAGGATTCATCAAATATAAGAAGTTAATGAAGAGGCAAGGTATATCATATTTTAAAGTTGGTTTTGTAGCCATAATTGGAAAGCCAAATGTTGGCAAATCTACTCTTTTAAATGTGATCTTGAAAGATAAAATATCTATTGTTACACCAAAGCCTCAAACAACAAGGCATAAAATATTAGGAATATTAACAGAAGATAATTATCAAATAATATTTATTGATACCCCTGGTATATTAAATCCGAAATATACCCTTCAGGATGTTATGATCAATACATCTTATAAAGCTGCTCAAGATGCGGATACTTTAATATTTATGACAGATCCAAACTATCCTGATAAAAGAGATTTACTAATAATTGAAAGGATAAAAGAGTTAAAAAAAGATACTATTCTTGGTATAAATAAAATAGATCTTATTAAAGATAAGAGGAATTTACTTCCTTTTATAGATCAATATAGAAAGTTATATGAATTCAAAGAAATAGTACTTTTATCAGCGATAAATAATGATGGCGTTAACGAACTTCTTAATAAGATAATAGAGTACCTACCATATGGAGAGCTTTATTATCCTGAGGATATAGTTTCTGATTCGAGTGAAAGATTCTTTATATCTGAGATAATAAGAGAAAAAATATTTGAACTCTATGGGGAAGAAATTCCATATTCTACAACTGTTTTAATAAATGAATTTAAAGAGAGAGATGACAATAAAAGTTATGTGGATGCTACTATCTATGTTGAGAGAGAATCTCAAAAAGGGATATTAATAGGTAAAGGAGGGGAGGCACTAAAAAGAGTTGGAGAAATAGCAAGAAGGGATATAGAGTCATTTTTAAATAAAGGTGTGTTCTTAAGGCTCTGGGTTAAAGTAAGAAAAAATTGGAGAAATAACCTAAGGAATATAAAAGAATTTGGGTATTAAAGAGACAAATAGATGATCTCTTATCATACCAATGCAATTCCATCCCTTTTACTATTCTTAATCTTATACATTGCGCGATCAGCTGCATCTATTAAATCTTCCTTTGTAGAAACATCTTCAGGATAGGAGGCTATACCAAAGCTTGCTGTTATCTTTATATTTAATCCTTCATCCCTTAAAAGATAGGTTTTATTCAGTCTATTTCTAAGCTTCTCTGCAACCTTTAACGCAGACTTTTTGGGGGTTTCTGGAAGAATAATAATAAATTCATCCCCTCCATATCTTGTGACTATATCTACCTTTCTTAAATCCTTTAAAAAAAGGTTGGCAACCTCCTTAAGAACCTTACTGCCATTTAGATGTCCATATTTATCATTAATATTCTTAAAATAATCTAAGTCAAGAAATATTATAGAGAGATTCCTTCCATATCTCTCTGACCTCTTTATTTCCATATCAAGAGTATTATGAAGGTGTCTGCTGTTATATAGTCCAGTAACATCATCTATAATAGTAAGCTCTTTGATCTTATAGAAGCAGGAAGCATTCTCTATAGCTATAGCTGCATAGTCTCCTAATGTGGATAATATCAGTGATTTACAGCTATCAAAATCATCCATCTCTAACTCAATAATTCCTAAAACTTTACCTTTACTTACCAATGGCATAGATATAAATCCATCTTCTCTAATATCAATTTCTTTCTTGTTCATTAAAACAGGATAATCCTCAAGACTGTATCTAAAATCCTTTTTGTAACCCCACTCTTCTCCTACAATTATTTCATAATAAAGCTCTTCTTTTTCATCATCCAGGAGCAACAAAGCCCATTTATTAGGTTTTAAAAGTTCTTTAACTTTGGACATTATAATATTAAGGACCTCTTTTAAATTTAATGTTGATGTGAGAGCCTTCCCTACTTCATTAAATACTGTAAGATGACCTTTCATATCAAAATGAAATAGAAGAGATAATCTCCTCTATTAAATTTTTTAATTTATTTGAGTCGTAATCCATAAGCCTATCATATTGTTTACTAATTATACCCTTTTTTAAATCCTCATCATTCATTATAACATCTATTAACTCTGCAATCTCCTCATATCTTTTCTCTGGAACCATTATTCCTGAATCCTTTAATGTAAAGGGTATCCCACTACTTTTATAAGCAATTATAGGTATTCCAAAATGCATACTCTCAAGAAGTGGTAAGCAGAAGCCCTCATGTTCGCTCATACATATATATATATTAGCTATCTTGTAATAGGATACCATATCCTCAAAGGATATATGTCCTGGGAAATATACATCACTTATATTTAGTTCATCTATCAAGTTTCTTAAAGCATCCGAATAATTTTCCATATCTATATCATTGCCTATAATAAATAGTCTACTCAGTGGATTTATCTTCTTATAAAAATAGAATATTTTTATAACATCTTCTATCCTTTTATTTGGTGCAATTCTTCCAACATGTATGATATTTATCCAATCATCATTATAAAGATCGATTATTTTATAATTAAATTTCGTATTATATGCATTTCTGTCGATAAATAGTGGTAGAACTCCAGTATTCTTAAATCCCATCTCTTCTAACTCTATCCTGTTAAACTCAGAAACTCCAAGAGCCATATCAAAATAATTAACAAGAGTCTCTATTTCTTCCCTTCCCATTCTACACTCAGTTTCAACCCTACTATTTATCCCTTTAAAAAAATATGAAGGGGTTATATTATGATATATTAATATCTTCTTATCCTTTAACTTTTTAATAAAATCTGATAATGGAGAACCTATAGAAAAATGATACATGATTATATTCGATCTATCTGAAACCTTAATATATTCTATATAATTTTTAGCTATCCTCTTGTACAAAGGATTTATATGCCTTGCATATATCCCTGTCTCATAATTCAACTCTTTAAATGCATTATATAGATCAATAACACATTTACCTATAGCATCCCCATAGCTAAATGATGGAAGCATCTGATAAACCTTAGTCATTTTTAAACCCATTTAGTGCGTTAAAGAATCTTTTAATAACCGTATCCCAATTATAGGTTTCAACAACATATTTTCTGCCATTATAACCCATCTTTTCAGATATTTTTTTATCATTAATAAGCAAATCTATAATAGCCTCAAATTCATAATAGTTATTAAAATATAATCCTCCATTGCTTCTTATACAATGTCCCTTGGTAACTTCACAATCAGAATGAACAATAACAGGACTTTTACATAGCCACGCTTCCATTATTATTATTGAGAAACTTTCATTCACAGAGGGCTGGCATATAACAAAGGAAGCAGAATAGGCATTTAATTTATCCTCTTCATCTGCTGAATCTATTAATATAATATCATCACTTCTTATATCAACTTCTCCCCCACCTAACAAAACCAGTTTTAGATTACTTCCTCTCCTCTTCTTATATCTTAAAAAATATTTTATAAGTAAAGGAACATTTTTACCTTCTTCTCTTCTCCCTACATATAGTATAAAATCGTCATATATATCGAATTTTTTTCTGAAATCCTCAGGATTAGTTGATATATTATAATCAAATCCCATGCCAACAACAGCGCATCTATATTTATCAAGATAAAAGAGATATTCTCCCAGTTTCATCTCCTCTTCGGTATTAAATATAATACCTTTTACCTTGTTGAACATCACTCTATATATAGGAAGGTGGGAATATACCTCATCATGAAGGCAGGGAATTAATATAGATTTTTCTGGATATACCATGGATCCGAAAAATGTTGTCCCAAACATATAGGGTAAAAAAATTAAGTGATCAAATTTATCTATATTATTGGATATATAACTATATAATGAATCACTATTCACACTCTCTTTAGCCCACAATAGCTGATCATCTACTGAGACCTTCATGTGGTTTATTATTCTATTCTGAATATTAAAAAAAAGCTCTTTATTCCTATTATTTACACTAAATCTATTAACAGGAACATCATTTATAAAATACTTCCCTTCTTTCCAGTAATTGTCCCATGTAAAATGATTAAGGGCACATGTAGTTAATACCTCAACATCTATATTCCTTTTTCTAAGATTTTCAGCAAACATTCTTGCCAATGTCTCTGCTCCTCCAATAACTTCAACCCCGTATCTTGGAACCACAAAAGCTATTTTCATTTCTCTTTTATTAGCCTTTCTAATCTTTCGATTCTTCTCTTAATTTCCTCATTTTCTCTATTTATTCCATTTAATAGCCTTACAAGCCCGGTATTAAAAATATTTATCTGTGTAACTATCTTATCAATATACCATCTTATACCTTTTCCAATGAACCATCTTATCCATTTAATAACAGGGAACGATGGTGGAGATGGAATAGGATGAAAATCCGTATTTATTATACATTTTTCATTAATAATCCCTAAATTCTCATCAAGTTCTGTTATTTTTGTCTCTTCTTCAATATCCCCTCTTTTTTTTATCTCTTCTCTTATCTTATACATTATCTTTTCAACATTTATTTCGTCCACTATTTCCTCCCTATAACAGCATAATCCTGATAACCATATAGGAGTTCATTTAATCTATTTATATTCCTGTTAATAACACTTATAAGTGCCTCGTCAGACCTTCTAATTTTATGGAAATAATCAAGAGGGGTTAATTTGCTCTCTTTAGGATATGGAGATGTATATTTTATATTCACCTCTCTAAAACCTGTTATATCGAACAGAAATTTAAGTGTCTCTGGATGTATAGGTTTTGTATGGGATGGATCTAAATAGAAAGTCCCCGAGAATATAGTAAGACATAGGGGATTTATAGTCTCTGCGATAAAGCATCCTCCTTCTTGCAACTTTCTGTACCCCAATCTAATAAACTCAATTAATTGATTGAAGCTTAGATGTTCTATAAGCATTGATGAAAATATACCCCCAAGAGAATTATCTTCAATATTATTAAGATGTGATATAGCATCTTCCTTTATAACATTTAACCCAAGCTCTTTACATATATTAACCATATGTTCATTTATATCTATACCTGTGGCCTCAATACCCTCATTTCTTAATAATTCCAAGAATTCACCCCTACCACATCCAACATCTATAATATTATTAAGATTCTTAAAATATGGTATATAGACCCTGAGCTTACTCTTTACCTCTTCCCTTGAGCCTCTATGTCTATCCTCAAATTGAAGATAATCATCATCATTTAATCCAATATCTTCCTTTGATGGATAATTATCTATCTTTATACTAATATCACTCCCTCTTATTATATTATTTACCTTACTTCTTTCATATTCCATATCCATCTTTAGCTTTTCATAATCTCTATATATTTCGCTGTTCCTCTCCAATAATTCAAAATATCTGAGTATCAAATCTTCATATTTCCTCTCATATTTCCTCTCATATTTTCTATCCAGATCTTCATATCTCCTTCTAAATTCCTCTCTGATTCCTTTTATATTATCTCTAAATGAAGGGATAGAAGAGTTTAAAAGCCTTATAAGATTTTCATTAAATATTACCTGATTATGAAGAATAATCTTTGCAAAGGGCTTTAATATTCTATTTAATACCTTTTTTGAAAGAACTATTAACCAGCCGATATATTTACGGTGTGAACTTATTCTTTCATCCCTAATTACATCTATAGAATTTAATATAGATAAAAACTCATTAATATGATCTCTCTCTTTTATATTTAAACCAATTTTATATACCTTCTCTATCTCTTCAGATGTATAGAAGCCTTGCTTTATTCTATTATTAACCCTCTCCCTAAGAAAGGCTTTTAAAGAATCTTCCAATTCTGGCATTATCTATTCCTTAAAAATTACCTAAATATTTGCGGTTTTTAAGACTTAAAAAATAATATCATATATTAGAATAATTTTCAAAAGATATGGTTTAAAAATAGTGATTCTCCATGAAAATTTACATATATTTATAAAGTTAGAAACTCTCCTATTGCTATACAGGGATTACTTTCCTTTACGCTTAGGATATCCGCTTAAATTATTTAATGAATTAACAATTTGCTGGAGTTTTTGAAAAAATGTTTTAATGCCTCTCTAATTTTACAGGATAATATGATATAATAAAACAATAATAAGATTATTGGTAATATGAATAAAAAGTGGGAAGATATCTTATAACCTTTAAATAAATAACCAAATGAGTATCGAAAAGGCAAAAAATTGTACGGGATGATCAGGGGGATGGTGGTACACTTCATAATTTATTTCAAAGTCCTCATTTTGTCTATATAAAATATCATCTAATATTATAGGTGACAATAAAAAAACCTCAGAGGGTATGTTATATCCTTCGGTGTCTTAAAACCTTTAATAGATGGGTTAAAAGTATCTTTAATGCCATTATTGATACTGTTACACTCTTCTCATAGGAATAAAATAGTATATCCCTCCTGTCCTCACATCCCTCGCTGTAATCTGATACTTAGGCAGTTTATAACGATAATAATATTTGCTTCCCCTTAAACCTATTAACCCATTTAACCACTGTCTTTACATTAATTGAAAGGTTTTTAATAGAGATGAAGAGAAATGTTTGATTTAGAGTATGCCGTATCGCAGGCATGTGAGAGGTTTAAGGGGAAAATTATGGAGGATAAAGAAGTTTTGAGAATAATAAATAGAGTTATAGAAAGATTAGAGGATAGAAATATTGAAAGTGAGACCAGACCCCTTATATACTTACTTAAATTAGGTAGGAAATTGAGAAAATAGAACCATCCCCTTTTTTCCAAATTGCTACCTAATGGGCTTGCACTTTACTAAACAGTTCCTTATCTCCCTCTCTCATACAATATTTCTCAAATATTCTTCAAAAACTCTCCAATATCAATCTCTGCATCTTTTAGAGCACCTTTCAAAGTATATCTATCAATTTCATCATGATATGGAAAAACAATCTTTCTCCCGTCTGGGTGTTTCATCTTCACATGACTACCTTTCCTGTGAACCTCTTTAAATCCCATCCGTCTTAATGCTCTCACAACCTCTCTCCCAGATAATAAAGGAAGTTTCATACCGCCACTTCATAGACTTTATGACTTTCATCTTCCATCAACTCTTCATCTGGTTCTAAATATAACTCTATGGCTTCCTTAATATTTCTCAATGCCTCTTCTTCTGTCTTCCCCTGGCTCCAGCAACTTTTTAACGATGGACAGCGTGCCACAAAATAGCCATCTTCACCTTTTTCTATGATTACTTTTATTTTCATTACTCTATGCCTCCCAATAGACTTTTTAATAACCTATCCTTTTTGTAAGGCTTTGCAATACTGTAATTATTTGCACCTAACGATTTCTATACTACTAAACAATAATAAAATTAACAACAAAAGACAAGGATAGATTAAATGATTCTTTATAAAAAAATAAAAGAGGAGGTTTTAAGGAAATGAGATTTAAGAAGTATCAGGAGAAGAAGAAAGAGATATCGGGGAAAGGAGCTTTAACATGAAGGCACAAAGAAACAGGACTTCCGTTCCGGTAACAGAAACAGTTCAGGACATCGATAATGATTTTATTCTACAAACAGGGTAAAATATGCCTAAAATAGCTATTTTTACTTAATTTTTTAAATATTTTTTCAAATAACTTCTTA
>CAZCTP010000096.1:0-9355 GCA_964501575.1 uncultured Thermodesulfobacteriota bacterium
AAGGAGGGCCCTAACTTTTTGGCTTGTTTGACCTTCCTATTTCGGAATTTGGGTCTAACAAAAATCTTGACATTAATCTAAATTTATTATATTCTTTAAAGATGTGAGCCGCTAGCTCAGTAGGTAGAGCACCGGACTTTTAATCCGGTGGCCGTGGGTTCGATTCCCGCGCGGCTCATATTATGTCCCCATCGTCTAGCTAGGTCAAGGACACCGGCCTTTCACGCCGGCAACATGGGTTCAAATCCCATTGGGGACGCAGTTGGAAGTTAACTGATAAATCTTCAGTTTATCAGTTGGAATAGTTGAAGTAAGGTGGATTTCTTCCCTAAAATCCACCTTTAATCTTTTAAATATAGTATGGAATGCCATGAATGCAGTATCATCTATGAAAGAAGTTTTTCCTATGAATTTAAAATAATAGGACAGGTGGTAAAAAATAAAAATAGTCTATAGATATAATACTATCTCTATAGAATCAATATCAAGAACTCAGGATAAGGATACAAGTTGGAATAACTATTGATGGAATAATAGATGTATTTAATAATATATCGGGTGTGGGTATTGATAACCGACTAAAAAGATATAAATTTCTCCCTCCCCGAAGGATCGATCTTAATAGACCCTATCCTTATATTTGTTATATCTTCAATATTTGATAATGGAGTAAGCACTCTCATCTTATCAGCTTCTTCTCTAAAACTTATAAGAGTTCCTAATCCCAGGCAGAATCCCTCTCTATCATTTAGACCTATTAAAAGTCCTTTAATCTCATCAATATTTTTCTTCATCAAAGATAATGAACCTGAGATGCCAATCTTGCTAATATTTATATCCTGAATCTTTGAGTTCAAGAAATATTCATTAAACTTTTTTCTTCTATGTGTCTGTCTCTGTTCAATGCTCTTTATCTGAACCCTTTTATAAACTGGAAGTCTATGAATAAAAAGGTCATTTTTATACTTAAAGATGTCTAATATCCTTTCAATTTCATCTAATTTCTCTATTCCTACTATATGTCTTGGATTTATCAAATTTATCTTTTGAAATTTTAGTTCAAAAGCAACGTCTCCATCTATAAAGCCAGTAGTATCAATGATTATTATCTCACATCCGGCCTCTATTGATTTATCAAGGAGTTTCTTAATTCCTATTATTGTGGGAATTAGATGTCTCTGCGGAGATATATGCCCCACAAAATACATCTTGAAAGGTTTTATACTACTTAAATCATCAGATAAAGAGGGCAATACTACTAAGCTAAAAGTGGATGGTGGACCAAACGAAGACTGTCCCATGTCTCCATCTATTATAGCAACTTTATTACCATTTTTAGATAATTCTCTGCCAAGAGATTTAACAAAGACTGTCTTTCCACTATTCGCTCCTCCTATAACAATAACAATGCCTTTCTTCTCTTCTATCTTTTTTCTAATTTCCATCCAGCATTTTGGAACAGAATAAACCTCCATCAAATCTTTATCAAATCTAACTGCATCTTTAGGCATAACACATAAAGAATATATTATAAATTTAATAGAAAAATTGATTCAGGGAAAAGGGGCGGTTTTAAAGCTTAACCGCCCCTAAGAAATTAGTTTTTATTTACTATTTTCCATACCCTTTCAATATTCATCCTTGAATCATTTATCTTCACATTAAATGGAGATAAAGCATCCTCTATAGCATTTGCCATGAGAGCTGGAACAGGGATTGAACCTCCCTCGCCCATTCCTTTAGCTCCGATAGATGTAAATGGAGAAGGAGTAATTGTATGTTCTACCTGGATATCTGGTGCTTCAGGAGCTTTCGGAAGAAGATAATCTAAAAATGTAGTTGTAAGCTGTTGTCCATTCTCATCGTATATAAACTCTTCAAGGAATGTTCCACCAAATCCATGAATGATTCCACCATGTATCTGACCATCAACTATCATAGGATTAACCATTGTCCCTGCATCAGAAAGTACCGCATACTTTAATATCTTTACCTCCCCTGTCTTTATATCTACCTCCACAATTACTGCATGGGCTGAATTTGCATAGGTTACTCCTGCATTTATCCTTCTCTTTTCATCAGGAAGACTGGCCTTGTCAAATCTGTATGTATATCTAGCTTCAAGCCCTGGTTCAAATCCAGGTGGTAATAACCCACTGGAAAAGTTAATGACAGCTGCAACCCGGGCAAGTGGAATAGCTTTTTCTGGGACACCCTTAACAAATATCATTCCATCTTTAATATCAAGATCATCTATATTGGCTTCTAGCATACCAGATGCTACTGTTAATGCCTTATTTCTAATTATTCTTGCAGCCCCCGCAACAGCCTCAGTCCCTAAAGACGCAAATCTACTTGCGTGAGTTCCTGTACTCCATGGATGAGTCGATGTATCATATTGGGAAATTACATTTACACTATCTGGGCTAACACCGAGAATCTCCGCCGCAACCTGTGCAGCTACTGTTAAAAGCCCTGAACCCATAGATGGACATCCGAGAAGTACCGTAACGCTTCCTGTACTATCTACTCTAACTGTAGCAGGTTCGTCAGCCCCAGATATTATAGGTATTTTAGGGATCATTGAAAGTAATCCAAGATTTACAGCTCCAGGCTCAACTAAGGTTACAATACCTACACCTCTATATATTCCTTCTTTTCTGAGTTTTTCTTGTTCCTTTCTGAAACCTTTATAATCAATTATTTCAAGTATCTTTCTTAGTGTATTGGGATAATCTCCACTATCGTATATTGAGCCATTTGGTGTTGTATATGGAAACTCATTAGGTTGAATAAAGTTCTTAAACCTTATATCCACTGGATCCATACCAAGCCTTTTAGCAACAATATCCATAATTCTCTCCAGAGCAAAATAATAATGCTGTAATCCAAACCCCCTGTTTGCTCCTGTTAGACACTTATTTGTGTTCACAACATATGCATCTATCTCTATAGCAGGAATCTTATAGCATCCTACAAGAACTTGAAAAGGCCTCATTATATTGTTCGGTTCCGGAAGCCTTGTATATGCTCCGTCATTATCGATCAATTTCTCCTTTATACCAAGAATGGTACCATCCTTTTTTACTGCAACCTCATATTCTGTGATTCTATCAGCAGCTTGGATGCTTGCCATTAAATGCTCTCTTCTATCTTCAATCCATTTTACAGGTCTTCCAAGCTTTTTAGAAAAAAGAGACGTTAAAACTACATATGGATATACAAATGCTTTATTTCCAAAACCCCCACCTATATCCGGAACTATAAGTCTCAATTTTGATCCAGGAACTCTAAGGGTCATTGATAAAGCCATATGAAACAGTCCAGGGACCTGAAGATTTGACCATGATACAAAACTTCCATCAGAAGGGTTGTAATTCCCAATACATCCAAAGGTTTCCATAGGTGTTGAACTGTATCTATGGAATGTAAACCTCTCCTTTATTATTTCATCAGCATTCTTAAATGCTTCTTCAAGATCTCCATATGGAAATGTATCATGCCAACATATATTTGATCCAACTTCCTCATGTAATAATGGAGCATCTTTTTCCATTGCTTTTTCTGAATCTAAGATAGTTGGTATCGGCTCGTACTCAACCTCTATAAGATCAAGAGCATCTTCTGCTATATATCTATTTTCAGCAGCTATAGCAACCACAGGTTCTCCAACATATCTAACTTTATTTACGGCCATACAATAATATTTCATAGGAACTGTAACAAGAAGCATAAGTGGTTCAGACATATTTACTACATCTTCACCTGTAAGAACTCCAAAGACACCCGGTAATTTTAACGCTTTACTGTAATCTATACTCTTTATTTTTGCATGGGCATGAGGACTTCTTAATATAGCCGCATGAACCATATTAGGAAGTTTTACATCATCTATATAATTCCCACGCCCTGTTAAAAACCTTGGGTCTTCAAGTCTTTTTACATTTGTACCTATCCATGTATATTCCTTCATATCCCTACCCCCTCTATCTTCTTTGAAGCCTCTTTAATAGCCTTAACAATATTCACATATCCTGTACATCTGCATATATTACCAGAAATTCCTTTCCTAATCTCCTCCTCTGTGGGCTTTGGATTCTCTTTTAATAACATATATGATGACATTAGCATACCTGGTGTACAGTATCCACATTGCAACCCATGATTCTCCCAGAATGCTTCTTGGATTGGGTGAAGCTTTCCATTCCTTGCAAGACCTTCTACGGTTAATATCTCTGCTCCATCAGCCTGAACAGCAAACATTAGACATGATTTTAGACTTTTCCCATTAAAAATAACAGTACATGCACCACACTGACCATGTTCACAACCTATATGGGTTCCGGTTAATCCGAGATCCTCTCTAATAAAATCTACAAGAAGCTTTCTCGCCTCAACCTCCTTTTCATATTTCACTCCATTTACTATTAAACTTATAGGGTATTTTTTTGCCATAGTTACCTCCTTGCTCTGTCTAAAGCTGTTGTTAATCCTCTATTAACAAAAACTTTTACCATCTCTCTCCTATATTCTGCTGAAGCATGTATATCTGATTCAGGTTCAACCTCTTCTGAAGCTATATTTGCTGCCTCATTTATTAAATTATTATTAATAGCCTTACCAGAAAGGAATCCCTCAGCTTCTTTTGCTCTTACAGGTCTTGAACCAAGTCCCCCCAATGATATTCTAACATCATTACATTTTCCATCAGAATCAAGGGATATCAATGAAGCAACACTCACAATAGCGAAATCTCCTGATCTTCTTGCTATTTCTAAAAATTCCCAGCCCATATTTGGATTGATTGCTGGAAGATAGACCTCTTTTAACATCTCTTTTTTTTCAACAGAGGTTGTAAGATACCCAAGAAATAGATCATCTCCATCTACCTCTCTCTCCCCTTCTTTTCCAACAACCTTAACTTTACCATTTAGTGCTAAGAGAATGGTAGGAAGTTCAGCTGCAGGGTCAGCATGTGATATACTGCCACCTATCGTTCCCCAATTTCTTATCTGTGGATGACCTATAAGGCTTACAGCTTTTGATAATATAGGATACCTTGATTTTATAAGCTCAGACCTTTCCAAATCCCTATGTCTTGTAAGTGCTCCTATTACTATTCCCCCGTTACTTTCCTTTATATAGGAAAGGTCTGGGATTCCATTTATATCTATTATATATTTTGGCCTTGCCAATCTGAGATTCATAAGGGGAACAAGGCTCTGACCTCCTGCCAATATAGCAGCATCTTCATCATATTTATCAAGGAGAGAGATTACTTCATCAATCTTATTGGGTTTGAAATATTCAAAGCTTACTGGTTTCATAAAGATTCCTCCCTTTTTATCTCTTTTTCCATATCCTTAAAAAATTGATTTGTTAATATTTTTGCTACGCCAGAAATCATTCTCTGACCAACTCCAGCTATTAATCCCCCTATCTGAGCATCGCTCTTCCACTTAACCGCCGTTTTACCATCTTCTTCTTCAAGATCTATTATTGCTTCTCCCTTCACAAATCCTGGCAGTCCACTACCCTCTCCAACAAGCCTATAATGAGATGGGGCTACAATATCCTTAAGTTCTACTTTACCGGTATATCTCCCTTTAACAACCGATATTCCTATCTTTAAAGTAGCTTCATAACTATTTTCTCCTTTTTCTTCTAACTTCTCACATCCAGGAATGCACTTAGCCAAAGTTTTGGGATCCATAAAGAATTTCCACACCTTCTCTCTTGGAGCATTAAATTTAAATTTCCCTTCTAATTTCATATTATCATCTCCTTTTAAAAACTACATACTACTTTTAAAAACCACATGCCATTGTCTCAGATCATATTGGGGCAAAAGGAATCCCTTAATATAAAATGGATCCTTTTCAACAATTTCTTTTGCCTCATCATATGAATCTGCTTCAAATATAAGCATACCAGCATTAAGATCAGCGAATGGACCAGCAAACTTAAGTTTTCCTCTGTTTTTTAGATCAAGAAAATAGTTCATCCTCTTCTCCAGAGTAGCAGCAAAATCAGGGGGAAGTCCTGCATCTGTTGCTTCAGAAGATTTTAAAGCTCTACCCGACTCCACTGCAGAACTTATTTTACCTATTGGATTTGCCTTCTTTAAACAATCCGATGCATACTGAGTCAAATTTACAATTACCATATAAGTCATAATTATTCCTCCTTTCTTTTATTAAAAATATTATCCAGAGGGTGAAAACACCCTTTTCCTTGATATACCAATATCCTTGAGAATTATACCAGCCACTATCCTACCTGATGCCCCTGTTATTCCACCTCCAGGCCATGTAGGAGATCCTGTCATATATAGTTTTTCAAAGGGAGTTCTATATGGCTTCAATGTTGGATATGGCCTGAATATAATATTCTGGAATAGATGCTGGGTCCCCCCTACAATACATCCTTTAACAAGATTTAAATTATTTTTTTCAAGCTCAACAGGAGACTGTATATAGCTTCCTATAATACTACTCTTAAAGTTCGGTGCATAACTATCTATTATATTGATAACCCTTTCAGCATAGGCTTCTTTCACATCCTCCCACTTGTCCCCTTTTATCTTATCTATAGAATCTCCTTTAATATTATATGGGACAGATCTTACCACAACCCATATAACCCCTTTACCCTCTGGAGCTCTCTTATTGTCTACAACAGAGGGCTGTGAAACCATAATATATGGTTCTTCCGGCAAAATTCCTCTTATTGCTTCATTACACGCCTTAGAAAAAGCGTTTACTGATGGAACAAGATGAAGAAACACAGTATTATCTACCTCTTCTCCGGATTTCCACTTTAAAGGTTCGTTAATAGCGAAATCCATTTTTAATGTAGCTATACCAAATCTATATCTTTTCACTTTTTTAACAAATCCTGATGGTAAATTCTCTTCTCCTATCATTTTTAAGAATAATTGATGAGGTTCAATAGAAGCAATAACTGCCTTAGTTGCCTCTATTTCTTCTCCATCTTCAAGCTTAACTCCAGATGCTTTCCCATTTCTTAATAATATTTTGTTTACCGTAGCGTTCACCCTTACCTCTCCTCCATAACCCTTTATACAATCTGCTAAAGACTGAGTAAGCATTCCACCACCACCCTCAGGTATCCATAGACCATAATCCTGCATCATAGCAGCTGCAATAAAAGCAAATGCTCCTCCAAAAGAAGTCTCGGTTTCATAATCAGGATGAAAGCCCCAGGCAGCCAACCAGGCTCTTACCTTCTCACTCTCAAAGTTCTCTTCAACAAGTTCCCTTGGAGTCATAAGGGCTAATCTTAGAAACTCTAAAAGCCCTTCTTTCCCAAGACTTTTATATAAGCCATAACCTTTAGAGAGAGCAGAAAGAGAAGGAATCGGAGAGAATAAAACCCCTATAAAATTATCTCTAACCTTTAAGTACATATCAAAAAGATTCTTCCAGCTTTCTGCATTACTTTCTCCTTGTCTTCCCAGACATTCCAAGGTTTTATTAATATCTCTATAAAGAATTACATAATCGTCATCTTTAAATGGGCTTCCAAAACATCTTTCTCCCTTTATATAGTTAAGCCCATATTTTTCTAAAGGCAACTCTTTATTCTGAATCATTGGATGGGCATTTATAAGTATATGTACCCCAGAGAATATGTCATTCTTAAAATTAGGTGCTATAACCTCTTTACTCTTAATAGCCCCTCCAACTATTTCATCCCTCTCTAATACAAGCACATTAACTCCTCCCTTTGCAAGATAAGCTCCTGCAACAAGGCCGTTATGTCCACCACCGATTATTATAACATCATACTTTTCCATCTTCCCTCCTCCTTTTAATATAAAAGAGAAATATAAATATATTAAATAAAAAATATTATGGTTTAATTATAATATCATTATAAATTTTGTCAAACATTTTTTGTATTTTCTTTATCTTTTTCAAGTTTGTTTTAACACTCTTTGATTTAATCTTGAAGTGTTATTTTTGTATCCTATCATAAGCAATTCTATTGGAAATCTCTAAGAATTTTTATAGGAGTTCTAAATCTTAAGGGAAAATCAGGGCAACATTTTTGTAGAATTTTATATTTGAAAATGTTATATTTTAAAAATATTTAATTAAGTTTAATTTAGCAGAACTTCCCACCCGTAAAGGGGCGGGTATCTACGGTTTATTTAGATGATTATAATAACTGGAGGAGCAGGATTTATTGGCAGTGCCCTTATATGGGGGCTCAATAAACATAGTTTTGATAATATAATAGTAGTTGATTCATTAGGAATTGATGAAAAGTGGAAGAATCTTGTAAATCTTAAATTTTCTGATTTTGAGGATAAAGAAAATTTCATACTAAAACTCGAAAAGGGTAACTTTGGAAACTTAATAGATGGCATAGTCCACATGGGTGCCTGTAGTAGTACAACAGAAAAAGATGCTGATTTTCTCTTACATAATAATTACGAATATACTAAAAGGCTGGCTTTGTGGTGTATTAGAAATAATAAAAGATTTGTTTACGCTTCAAGCGCAGCTACCTATGGAGATGGAAGTAAAGGTTTTTCAGATGATCATACCCTTTTACACAGTTTAAAACCTTTAAATATGTATGCCTATTCAAAACATCTATTTGACCTATGGGCACTACGGGGAGGCTTGTTAAACCAGATTGCAGGATTGAAATACTTTAATGTTTTTGGACCGAATGAATATCACAAGGGAGAAATGAGGAGTGTAATCCATAAAGCATTTGATCAGATAAAAGAGACTGGGAAAGTAAAACTATTTAAATCTCATAATCCTAAATTTAAAGATGGATGGCAGATGCGAGATTTTGTATATGTTAAAGATGCAGTAAATATGACTTTATTTATATATAATAACCATGCTGCAAATGGCATATTTAACATTGGTACAGGAATAGCCCGAAGTTTCTATGACCTTGCTGTAGCTGTTTTTAAAGCCATTGGGGTAGAAGAAAATATTGAATATATAGATATGCCTGATTCGATAAGAGATAAGTATCAATATTTAACCCAAGCAGATATGACAAAAATCTCTCATATTGGATATAATAAGAAGAGGTTTTCACTTGAAGAAGCTATTGATGACTATGTAAAAAATTATTTAATGACTGAAGATCCCTATCTGCGAAATATTAAAAGAAACTGCTGAAAAGTTATCCGCTTCATTTAGCGAATTATTCCATGCAGAATAGGGGAAATCCTATAAAATGCAATAGATTAGGATAGGAATAGAAATCCTGTTAGTATTTAATGGGAAGTATTTTTAAACCTACCGTGGTCCGGGAACCGGGTTAGGTTTCAACCTTATTTTAATGGAAGATACTCTCAAAC
>CAZCTP010000097.1:0-9319 GCA_964501575.1 uncultured Thermodesulfobacteriota bacterium
AACCACAAGTTAAAAATTAGCAAGCTGGTAAGCTAAAAAAGACAGGCTACCGCCCTTGCCTTTGTCCTCAGGCTTTAAGACCAAAATCCTCATTTTTAAATAAACTGATCAATAGTTCAAAAATTGAACTATAATAATTTATATATATCTTATACTATTTAATGTCAAGAAAAAGTTAGGAGAGCTCTGAAAAAGTCTGATTTTGTCACCCTGAATCCTGTGCTGATGAATATCAGCATTATTTCAGGGTCTCATAACCCATTGAAATACTTAGATGCTGAAATGAATTCAGCATGACATTTTAGCGGATTTAAGAGATTTTCAGCAATCTCGTTAGAAGTTCAAAGCTCTGAATTATTTGAGTAATCCTCTTGTAATAAAAGTTTTGAATTTCACTTTCTGAAAAAACTGTAATAGTTTGCAAGCTGGATTCTTCTCTTTAAATACACTTGAAAATAATAATTCAGGATTCTTAATTTAATTAATGAGAATTCAGAATTTTTACCATATATAATATATGTTAAAATTAAAAGAGGATATAATTTAATGAAATTTCAAGAATTAAACATAGTAACAGGAGCATTTAGTTATACAGGGAAATATATTACAAAGAGACTAATCTCAATGGGAAAGAAAGTAAAAACGCTTACCGGACATCCTGAACGTAGAACCTCCTTCAGTAATCAGGTAAGTATTGCCCCATTTAATTTTGACAAACCTAATGAGCTGGTTAATAGTTTGAAAGGGGCTGAAGTTCTTTATAATACTTATTGGATACGTTTTCCATATGGAAGGATTACTTTTGATAAAGCTATAGAAAATACTAAAATACTTATAAATGCAGCTGGTAAGGCAGGTATTCAAAGAATCGTACATATTAGTATTACAAATGCCTCTGAAGAATCCTCTCTTCCATACTTCAGGGGGAAAGGTATCGTAGAAAATATGATAATCCGCTCCGGGTTGCCCTATGCTATAATCAGACCTACTGTAATCTTTGGGATTGAAGATATTCTTATTAACAATATAGCCTGGTTACTTAGAAAGTTTCCTATATTTGTGGTCTTTGGGTCCGGTGATTATAAACTCCAACCGGTATTTGTGGAGGATGTAGCTGATATAGCTGTTAATGCAGCATATAAAGATGATAATATAATTATAGATGCTGTTGGTCCTGAGATTTATACCTTCAATGAGTTGGTTAAACTCATTGCTGATAAAATTAATAGAAGAGTTAAGATTATTCATTTAAAACCGATTTGGACTCTTTTATTTTCTAAGCTTATAGGGTATATGGTTAATGATGTAATATTAACTGAGGATGAAATTAAGGGACTTATGGAGAATCTTCTAATTTCTGAAAATATTCCAACAGGCAAAACAGAAATAAGTGAATGGTTGGATAAGAACGCTCATAGCATAGGAAAGATGTATGCTTCCGAGTTAAACCGACACTATCGTTAGATTTGAATAAGAAAGAAAAATTTTAACTATATTGATAGTTTTAGTATAATTGGCATAATAGATAAGGTTTCCAATTTATAGCTATATTAAGTTTATTTTCTAACTCCACAAGTAAATACCCTCTGAAAATTGCCTGAATTAAAGAAACCCATTGACAACTATTGATATAGATATTACACTGGAACATAATTGTATCAAGATAATAAATATTTATAAAATTTTTAACTATTGAATTACAAATATTAAGACCGGGCTCTAATTAGGAGGATAGAATGAAAAGTGAATTTATGAAGATCATAGAGTTAATTTTGCCTTTAATTATAATAATCGGTGGATTTTTGCTCGGGATAATATTTGAGAGGATTATTCTTGCGAGACTCAGAAAGATAGCAACTATAACAAAATGGGAAGGTGATGAAATTATTATTGCTTCCCTTAAAGGGATGCCAATACTCTGGTTTCTTATTGCTGGTATTTATGGAGCAGTTTCTATCATCCCTATGAATCAAAATCTTTTTAATCTTGTTTATAAGCTATTACTCGCAATTGTTATTTTCTCAGTAACATTGGCTTTAGCAAGAATTACAGCTGGTTTTTCCAATATATATGCTGGTAAGGCAAAGGGAACATTACCCTCAACTTCCATATTTACAAACATAGCAAAACTCACTGTTTTTACTATAGGTATACTTATTATACTTCAATCTCTTGGTATTTCTATTACACCTATACTTACCGCATTAGGGGTTGGTGGTCTTGCTGTTGCCCTTGCACTTCAGGACACGCTTTCAAATCTATTTGCTGGACTTCATATAATTGTTTCAAAACAGGTAAAACCAGGAGACTATGTAAAACTTGATACAGGAGAAGAAGGTTATGTTACAGATATAACATGGAGAAATACAACCATTAGGGCTTTGCCTAATAATATAATAGTTGTCCCTAATTCTAAGTTAGCCTCAGTTATTATAACAAATTACTACCTTCCAGAGCAGGAGATGGCGGTTCTTGTTCAAGTAGGTGTAAGTTATGATAGCGATCTTGAGAAGGTAGAAAGGGTTACTATTGATGTTGCAAAAGAGGTGATGAGAGAGGTTCAGGGTGGAGTTCCTGGGTTTGATCCGTTTATCCGTTATCATACATTTTCAGATTTTAGTATAAATTTTACTGTAATACTCAGAGCCAAAGAATTTGTTGATCAATATCTTATCAAGCATGAATTTGTAAAAAGACTTCATAGGCGTTATAATGAGGAAGGGATTGAAATTCCATTCCCCATAAGAACAATCCATATGAAAGATAAATAGTAGAAGTGGAAATTATCTTTGGATTCTCTCTATTTTCTGTTACCTGAGAAACTAAGCTTATGCTTGAGATATTTAATATCACCATCTTTAAAGACTACTTTAACACCTATGCTGAAAGTTCCCCACCCATTAGAATTTAGGAAGAACCCCTTCCCTGATGCAGATCCTCTATTACAAATCATCCGGATTGGATCAGGAAAAGTAGGGTGGAGAGTATATTCTACACACTTAATCTCATCCAAAGTCTCATCATCCGCAACAATGAATACCGTCCAATCCCATCGACTTCTCCCAACATATCTTGAAGTATTTCCCGCAGTGACTCTACCGTGGTAATGAGGAGGAGCTGGATTTATTTGTGGTTCCTCTCCCTTACTTTCTTCCAATCTGAGCCAATGTTGAAGATAAGTAATCCGTCCATCTTTATATACTATCTTAACCATGATATTAAATTCACCCCATCCACTGGAAGATAGGGCGAAATTACTCTCCCGATTATACACCCTTCGTGTCGGATTAGAAAAGGAAGGATGAAGGATATATTCAACATAACTGATAGTGTTTAGTGTAGATTCATCTGCTATAAGAAAAACAGTCCAGTTATAACGCCCTGATCCAACATATTGGGCTGTATTTGCTACTCTTATTCTCTGGGCATAAGTTTGTGGAACAATGGTAAAAAGAAAGGAAAGATTTAGAATGCTCAAGAATAAAAGATTCTTCAACCGGATATTATTCATCCTGTTCTTTATTCCTCTCTTTTTAAGTTATAAAATGGCTCAAAAGGAGCGAAATTATTTAAAATCCATTTTCTCTGGGTTGAACGGTCCTTCAATACCAGACGTCGTATAACAGTATCAGGAGTAATATCTTTCAAGACTATTCGAAACTGCTTATCTGTGAGTCCAGTAGATACCTGAACCTCTACTGGTTGTTCAATACCATACAGGAAATATTTGCATTCCACTTCCTCAAGTCTTGGCATATCATTTCCACTGGTGCCTTCCAGGGTGATAAGAGCATTAATCTGCATCTTTCTTCCCTGTAACAGAGCTTTTTTAGCGGCAAGAGCATCAGCCTTAGCTGAGGCAAGTTTGTTTTCATAATCCCTTATCCTAAAGTAAATGCCAGTAAAAGACATAACAAAACCAACAATAATGAAAAGGGTTAAAACAGAAACTTCCATATCTACACCAAGTCCCTTAAATCTCTGTGTCTTATCTTTAAACTTTCCACCATAGGGGAAAAAGAAGGATAGTATGCAGAAAATAATAATTCCAATACCAAGAAGGGGTAAAATAGTAGTGCTTATAAGTGAATCCATACTCCTGTAACTCCTTTTAAAGTAATAAAGAATATAAAGTTTGGATTCTTGGTTAGAACTCTTATTGAATTTGTTTTTTTAAGCTTCATAATAGTAATTATAAAATTTATATTATAAAAAGTAATTAGCGATAGAGATTTATTATTACCTCTAATTTTGTTTAATATATATTAGAATTATAAAAAAGACAATATTTTATTATTTTTTATTTCCACTTTAAACGATGGAGAGCTTCTCAAAAAAACTAACTGCATATCTTCATTGCCCCTGCTTTTATCCCTGCCTGTGCAATATCCTCAGGGGTTGTATTCGAAACAGCTATTTCATGACCAATAAAGTCTCTTCCAGCCTCTTTATAACAGTATCTTACAAAGGCGCTGCAATACATGGCATTAGGATTATCAAGAAGATTTGGTAGCCATTGTTTTTTCATAATTATAGCCCACCATGTTCCGAGAAGCTCTTGGATTGGATAAAGTACCTGTTCATCAACCAGTTGGAGTGCAATAGCAAGTATATTTTCCCTTTCATCATCTGATAAACCGAAATCTATTATTGCTGCATTCTCAACTGTTCCCTTGCACCACTTTCCAATCCAGTTTTCCTGGGCGCCATTTCTAAGCTGGGGTTTAAAAAGACCTATTTTAAGATCACTTTCAAATATGTAAATGCTTTTACTCTTGGTTTTTCCACGACCCCTTCGGTCAAATCTTAATTCACCAAATATGAAGCAATGGGACCAGAGTGAAGCCTTTCTATCAACTATAAGTCTTCTTTGAGCTTCTCTTATTGCCAGACCTATTGGATCCTTTGTACCAACAAGGCCTATAAGTCCTGGTCTATAATTCTCTGTAAAAAATTTAAGTAAGTTAGAATTTAATTCTTTCATATTAGCTCCTTTAAAGATCCAGTCCATGTTTCAAATTGCTGGTTTTCATTTTCCTTTTTTGAATAAAATATAGTATAAGTCAGGGTCTTTAAGCTTATGAATCCTCCACTGAGGCATTTAATATACCTTGCACGCCATGTCCCTGTGTTTAGATATATCTGTTCGATCCCTTTACTTGTTATTCTGACAGGTATCTGCATCGGACTATGCGTATGACCCATCACATAGTAACGATAATCTGAGGTATGGGTAAGAAAATCTTTAGCTTTTTCTATTAGTACCCTATCGGAGTTATCCAGGGGTAGATCATCCGGTGAACCGAATATTTTTGTATATATCTTCATAAGTTTTTCAGCAGATTCTATGTTTATAAGCTTAAATGTTCTTATAGCTGCCTGAAGTTTATCAGCTTCATCATATGTTAGGATATTCCATTTATCATGTCTTTTATACCATCTCTTAAGATATTGAAGACTATTGAAGTTTTCCACTATCTCATCCAGTGCATTCTCTATTTCTTCCTTTAGATGAGGATTTTCATTAACCTGATAAAAAAGCCAGTCAAATAAGGCTGAGTAAGGTCTCACATTTTCTATCTCTTCAAGATTTCTCTTAAGATTTTCTTTGTCTTCTGGAGGTAATGAATCTCCAACATGCTGGATAATAGTATAGGGGAGCCTTGCTGCAATCTCTGTTGTTATGAGGTCTCCGATCGGAACCTGTGTATAATCATCTTCAGTAAATCGGTCTGATCCTTCATAGTTCCATATATCATACTCATGACCATGACGAGCCACCACCCCATATTTGTTACCATAAATCATATCATCATAAATATGAGGGAAAGGTTTTAAACCCCCACTGATACCAAGATTTTTTCTGACTTTTTTCCTTAAGCTCGGGAAAAGATTGCAGAGTCTGTCATGATTTCCCGGGATATAAAATCTCTCAGGCTCTACTCCAAATTTATCTTTTAGAGAGCCTCTTAGAATATTGAATGTATCTGCATTTTTCTCTGTTATATCATTCATTATTTTGTTGGCGTGTATTTCAATTAACTCTCTTTTATTCTCCCAATCTCCCCATGGTCTCTCTGACTCGTCTACATTAAGCCAATAAGTTGTCCTGTTAATATCAAATATATCACCAAGGAAAACTATTTTTACTTCTGACAATTCTTCCCCATATTTTTCCATATCTTCAAAGGCTTCTTTAAATACCCTGGAAGGTATATTATGCTTTCCTGCTGTTTCATCAACAAAGTATAAGTCGCTAATAAATATTAACATGGTAATACCTCCTTATATATTGAAATAAGTTTTAATCAGGGATTGCTTATCTATCAGGTTCACTTTTCTTCTATAACTATAATATCTCGACTATTTATTTCTTATCCGTTGGAAGTAAAATATATTAAAGTCACTATTTCATATTCACTGCTATATTATCTCCAATTGATTTAGTTATAATATCTTTAAGTATACCAGAATCCATTAAATACTTTACCAACTTATGACCTCCCTCTTTATATGGATGTAATAAAACATTGGGAATTTGCTGCATTCGAATAGAATGGATTCTATCAATTCTTTGTTGAATACTAAAGTATAAATTATACTTTGTCTTATTGTTGCTTTTGGCAAGCACTTTTTTTAGATCGAAATATTCTCTTTGTACATTTTTATCCCATTGTAAATTCCAAACCTGTTTTCTATTCCACAAATCAAAATATACCAATCGCTTTAATGGAGTAATAAAGGTTTTTGGAGAAAAGGCATGTACTTCATCTGCTTTTACTAAACATCCAAAAAGTATAGCTGCATATCCTCCCATAGAATTGCCGAGGATGATCTTTCTTTCAACTCTCTGTTCCTTAAATGCTTGTAATAAATATCTTGCGATACCATCAATATTATCTGTAATCCCTGGCAATCCATGATGATACCAGAATTGATATAGATCTCTAATATAGAGCTTCTTAACTTTATATTCAGATGTTAAATTGAAAAACTCAAATGGTGGTATAACTACTCCTTTTGCCATTCCTCCAAAAGTTACTAATAGAGTTGTACTATCAGGTGAGTAATCCGTAATAACTGGTTGATTTTTCCGGTCTAATTTTAAATTAAATTCGGATGAATTATTCATGTCTTGGTCATATATATTTCAAAGAACCATATATTTTCAATAGTAAAGCGCTAATCCTTTTATAATGATATAAACTTCTTTTTAAATAGTTGTAACCATGAATATAGAAATAGGCATTATAGAAAATATCCGATTGTAACAAAACGTCCTTTATTCCAAATTTATATAGATTATCACTATTAGGATTTTATAATCTTCTTATGAAATGAGAATATTATAAATATTTACCTCCCTGATAATTATAATAACAATTAAATATCATTTTAAAATTAATACCTATATTAAAAATTGTCAACAGTAAAGTTCTACTGAGGTGCATTTAATTACTACTATCAGTATACAACCATATAATAATGAGAAATTTCCTCACAATACCAATTTACCATAAGAAACAGAAATCTGGTGGACATTTTAATCAAGCCGTTCATATTAGTTCGACATTTAAATTATTAGGACTAACATAAATTTATTTCTATTTGCTTTTTCCAGGGATCAAAAATAGAAAGAGCTTCTATATTTATAAAATAAAAGATTAATATTGTCTATTTATCTATGTCAAATATTTTTGAGATCTTGAATACAATATTTCAAGATTTTCTTTCTATGATTGTTTATAATTGCGGAGTTATAAAACCTTACTCTTCACATATTGAATTAGGTAAGAGGAATAACTCTCTTTTTATTCTGACCTAATAGCTATTTTCAGAAATCCCAAAGAGATTGCTGAAAATTTCTTAAATATGCCAAAATGTCATGCTGAACCTTGTTTTAGCATCTAAGTATTTCAATGGGTTATGAGACCCTGAAATAATACTGATATTCATCAGCACAGGATTCAGGGTGACAAAATAGGATTTTTCAGCAATCTTTCCAAAAAACTATTGACAAAAAAATATCAATATTATAATATTGATTTTAATTATCAATATTAACGAAAAGGAAGGAAGTGAGAAAATGTAAAAATGAATACTCAAATAAAGACATAGTAGAAGTATAGCAAATATTATTAGTTAAGGAGGTGAAAGATTGAGAATAAACTATTGATTAAGAAAGCAAATATAAAAAATGGTCAATAATCAAAATATTTTTGAAAAGGAGGAGTATATTATGGATAAAAAATTCTTAGCGTCTCTCATTATTTTATTTTTTATATCCACTTCCGCATATGCTGACAGGAGGGGATATGTATGGACATATGAATATCACACCTTACCTAAAGGAGATATAGAACTGGAACAGTACTTAACTACAGAACTCCCGGATCTGGGTAACACCAAGGTAAACAGATGGAAATATTGGCTCGAGGTAGAATATGGAATCACTGATCACTGGGATATAAGTCTATATCAGATGTTTAAAAATGTTAATAAAGAGAATAATTCATGGAGTGAATACGATGGCTTTAAGGTAAGGACAAGATATAGATTTGGAGAAAAAGGGCTAACTTTTATAGATCCTCTATTATATTTAGAATATATCAGGAACGATGATTTTAGCAAACCAAATATTCTTGAGGGTAAGCTAATATTGGCAAAAAATATAAAAAGAATAGACTTTTCTTATAATCTTATATTTAAAGGAGAGTTAGAAAGCGATGGAGTAACCGAACATGAATATGCTGCTGGAATGAGTTATGAGATAATTCCTGCCTTTAAATTTGGTATGGAGAGTAAAGGAAACTATACAGAAGATGAGTATTCAATAGGCCCAACAATTTCATGGGCTACCCAGAAATTCTGGATAACAATAGGTTCTGTCTTTGGATTAAATAGAAGAACAAGAGATTTAGACATAAGAATGATATTTGGAATTCCATTTTAGGAGGACAAATTGTGAAAAGATTATGCTTAATTATAGTATTACTGCTTAATAGTTGCTATAAGAAGGGGATTATACCCTCCCATTCTTATGGAGAAATCCTCTATAGGTCCAAATGCAGTTCATGCCATAACTTATTATCACCATCAGAACATCCCTATGAGAAATTTGAAGAATATGTAAATAAATATGGCAAAAAACTGAGTGATAAGGAAAAGGGGGAAATATTAAAATATCTAAAGTCATTTAATAATTGAAACCAGAATGGGGAATTTATTAGAGATTTTCATCTGGCTGTTCCTAAAATTATTTATAGGAAGCATCTCCAATTTCGTGATGGAAAAAAGGATGGCTCACCTTAAAATAATA
>CAZCTP010000098.1:0-9301 GCA_964501575.1 uncultured Thermodesulfobacteriota bacterium
GGTCAATTTTAAATGACGATAGGGGGTCAATTCTATTTTACGATCTACAGAAAACATCTCTAAAATTCGTGATAGAGACGTTAAAATAATCTAAGGTATTTTCAAAAAACTCCTATCCCGTCCCATTAAGCCCATCTTTGAAGAAGTCAAAATGAAAGACAGGCAGGAGCTTGATTCTGCAGTTCTTGAAGTCTTGGGATTGGACCCAAAAATTTATTTACCCAGAATCTATGAAGGGCTTTGTGAACTGGTTCGGGAAAGGATTGAGTTGCCCAAGATGAGAAAAAAGGTAAAAAAGTCAAAGACAGAAAGAGATATCGAAAAATTAAAGGAAGATGTAATTAATGAAATCTTGCCAGATGGAGTAAAGAAATTTCCTGAGGATTTTTGGGATTTGAGTATAAAAAGAGGAGAATTTAAAGAATTAACTCTTCCTGAAGAGCCTATAGAAATCAGTCAGCCATTCTTTGAAGAAATAGAAATTTCTTCAAAAGGTGGATTTTCTTGTAAAACAAGAAATCCTTCCGAAGCCAAATACGTAAAATATGCCCATTTAAATGGCAAACTCACAGTAAAAATCCCTGCGAAACCAATTTCTATCTTTAAAACAGTCTCTGCCTATGAAAGATATATTAAAGATTTAAAGAACAAACTATTTGAATCATTTTATAATCGTACCCACGACCAAAAGCTTTCCAGTTCCCTTATCCAGTCAATTCTTGAAAGGTTAAAACTCCCTATTATTTGAGAATATTACCCAAGTTGCTCAATCCAAGATGGAGGAAAACAGGGAAAAAAACCTATCTAATAATATTCTCTTTTATAATATAAAAACATAATACCTTATCAAATTAATGATTTTAAATCCTTTTATATCAAAAATTAAAGAATTCCTCGGATTTTGTACTCTATAAGCCTTTAAAAGCTCTCTACCTTCAAGGTCATTTAATTAAGTTTTTAATAAATTTAACAATATCCTGAGTTGCTCCCCTTCCAGGAGTAAATACCTCTCTAACGCCAATTTCCAAAAGCATTTTTCTCTCTTCTTCAGATATTGTTCCACCAGTTATAACCGGAATATCATTTAATCCCTTCTCCTTTAATAAATTCATAAGCCTTGGAACATCATACATTAATCCTGATCCATAGAAGCTCAAGCCAATAATATCCACATACTCCTCTAAAGCCATCTTTACCACCTCATCTATAATCCTGTATCTTGTTAAAATAGCTTCAAATCCATTATCCCTCAATATCCTTGCTGTATATCTTATACCTATTTCATGGGCATCCATATCACTCTTGGATAGAAGCATTCTAATCCTCTTATCACCTGACATATAAACCTCCTATCCTGAATAGTATCCGTATCCGAATACCTCTCTTAATATCCTGTGTATCTCTCCAGTTGTAGCTCCAGCCCTCGCAGCATCTATTAAAGCAGGCATCAATACCCCACAAGACTCAGGCCACTCCTTCTCTATCCTGAAAGCAGCATCCCTAACACTGTTTAACGCATCCTTAACTCTATCCCCATCCCTCTCCTTCCTGTATCTCCTGACCCTCTCAATTGCTGCCTTTTCTACCTCCCTGCTAACCTCAAACTTAGGAATCTTTGGAAACTCCTCAACCCTGTACCTGTTAACCCCAACCTTTACCTCCTCCCCGCTCTCTAATCTCTTCAACCTCTCATAGGCACTCCTCTCTACTTCACTCCTTATCCATCCCGACTCCCAACACTTAAGATAACCACCCATATCTTCTATCCTCTTAAGTAATCCCATTATCTCCTTCTCCATCCTGTTAGTTAACCATTCAATATAATATGAGCCACCCAGTGGGTCTGTAACATAGGGCACATCTGTCTCCTCACTCAATATCTGATATGTCCTTACACATACCTGAACAGCTTCCTCAGTCGGTATTCCAATAGCCTCATCATAGGAGGATATCCATGCCCCCTCTATATCAGAAAGCATGCATGCAAGTGCCATAATGGTTGTTCTTATTATATTATTAAGTGGTTCCTGTGCAGTAAGCTCAATCCCTGCAGTCTGTGCAACAAAGGGTTTATACATCAGCGCTTCTCTGGTTTTACATCCAAATCTCTCCTTCATGGTCTTAGCCCATATCCTTCTCATAGCCCTTATCTTTGCCACCTCTTCAAATAGATTCATTCCAATATGTGGATGAGCCTCAAATTTAGATGCTACAAGATCAGGATCAAGCCCTACTTTTATACACTCTTCAATAGCTGCAATAGTATGAGCCAGATTAAAGGCTGCTTCCTGGACAGGAGTTGCGCCAGCTTCACCAACATTATATCCATCAATAACTCCTGGAAATGAGAGGGGGCAATTTTCAATATGCCATTTTATAAACTCTGTAGATAACTTCATAGCAGTCTTTGGAGAAAATGCAATGGAATCCCAGAACCATTGATGATGATAGACATTACAGCCCATATGAAATATCTTTTCAATTGAGTCTTTCCTTATATCAAGGATATAAGCTACCCATAGAGCAGTTAATACCATGCTGGCATCAAATCCTATTATTGTTGTGAATACCTTATCAAGAGAGAGACCTTCAAATAGTACTTCAAAGTCCTTTGGGGTGCTTATAGATAGACCGCAATCACCGACTCTACCTTTAGCCTCTTCCTCATCAGGGTCATAACCCCTCTGGGTTGGGAGGTCACAGGTCAAAACATATACAGTTGCTTCTTCTTCTTTACCAGTATATAATCTACTTCCCAATTTTGAAAGCCATTCCCTTCTTTTCCTTGTTTCTTCTGCTGTTCCAAAACCATATCCCTGGGTCATCATAAAGGGCATAATCTGATAATGCAGCGGATAATTCCCCCTTGTAAATGGATATTCGCCAGGCAGGGCTATATCATTATAATCTATATTTTTTATATCCTCAGGTGTATATACAGGTTTTATATTAATCCCCGAGATATTCTTTCTATTTATTTCCCTATTCCCAAGAATTGATGAGACATTTTTGTTCCATTTTTCCTTCATAATATTATTTTTCTTTAAGGTTTCCTCTTTAAACATATTATTCCTCCTTTTAAAGAACTCAGTTTTAAATTAGCAAACTAATACAAAATTGTCAATAAAAATTAGATGAGATTGCTGAAAAAGGGTTTTGATTTTGTCATCCGAATCATGTGCTGATGAATGTTAGTATTATTTCAGGGCAATATTTTGATGGATTTAAGATATTTCTAACAATTTTTTAAAAAACTTGACTTTTAATTATATAAATTTTAATATGAATTTATAATAAGGTTTTGTTTTAGTAAAAGAATTATAAAAGAGGTGAAGTATGGAAGAATATAATCTAATAGGCAAAAGACTGCCAAGAGTTGATGGAATACCAAAAGTTACAGGTGAAGGGGCATTTACAGACGATATGAGCCTTCCAGGTATGCTATATGGAAAGATTCTAAGCTCTCCATATCCTCATGCTAAGATATTGAATATAGATATAAGTAAAGCACTAAGAGTAAAAGGTGTAAAAGGAATTATTACAGGTAAGAATACCCTTGGGTTAAAATATGGTATTTTTGAGATACCAGAGTTCCCTGCTAATCATCAAATATTAGCTGTAGATAAAGTCCGATATATAGGGGATGAAGTAGCTGCAGTTGCTGCAATAGATGAGGATATAGCAGAAGAGGCACTGGAATTAATTAAAATTGATTATGAGCCACTGCCTGCTGTATTCGACCCTGAGGAGGCAATGAAGGATGATGCTCCAAAGGTCCATGAGGATGTAAACAACAATATTTGTACACATATATCATGGGAGTTTGGGGATTTAGAAAGAGGCTTTAAGGAAGCTGACCATATAAGGGAGGATCGGTTTATAACCAAGGCTATATCCCACTGCCAGATAGAACCCCATGCAGCATTGGCAAATTTTGACCTTTCTGGAAAATTAACAGTATGGTCAGCAACTCAGAGTCCCTATATGCAGTGTGTTCAACTTGCAAAGGTCTTAGGTATGCCGGAGAGCAAGGTAAGAGTTATAAATCCCTATGTTGGAGGAGGTTTTGGAGGAAAGGTGGAATTGATGTCCTATGTTTCCTGTGCTGCCCTCCTTTCAAAAATTATTCAAAAGCCAGTAAAGATCAGACTAACGAGGGAAGAGGTATTTACCGCTACAAGACAGAAGCATCCCATGATAGTGGATCTTAAGACCGGGATAAAGAAGGATGGTAGAATAGTTGCCTCAAAAATGAAAATTATAGCTGATGGAGGAGCATATACAAGTACCGGACCAATAGCTATATTCGCTTCTGGCGCTTTCTGGGTTACTTTATACAAGATTCCAAATGTTAAGTATGATGGTTATAGAGTATTTACAAACAAGCCTGTTAGGGGGGCAAGAAGGGGTCATGGTGGACCACAGCCCAGGTTTGCTGCTGAATCACAGATTGATATGCTTGCAGAGGACCTATCTATGGACGCAGTAGAAATAAGATTAAAGAATGCACTAAATCCTGGTGATATCCTTCCAAACAGGACGGTTGTGACAAGTTGTGGCCTCAGTGACTGTATTAAAGAGGTTGCAAGGAATATGGATTTTAAGAAAAATGATGGAAAGTTTCCTAAGAGTAGAGGAAAAGGTATAGGATGTAGCTCCTTTGCATCCGGGATGCTTATTCCTCCTCACAATATATCCGGTGCTTTAGCTAAGGTTCAGATAGATGGTGGAGTTACACTACTTGTAGGAATTTCAGAGATTGGTCAAGGTTCTGATACAATAATGTCACAAATTATGGCGGATGAGCTTGGAATAGGTATAGAAGATATAAGAATAACATCAGGGGATACTGAAATTACTCCTCCCCATGCAGGGAGCTATTCCAACAGGGGGACTCTATGGGCTGGAAATGCTGTAAAGGTTGCCGCCCGTGATGTAAAGAAACAGATATTTGAAGTAGCTGCTTCTCTATTGGAAGCAAATATAGAAGATTTAGAAGCAAAGGATAGAAGGATATATGTAAAAGGGAGCCCCGGAAAGGGATTATCCTTTAAAGAGGTGGTGGCTGTAAGCTTTTTAAGAGAAAATGGTAATCCTATTCTGGCAAGGGGATTTTATAGGCCAAATATTGACATTGTGGATTTTAAAACAGGAGAGGGCAGATTCTCCCCCGGGTATAGCTTTGATACTCAGGGTATTGAGGTTGAGGTGGATAGAGGAACAGGTGAAGTAAAAATCCTTAATATGATAATAGCACATGATTGTGGAATTGCTATAAATCCTATGTCTGTAGAGGGACAGATAGAAGGTGCTACTATTTCAATGGGAGGGGGAGAGGCACTCTTTGAAGAGGTTATTATGGAGGATGGAGCCCTTTTAAATCCATTATTCCTTACTTATAGGATCCCAACCTCCATGGAGATGCCAAATATAAAGAGCTTTCTTATTGAGGCAATAGACCCTAATCTCCCCTTAGGTGCCAAGACAAGCGAAGGGACACTTGTTTCAACATGTGCTGCAGTAGCCAATGCTATATATAATGCCACAGGCGTAAGGATAAAGGATTTACCAATAACCCCTGAGAAGATATTAAGAGAGTTAGAAAAGAAAGGAAGTTTAAAATGAAAGAATATTCAGTAATAGGCAAGAGCATACCACGGGTTGATGGCAGGGTTAAGGTTACAGGTGAGGCTAAGTTTACAGCAGATATGAGATTAGACAGGATGCTCTATGGAAAGATATTGAGGTCTCCATATTCCCACGCAAAGATTCTGAATATAGATATAAGCAGGGCTTTAAGGCTTCGAGGAGTTAAGGCTATAATAACAGGCAGGGATACCCTTGGAATAAAATATAATTTTCTAGACCTGCCTCAGAGTAATGATGAGCATATATTAGCCATTAATAAGGTTAGGTTTATAGGGGATGAGATAGCAGCTGTTGCTGCAATAGATGAGGATATAGCAGAAGAGGCATTGGAATTAATAAAGGTTGATTATTATATATTACCTGCTGTTTTTGATCCTGAAGAGGCAATGAAGGAAGGTGCTCCAAAGATACATGATCATGTGGAGGATAATATAAGCTGGCATTTTACAATTAAAGAGGGGGATGTGGAAAAAGGATTTGAGGAATCTCATCATATAAGAGAGGATAGGTTCAAGACTCAGCCACAAAATCATGCTTTTCTTGAACCCCATGAAGCCTTAGCAAATTTTGAATCTTCTGGTAAGCTAACCCTCTGGACATCCACTCAGAGTGTTCCCTGGGTTAGAAGGGGCTTGTCTAAGACATTGGGTATCCCTGAGAGTAATATAAGGGTTATTAAACCCCATACTGGTGGAGGCTTTGGTGGAAAGATAGAGATGTTTTCCCATCAGGCTTGTGCTGCTCTCCTTTCAATGAAGAGTGGCTGCCCGGTAAAGATATCCCTTACAAGAGAAGAGGTATTTATAGCTGGGAGACAGAGACATGCATTTAATATAGAGTTAAAGACAGGTGTTAAGAAGGATGGAACACTTATGGCAACAAAGGCAAGAATAATAGCCGATGGTGGTGCCTATAATGCCATCGGGATTATCTCTATATATCTGATTGGAATGTTTCTTAATTCTCCTTATAGAATTCCTAATATTGAAGCTGAAGGATTTAGGGTCTATACAAATAAACCACCATGTAGTGCTATGAAAGGGCATGGAGTCCTGCAGAAGCATTTCTCCTTTGAGTCACATATGGATCTAATAGCTGAAGATGTAGGAATAGCCCCCTTTGAGTTAAGGATAAAGAACGCCCTTAAATCCGGAGATATAACCCCTTCGCAGTGGAGGGTAGGAAGCTCGGGTTTTACAGAATGCCTTAATAGAGTTTATCAAGCTGTTAATTGGGAAGAGAAAAGAGGAAAGCTTCCAGAGGGATATGGTATAGGAGTTGGAGCTGGTTCCTGTTTGGCAGGTGCAAACATGGATCCAGCTCAGGCAGCTACTGCAGTTATAAACATTAACCCAGATGGAGGTGTTACTATATTAACCGGGGCCGCAGATATTGGACAGGGTATAGAGACTGTTTTATGTCAGATTGTGGCTGAGGAATTGGGTATAGATTTTAAGGATATAAATATAATTGCAGCGGATACAGATGTTACCCCATTGGATTGGGGATCCTATTCAAGGAGGGGGACCCTATATGCTGGGAATGCAGTGAAGGCAGCAGCAGCGGATGCAAAGAGACAGATATTGGAGGGAGCGGCTCAAAAATTGGAGGCGAATGTAGATGATCTGGAGATAAAGAATGGAAATATTTATGTTAAAGGAAGCCCTGAGAAGGGAATTTCTTTTAAGGAGGCAATTCTCTCATCTCAATCCCTTAAGAAAGGGGAATCTATTTCAGGTAAGGGCTCTTATAATCCTGATATAGCCCCTCCGGATGTATTTACAGGTAAAGGGAATATGTCCCCTGCTTATAGCTTTGGGGCGGCGGTAGCAGAGGTTAAAGTAGATGAAGAGACAGGAGAAGTTAAGGTTCTTAAGGTTACATCTTCTCATGACTGTGGTTTTGCAATAAACCCTATGGCTATAGAGGGTCAGATGGATGGCTCGGTTGTTACTTCTATAGGTCAGGCAATGCTTGAGGAATTAGTAAGGGATGGTTGTCAAACTATTAATCCCTCATTTTTAAACTATAAGATTCCTACAGCATTAGAGATGCCAGATGTAGAAAATATCATAGTAGAGGCAGCAGATCCTAATGGTCCATTTGGGGCTAAGGAAGCAGGTGAGGGGACTAATCAGTCTCCAGCTCCAGCTATAGCCAATGCTATATATAATGCAACAGGGGTGAGAATAAAGGATTTATTGATAACTCCTGAGAAGATATTAAGGGGATTGGAAAGGAAGGGGGTTTAATATGGTAAAGTATTCAATAATTTATAGTAAGAGGAGGTAAAGATGAGGGTTATGAAGATATTGTTTATTTTTTTGACTGCCTTAGTTTTAACAAATGCAATACCTGAGGCTGAGGAGATAAGACCCGGGGTTGTGATAAATAAGGAGAATTATGATAAATATAGAGATTCTCTAAAGAATCTTATGCCACCCGGGGTGTTTGAAGATATATTTGATAAAGGAATAAAGGAAGGTCTACTTGTAATGCCTGTCGTTAAAAAGAGGCAATATTCTCCACCAAAGGGTTTTGTTAAATGGACAAAGAAGAATGAAGGGATATGTAAGATAGGAGCGGGTAATAAATTATTAAACTGGAAGGCTGGGAGTCCATTTCCAAATCCAAAGAATGCAACTGAATTAGCGTGGGATGTAAGGCTCTGGTGTGAACCAGAAAATGATCAATTTCGTTTCCTACAGCATGATCAGTATTTATTCCAGGGATTTAAAAAAGAGAGAAGGGTAGGGTTTTATGGTCAGACGCGTAGCTATATGGGAAGAACAATGATACCTCCGATCCCTGAGGAACCTAAGAATTCGGAGGGTATATGGAGAAGAGCAGGAACTGTGTTTATATACCCCTTTGATGTAAAACCCTTTGCTATACTACAAACCCAGTACTGGGATTTATATAAAGATAATGATACTTTAGCTTATATTCCTGCCTTAAGAAGGGTGAGGAGGTTTACGGGTGCAGATACTCAGGATCCATTAGTTGGGACAGATATTATTGTAGATGATTATGCATGCTGGTTTCAAAAGATAAGTCCACAGATGACCTTTAAAAATCTTGGAGTAAAGAATTTCCTGGTTCCTGTTAGGTGGGAGACCCAAAAGATAAGAAAAGTGAATCCATTTGTTGCACCAGAAGAGGGTATGAAATGGGAGATAAGACCTCTTTATGTCTTAGAAGTAAATATAAATGATCCAACTTATGTATATAGTAAAAGAGTTTTATATGTGGATAAGGAGGATGGATACTTTACTATACATTATGGATTATTCTATGATCAGAGGGGAAGATTATTCAGGAGCTGGAGTAATTCATTCTTCCGTGATCCTGTAACACATTACATTATGTTTGCAACCTCTATAGTGCATGATCATTTATCAGGCCATTCAACAGTTCCCACAATAACTGCAATTCCAAATGACCCTGATATGACAGCAGGTAAGTTCACTATTAGATGGCTTATAAAGAGGGGTCACTAAAATGAATAAAAAAACGGATATATGAGGGAGATGGAAAAAATTTCCTGATTAAAATATTATGGAGCATACGCCTATAATATTGCAAATGCAATATAAATCCCAAATTCCGAAATAGAGATTTTTGGGCTTCTTTCAATGATAAAAACATAGCT
>CAZCTP010000099.1:0-9270 GCA_964501575.1 uncultured Thermodesulfobacteriota bacterium
AGGGCTTTTTCAGATATTCATAGTATTCAAAAACTCCATACCTGCACCACCTTCAACAAATATTCCTTAAATCTTTATGAAAAATTTCTTTAATTTTATAGTTTTTAATATTATACAGCATTAATTACTTTATAATCAGAGGAAAAACTCCAAGTTTAGTTGACATATAAGCCTCTTTATAATACAATCTTAATAAAGCTGGGATAGGAAAAATATATTATATTTGTAATAATAGAAACTAAACGAGGAAGACTATAAGTATTTTATCTAAGATTTTTAAGTTTTTTCAAGAAGACATACATGAAGAGAGCCATATCATAGAAGAATGTTATAAGCCACTAGTAAAAATCGGAAAAGCAATAATAAACGCTTCCAACATCTGCTTCCAAAACATGAAACAATTTATTGATACTGATAGTAAAGAACAAAGACAGGAAGCTGAGATATTAGTCTTTTATGAGTTTATTTATTTTGGGTCTCTCGTATTTAGGTTGGAAGTTTAGGATTTAAAAGTCCACAATGTTGATGTATTTTAAGCCTGAAATAATCAATATCTTTATAACCATAAGCCACTCTTTTAAGCCTCTTAATTTTGTTATTAATCCCCTCAGATATTGCTAAACTAATTTTCTTTTTAAACCAGTTAATGATATACTGCATTTTCTCTTTGAAGCTTTCAGCTATGGCTCTAAAGGTATCCAGAGCACTTGAAATAGCCTCTTTAATCCAACCTACAAGATACTCTTTAGCCTCCTCAGGATCATTGTAATCATAAATCTTAAGAAAATTTCTCTCAATAACATAGCCTTATAAATAGGTTCATTAATCTTACATAGTCTATCTAAATAATTTGCCTGTCTTTGGGTAAGTCTATCTTTAGCTTTTAACAGAATGAAACGCTGCTTACAGTTTATCAATTCAATTAGTTCGTTATTCTCATCCTTAATGCTTATATTTACTGCTGCAGGCGGAGGTATTAATCTCTCTTCGTACTGCTTTTGTAAAATTTCTTTATCTATTCGATACACAACCTCATCATCTAATCCCAAAAACCATCCTGCTTCTTGATTCGTAGTTATTGCAGTCAGTCTACTAACATGCTCAGTAAATCTTTTGGTTACTCTCGCTCTTAATCTAAACCAGGGAATATCTTCAGTCCGTATCCATCCTCTGAACATACATATCGCCGTTTCCGTACATAAAGATATACTCTTTTCCCACTTATAGATAAATCTTCTACTCTAACTATCTTTGAACTGTGGTAGCTGCCTTCATGTATTCTTTTGCAGGCTGAACAAATTGCCTTCTTCCGCTTATATGTCTCTAATCTTATGTGTATCTCTTTCTCAGTCACTGAAATAATCTTAGTTACTTTATATTCTGGTACATTAAGTAATTTTCTGATAGTATATATCTGCATCGGCTACCTCCTGATATTTTTGTTTTCCACAAAAATTGTATCAGGTTCTATCTGGTAGTCGATGTTTTTTATTGCCCCTTTAAATACAATAAGTTATATAAATTCTTCCAACCTAAATACGAAAGAACCTAAAAAATAATTCGTAATCAGTAGGTCGGGGGTTCGAATCCCCCCATCGGCTTAAATTTTTCACAATTTTAAAAATCTATATAATTTCTAATAGGAGTCTCTATTAACCATTTGCCCGTTTCTATAAGTATCAATAAACTTTATTTTACCATTTTCATAATATTCTTTACTTATTCCTTCAAGTCTACCATTTTTAAAACGTAATTCTGACTTTAACTTTCCGTTCTTGTAATATACCTTACTTACCCCTTCACGTCCATTATCTTTATACTTCCATATAGCTTTTAATACTCCACTATCATAATATATTTTGTTTATTCCCTCTAACTTGCCATCTCTATAATTCCATTCTGCCTTTAAATTCCCATTTTTATAATATATCCTGCTTATACCATCCAATTTATCATTTTTGTAGTTACATTCCTCCTTTAATGCTCCATTCTCGTAGTATGCCCTCCCCCTACCCTTAAGCTTCCCATTTTTATAGTTAAACTCTGCCCATAGTATCCCGTTCTTAAAATATATCCTGTTTATACCATCTGGTATACCGTTCTTAAAATTCCATTCTTCCTGTAATATTCCACTATTAGAATATACTTTAACTTTACCATCCGGCACCCTTCCAACTCTTTTAATAAGATTTCCTTTATAATCATAAATCTCTTCCACTATTTTTTTATCTTCTTTATAATAAATTATATGCCTGGCTGACCCATCAGGATAGGTTTCTATTATCTTCCCGATTATATCAGCAAAAAGAAGGGTGGGAATCAATATTGATACCAAAAACACTACTATTTTCATCCGAAAATCCTTCATTATATATTAACACTAATACTCTAACATTCTATTAATCTAAATTCTATCTTTACTTTAAGATATCTGTAATTTATGCCCTTTTTATAATTCTTTATTGACCTATTTTCTTAAAACCTTTGGAGTCTCTCCTAAAAACTCCGCAGCAGTGAATAACCCTTTTTTCAATTCCTTGGCACTTTTCCAGACATCTTTAGTATTTTCTATAAACTTCTTTTCTCTCGGGAGATGATGATCATAAATAATTAGTTCTGTATCAGTCTCATTTATTATCCTTAAAACATTAGATATTGCTCTATTTAAATTGATTCTATTAAGCAGATAACCGAACATATAGGTCATTGGGCCATCTAAAATCAGTATATTAGGATTTTCTTTGATTATCCATTCTGCATAATCCTCTATAACTGGACCATTCATATCACTTGAATGAATTAGCTTCTTATCTCCATATTCTATCACTGTAGCAAATATCCATCCAACCCTTGAGAATTCTATTCCATGAAATAGTGGAGCTGTAAACCTTAATGTAGTTTTACCAAAATAGAATTCTTTCCCTTCAGGATATTTTACCTCGATCTTCTTAAATTTCAATTCAGGTATTTCTGGGTTCTTATTCCATTTAACAGCTCTTTTCTTAAACCATCCTATCCCTAAATCGAACAGCTCTCTTTTCCTTTTTCCATAATCTCCAAAATCCTTATGAGTAGCTATAGGTAAATCATTCAAAGGATCAGGATATTCTTTATATTCTTTCTGTTTTAATATATCATCTAAGGCTATTTCACCAAATTGTTTACATATTTTAGAATAAAAATCTTCAGCTCTTTTACGTTGTGAATCATTTATATATTCATTGGGATTCTTTGCAAAAAGGAGTTTATTGGCATAGAGACTTAAGTCATCTGGAGAATAATGATCATGATGGTAATGGGAAACAATAATAATATCTGCCTCTTTACTGGCTCTTTTTATTGCTTCTCTACCCTGAGACTCCCAATAAATTTTATCTTCCTCAGAAGCTGGAAAGCTTGGCTGCATAGCAGCTACACCAGGATCTATCAGAATAGAAATATCAGGGGTTTTAACCAGAGTGCATGAGCTTTTCGCACCCAATGAATCAAACCATATTGGTTTAAAATAAATACTCATATTTTTAAATACGCCCAAAATATGTAATGAGTTGCTTTAAATTAGTAACTGTCTCAAAAAGTGAGTCCTATTATGCAGTTCTGACAGGAATGGCATCCTGGTTTTTCTCCTGCCTTAGAGTGAAGCTTACTTATAGATAACTTTATTAAGTTATATAGAAATAGAGAGGGTTAAATATAAATAACCTCTCCTCAATAAATAATAACCTTCACTAATTAATTAGGGTCTTGGACCCCTTATCCTTCTCCATATCCTTTGATTTATAATCCTTCTCTCCTCCTCTTCTCTTCTTATATTATAGTCCTGATTCTTAACATGCTCTACCTTTATCAACCAGACCCCTGAGGGATCTGAATCAGGAAGAATCTTCCATATTCTTTCCAGAAATTCATCCCAGATTGGTCCTTCAAGTATATACTTATATGGTATTCCTTTAATTTGATAGTTTATATTGAGCCTTTTATTTAAAATACCTATAACCACATATTTCTTAGACCAGTGATTCCTTAGCATATTTTTATATGTATTAGACCCCTCAATAAGCTCAATATATGCAAGTGTATCCTCATCCATTGCTCTCATAGAATCCTTAAAAACAGTATAAGGGATACCCTCTTCATCTGTTGTAGTCAATGTCTTTATAGTATCTGCTTCATTAATTGCATCCATTAACTCTCTTGATAGTCTCTCCATATAATCCTCCTAAAGAAGTCTCTGATAATCTATATAGCAACTCCATGGCTGGGATCTTCTACACATAGAATCACAACAGAAAGCTCCTTCACCCTCTCTAAATCCACCGTATTCTTTATATAATTTATATCTCCCAAGATCCAGTTTAACATAAAACTCAAGGGGTGGCGGAGTGGCTCCCATCCTATAAAATTCAGATCCGGGCATAATAGACCAGTTTGAACCTGCCATTGCGATTCCATGCTCAATTAAAAATTTATACCCTTCTAATGTGGAATTTACAGCCTCATCTATATCCTCAAATCCATATGGAGAAGGAGCCATTTCAATGCCGGGGACCCATCCGGCACTGACATTTCCTCTTCCAAATATCTTAACAGCATTTAAAGACCTTTCAAGCCACTTATCCCTGCCAACATATTTTGCCTTCCCAGGACAAATAAGACTGAACTTCTCTTCGTCCCATATCTCAAAATAACATCCAAACCCTTCCAGACCAGCTTCTTTTAACTTTATATACTGATCCTCCTCGAGGGGCGTCATTAAAAGATTAACAGGGAAATTATCACTGGCTATATCCTTTGCAGCCTGTTTAATAGCCTTTATTATGTCAACATGAAAATCAACTTCATTTTCAAAGTTATTTCTTGGATCAGATCCCCCGGTTATAAAACATTGTCTCCATTTACCCTTTTGCTTTAAAGCTTCATATATCAAATCATAAGCATCCTCTGGAGTTATCCTTGAATAGAATTCCCTTCCCATCTTCATTTGATGCCTTGTATTATAATCCATATCACAGAATTTACACTGGAGTCCTTCAGAAAAATATTTACAATGATTACTGCTCACTATGCATATATTGTCAAAACCTGCCATCATCCCCACAGCCTGTAAAAGTTTTCCAGTTCTTGATCTCTTATCATAATATTTAGGTCTAAGATAGAAATTTACCTCCTCCAATATCTCATCATCTGATAATACATAAAATTTATCATCTATCAGATCTATTGTATATGGATCCTTTTCTGGTGGACTCATTACAATCCCACAGGGAGTTGCATCATTAAAATAACATCCAACAGGTAGATGATAGGATTCTGTTTTATCCATTCCATGCCACTGGAATAGTATACTCGGTGTCCACTCATATTTTGGATCCTGTAGCTCTTCAATAGCCCTCTTTGTAAAATTGACCCCTCTTCTTGCAAGGTCTGTTTTAAGTATAAAATTTCTTGGAACCTCAGGATATTTTTCGCACACCATCTTAAGTTCTTTATCCCTTGGCATATCTAAAAAATTATATTTTGCCATCTCTCCCTCCTTATTACTAATATTACTAAACAAAATATTTTTATAAATTTTATCTTAATATTATGTTTTCATTATGTCAATCACGAAATAGGAAATGCTTTCAATCCTGTTAAGTGTAGAAAAGTCTACTAAGTATAAATTCTTTATCCGTTAGTATTTTAGAATAAAAGGTATTTAGACCAATCTACTATAGATAATTTTAAAGGTTTCTATAAATATATTATATTCTTTAAGGATGTTCTTGATATTATGTTTAACAAAATTCATACAAAAATGTATTAATATCATAATGTTATCTAAATATTATAAAGTAAAATATATATAAAATAAGCTAAGCTTAAATTGTAGAAAATGAAATTTTTTTTAAATCATGTTCCTGATTATATTTATTCCAAGGTATATATAAATATTAGAGCGTATTAATAATAGGGGTGAATAGCTATCTTCTCATAGAGTCTATCAAATCTTTAATCCTATTTATATCACGTTCCCTTTTATATAATGGCTCTTTACTATTCTTATAGATTGGAAGATTTTCCTCAAATGTTGGATTATCATCATTTATATAGAATATTCCAAGGGGTAATTTATCTGACTCTATAGCTTTTTTAAATGCATCTATGCGGTTATATGAATCATGGGAATCATCAAGATAGTATGTATTTTCCTTATACCACTTATATGTATTCATTCTATTAAAAGAAATACATGGATGGAAGATGTCAACAAGGGAATATCCTTTATTCATAATAGCTTTTTTTAATATCTCTATGGTCCTATCTATATCCCCGGAAAATGCGCGAGCCACAAAGGAGGCATTAAGAGAGATTGCTATAGATACTGGATTAAAGGGCTCTGAATATACTCCGGTTGTCTGTACGGATGTTTTAAATCCTCTTCTACTTGTAGGGGATGCCTGCCCTTTTGTTAAACCATATACCATATTATTATGTATAATATTTGTTATATCAGGATTTCTTCTTATTGTATGAATAAAATGGTTACCTCCTTCTCCATACATATCTCCATCACCACTCTCTGCAATAACTGTCAAATCAGGATTTGATGCCTTAATCGCCACTGCAACCGGAAGAGCTCTGCCATGTAGTCCATTAAAAAAGTTGGTCCTCAGATAATGTGGGGTCTTTGCAGCCTGCCCTATCCCTGAGACCATCACTAAATTTTTAGGATTTATTTCAAGTTCTGTTAATGCTCTTTTTAAAGCCTCTAATATACTAAAGTTACCACATCCAGGGCACCAGGCTATATCTATTTCTTTTTGTAAATCAAATAAGGTATCCATAAATAGATCTTTTTAAAATATTTTGTCTAAGCTATCTACAACCTCCTCTAACATAAAGGGTAATCCATTATATTTCAATATCTTTTCATTAAAATCCACTCCTGTAAAAATCTTTACTAATTTACCAAATTGAGAGGTTGCATTATTCTCAATTATAACCTTTTTATCTGCTTTAATAAGCAGATCTCTTGTTCCATCAGAAAAGGGATATATATGGTTGAAATGAAGGAAAGCTATATCATCTCTTCCTAAGATTTCAAGTGCTTCTTTAATTACATTGTATGTTGAACCCCATCCAACAACTATATGCTTATAATTTTCCCTACCTATAAAAATCGGTGGATTTATCTCTTTTTTAATCTGCTCCATCTTTCTGAGCCTTTTATTTACCATATTCTCTCTCATAATAAAATCTTCAGTAATATTTCCATATTCATTATGCTCATCACTATCAACTTTAACATAACCTTCACCATATCCAGGGATACCTCGAGGAGATATGCCGCTTTCGGTTATTCTATACCTTTTATAATTTTTAGCTGTTTTAATTATATATCTCTCAATTCTTATATTACTGATATCGATTTCACTAATATTGTAATATGAATCAAGAAAGTATTGATCTGTAAGAATTATTACTGGAACATGATATTTATCAGTAATGTTAAAGGCTTTCTGGGTAAGATAGAAGCCATCTTCAATACCTCTTGGTGCAAATATAATTCTTGGAAATTCTCCATGACCGGAGTAAAGAGCAATATCAAGATCTCCCTGTTCAGTCCTTGTTGGAAGTCCTGTTGCTGGTCCAGGTCTCTGAGCTAAGTGAATTACCATTGGAGATTCGATACATCCAGCAAGACTCAGTGCTTCAACCATCAAATCAAAGCCTCCACCTGAAGTGGTTACCATAGCCCTTGCTCCTGCATACCAGGCACCAAGTCCCATATTTATTGCGCTTATCTCATCTTCAGCCTGTTCCACTATTATTTCAAACTCCTTTGCATGATTAGCCAAAAATATAAGAGTTCCTGTTGAAGGTGACATAGGATAGGATGCAATAAAATTACATCCCCCGGCTATTGCCCCCAATCCTATTGAGTCAGTTCCATTCATCAAGATCTCGTTCTTTACTTTATCAGACTTCCTGATATTAATAGAGTCCTTTACAGGGCCCAATATATTTTTAGAAGTATCATATCCTATCTTCACAGCTTCAATATTCTTATTTATTACTTCATCTGATTGGTCGCTAAAAAATTTTTTTATAAGGGTTATTGTATTATTTATATCAATATCAAAAAGATTTACCAAAATGCCAAAAGTGATAATATTTGAGTAAATCTTACTGCCAATTTCCAGTAACAGCTTAGATATAGGTAAATCAATAACATTATAATTGCCTGTAAGATATCTTTTATCTATAAACTTCTTATCACCTATAATAACAGTTTTGTCTGTAATCCTCTCACCAAATCTTGCCATAGCTCCAGTATTCATAGGAATAAAAAAATCTATCCTCTTCAAACAGGCTAATACTCTATTTGAAGAAACTCTTATTTCAGTAGAATTATTTCCACCTCTAATCCTGGACATATATTCCTTTGTAGCAAACACATTATATCCTGAAAGTTTAAAAGATCTCATTAATAATTGTTCTATTGTTTGAATACCCTGACCTGCTTCACCGGATAAAATTATAGAAACATCATCTAATATTTCTGGAAGATTCATAACTTATTATAGGATAAATTTTTTATAATAATTAAAAGTATATTGAATAGATAAAAAGTTGTCAACAAGCCACCGTTTCCCGAATTCTGAAATAGAGAGGTGAATAAGCAAAAAGCGGGGCACTCCAGAAAAAACATTATTTTAGGGAAAATCATGTACATGGTATCCCCTTTTATTAATAAGAACATAATACCTTATCCAGATTAATTGGCGGCAAAAAAGTAACTTCAGTATCTATCTCAGAAGCAGTCTCCTTTAATATCTCTGAAGCTGAACTATTATACTTATAACTGCTATCCCTTTATATACTTCATCAGAAACATATCCTATCTTTTTCATGAGTATACCATGCCTCTCTTCTGGAGACAGGTGCTTTGGTATTTCCATTTTGCTGATAAGTTATTTGATATTTTTATTTTTTAATGGTATATTGAAAACATAATGAATAAATTAATCTTGGTGATAGAAATATTATCAATATTATTTATACCTCATTTTGTTTATGCTATTGAGAAAGCCCCAAGAATTAGTGATAAGGAGATAATAGAGAGGCTTACAAGGCTTGAAGAAGGACAAAAGGCTATATTAAGAGAGATGGATAAAAGGTTTGAATCTATAGATAAAAGGTTTGAATCCATAGATAAAAGATTCGAATCCATAGATAAAAGATTCGACCAGATGATAAATATCTTTATAGCAATAGTTGCTTCCT
>CAZCTP010000100.1:0-9138 GCA_964501575.1 uncultured Thermodesulfobacteriota bacterium
TAATTTGTAATTTTATATCACCCCCTTTTAAAAATCAAGTTTTAAATTATCCCTCTTAATATTATTTTTCACTTTTTAATTCTTTACTTAAATCTATACTTCTTCCATTTTCCCCTAATCCTCTCGAACACGGTTAACGGATAACGGTTCACGGTGATTACTTAAATCCATATTTCTCCCATTTATTTAAAACTCTACTTTTAATCTCTTGCGGATATATATCCTCGAATGCTGAACGGACCGGTATTTTTCCCCTATTTAATGTCCAGGTACAATCATACAGGACATTGCATCCAGATGCCATAAGTCCCTTTTCGTCCCTTTCTTCTATAAATTGGTCTATAAATGGTGTTACAACACATCCAGGAGACTTATCAAATATAATTGTTCCTGTCTTTGGATGACACTTTGTCACAAATGCATGGATAACCTGGGTCATATTTGTTGGATCAACATCATCATTAACAACCATAACTCTTGGAATGAATAATCCATTCTTATGCCCCCATATAGCGCTTGCAATCCTGTTTGCTATCCTTGGATAAGGAGTTTTAGTCGCAACAATACAGAGTTGTGCTCCACTTTCCGGGGGTATATATATTCCTGTTATTGGAATTCCAAGCTCTAAGAGATATTCCTTAAAATCTGCTGCCCATCCCATAAGACCGGCTATTAGAAAGTCGTCCCGGTATACTCCTATGCATGATACTGTAATTATAGGGTTATTTCTGTGGGTTATGCACTTTACTTTGAAGACAGGTCTTGGTCCCCTTTCAGATACCTGATAACCTGAATATTCACCAAATGTTCCTTCATCTCTTCTCTCATAGGGTAACATTTCTCCTTCAAGGACGAGTTCTGCTGTCGCAGGCACATATAAGTCCAGAGTTTCACACTTTATCAATCTTAAAGGTTCTCTTCTGACTCCTCCTATAATATCAACTTCATTAACACCATAGGGGACTCCGGTTGTGGCAATAAAGCTTATTACTGGATCAACACCGATACATGCAACATAAGGCATCGGCTTACCCTCTCCCTCATACTTTGTATATATAATACCAACATGTTGGGATGGAAGCATTGCAATTCCAGTTGAATTTTTATCATGGATCATCAATCTATATGTTCCATAATTTACCCAGTCAGAATCAAAATCCTTGCATATTCCAATATCTAATGTTCCGATATATCTACCCCCATCTCCTCCATGGACTAATGGGGCCGGAAATCTAAATAAATCAACTTCATCTCCCTTTATAATATTTTCCTTGCATGGACCATCACTCACAACTATCGGTTTTATAGGATTTTTTCTCCTATTCATATATTCATCTAATATTTCATTATATGTAGAATCAGGGTTCATCTCCATTGTAAGAGCAAGCCTTTTAAATGTAGATAAGACCCCTGAGGCAAGCCTATAACCTCTGGGATATCCCTTTATATTTTCAAATAAAACACAGGGGGCTTCGGACTCATTTGCTCTTCTCATTATTGCTCCAGCTTCAAGATTCCAGTCAACCTCCTCTTTTATCTTTGCAAGGTCATCCATACTTTCTAATTTATCAAAAAACTCTCTTAAATCATTATATGGCATGAAATCCTCCTTATTTTAAAAATTTAGCAGAAGTTCTTGGTTTCACTACAAATCTTGGTTTAATTATATATATAATCGCTGGTAACAGAAACATACCGCCGAGCATATTTAAAAGTAATACTATTGTCAGGAGCATACCCATTTCAGCCTGGAATCTCAAAGGCGAAAACCACCAAAATATTATTCCAGCAGTTATTGTTGTTGCTGTAAATACCACTGCTCTCCCGGCAGTATACAGACTTGTAAATATAGCTGTTTTAAGATCACTACATTTTTCATATTCCTCCATTATTCTACTAACAATATATAATCCATAATCCACACCAAGACCGACACCAAGAGTTACCACAGGGATAGTATTTACATTCATACCTATATTGTTGTATGCCATAAATGCAATAGTTGTAAAATTGGCTATGGTTGTGGACATAATAAAAAGTATACCTGCAATAACCGATCTATATGCAATAGCGCAGAATAGAAATGTAATAAATAGGATAGCAAATAGATTCCGTTCATGGGCCTTTGCTATAACCTCGTTTCCTCCAGCAACAATTCCTATATATCCCCCTGCAAGTCTATATTTAGCATTTTTCATGGGATGATTTTTTATATATTCCTTACATCTTCTTATAACTTCCCTTATTGTATCTCCTTTATGGTCTTTTAAGAATACAACAATATTTCCATCCTTAAAGTTATAATTTACCCATTTATCAAAATCGCCAGGCTCACTACTCTCTTGGGCAATAAGGAATAGTCCAGCAGAATCATAATTAGATTCGGGCATTATCCTCCATTTTGGGTTATCATTATGCAAAACCATATTAACTTTCTTTGCCAGATTAACAACCGAGTCTGTCCCTCCAACCTTTTCATACTTCTTCAAATACTTCTGAAATGCCTCCATATTATGTAGAACCTCAGGAATCTTCATTGCATCAGGCTTTTTGCCTTCAACAACAATAATTAATTGTTCTGTTCCAGGAAATTTATCATTTATATGCTTCGTTGCCACATTAAAATCTGAATCGGGCCATAGAATAGGGGAACCAGGATGGGCATCACCAATGGTTAAATATCTTATGTTATATATACTCCAAACGACTATAAGGATTGTAGCAGAAATAGGAAGCCATTTAAGTTTTCCAAAGCATATTCTTGAGGAAAATTTCAGGATTCTTGCCAGAAGGTCATTTTCCATTCTACCAACAACCCCCTTAGGGGCAGGAAAGTAACAGCATAATATTGGATCTAAGAATAGAACACTTATAATATTACTTAAAACCCAGAAGCTACCAACATATGCTATTTTCACAAGAATTGGTATAGGGGCTAATGCAATAATAAAGACTCCTGCTGCATCTGTAATAATGGAGATAAGACCGGGGATCAACAATCCGGCACATGCCTCAGTTGCAGCGGCTTTTCTATCACCGAGCCTTTCATACTCCTCAAAGAATCTTTCTCTCATCTGGACAGAGTGACTTATGGTTCTTCCACCAATTAAGAAGGGTATAACAAGAACGAGAGGATCGAAATTATAACCCATAAATCCTGTGAATCCAACACCCCATATGGCTGTCACAAAAACAGATATAAATGGAAACACTATACCCTGAAAATTCCGGAAATATACAAATAATAGAAGGAGTATAGATAAAATAGTTATAGCAAAGATAATAACAATCTTACCTAAATAGTGATATATCCATCCGTACAGGATTGGTTCACCAGCCACATATATTTTTGTATTAGAGTCTTCAAGAGATTTTGCTGCACTCATAATCCTATTAAATATATTGCTATAATCCAATTTTTCTTCAAGAAAGCTTGCATATATAAATGCAGCCTTACTATCAAGGGAGATAAGGGGACCATATATACTATCATTGGCGTATATTACCTTCTTTAGCTCTTTTAATCCCTCCTCTGTCTCAGGGACATCTGGAAACATTATTGGTTTTGATTCTATACCCCAGGCAGTGGCTCTTATATCCTTTACTTTTCTCCTTGCAATAGAAAATATCTGATAGTTATTCACTCCCTCGGTGAATTCAATAACTTCTGTGAGTTTCTTCACCTTTTTCAATGTTTCAGGATTAAATATTGTTCCATTTTTTACCTCAACAGATATTGCAACCAGATTTGCTCCACCAAATACCTTCCTGAATTCTTGATGAGTTTTTATATATGGATGATTTGGTGGAAGTAAGTCTTCAAAAACAGTATACATTTCAATCTTTGAGATACCATAGCAAAATATTATAGATGATATTATTATAAGAATTAAAATAGGCAACCTGAATCTAATAACAAACTCTGCTATCTTTCTCAATCTATTTCCCTCCTATTTACTTAATTTTATTACTCTCCACCTTGAACCACCTTCAGTAGTTTTAAGCATCATCCCATTATCACCGACTATTATTCCCAGTCCCTTATCATTAAAGTCTATAGAATTTAGATTTCTTCTGAATTCAACAGGAATATAAGCCCAGTTATCGCCCCTATCTTCGCTGAATAGAATACTTCCTCTTGCCCCTACAGAAAAAACCTTATTCCCCTTTATAAAAATCCTATAGAGGGAATCTTTATTCTTTTCACAAGGCAAACATTTATCGGTTATATTGCTCCATACCTTTCCACCATCGTAGGTTCTCAGTATCACTCCATCAAGCCCAACAGCAAAGCCCACATTTCTGTCCACGAAATTTATGTCGAATATTGAACGGCTTTCTCCACTGGCTAAACCAACCTCTATTCTACTATCCTGCTTAATCCATGTCCTGCCACCATCCTCTGTATGATAGATAACTCCAAACTCTCCTCCAATCCATCCGTGATTGGAATCAACAAAAGAAAGACAATTAATCATATACTCATCAGGTAATTTATGAACCCTCCAGTTATTTCCACCATCTTTTGTGGAAAGAACAATACCATAACTTCCTACAGCCCATCCTTCCAGCTTATTTATGAATTTAACCTGATATAAATGCTGTTTTGTATTGCTCTTTTGAGATCTCCATGTTTTTCCTCCATCGGTTGTATGAATAATAGTTCCTTCTGACCCAACAACCCATCCATTCAATGTATCAATAAAATCTACACTAAATAAAGCTCTTTTTGTCCCACTATTTTGCAGTTCAAAACTCTCTCCTCCATTTTTTGAATGGATAATTACTCCATAATATCCTACAATCCATACATTATTTTCTATTATCTTTACATCGTATAAATGCTCTTCATATTCAACTATTCTATCTCCTGTCGCGACATAGACATATAAAATAGTTATAAAAAAGACAAGGATAAAAATCTTTGGAAAGATTTTTTTCATATCGCCTCCTTACTTAACTCTCGATTAATCTTCTCAGAATCTACTAAAGCATTATTTAGATGGTTCTTCATCAAAATACTTGCCTTTTCAGGGTTTCTTTCTTTAATAGCAAGGTATATATCTACATGTTCTTTATAAAGAACTTTTAAGAATTTGTAACCATATCTAAAATTGGGCAGTATAATATTATGCAGATCAATTATATAATTTATAGCCGAGGCTAAAACAGAATTATTAACAGATTCAGCAATAAGTCTATGGAAAACAAGTCCTCTCTTTGCTTTATATATCTCGGATTCATTACTTTCAATGATCTTCTTATGTTCTTTTAGTTCCTTCTCTATTATTAAAAAATTCTTTTTGGTAGCTCTTTCACAGGCAAGTCTTACCACCTCAGATTCTAAAATAATCCTTGTTTCTACCACATCGTCAAGGGGTAGCTTATTCATTCTTGCTAAATCATAGATAGATTCTCTGATAGAATCATTTATCCTATCTATCACAAAATAACCTCCCTTAACTCCTCTTTTCACCTCAAGGAATCCAGTAGAAACAAGTTTTTTTAATCCTTCTCTCAATGTCACTCTGCTTACCTCAAATCTTCTGGATAGCTCCCTCTCAGAGGGGAGTTTCTCTCCTGGCAAGAATTCTCCTCTAAATATCTTATCCTTTATCTGCTTAACTAAGGATTCACTTCTCTTTTTACCTTTATATTTATCAAAAATTTTATATTCAGGCATAAAGGTATAACCTTTTTCTAAATGTAAAAAAGTCTAAAATAGAATATTTTTTTTGTCAAGAAAAAATTAAGGAGATTGCTGAAAAATCCTATTTTGTCACCCTGAATCCTGTGCTGATGAATATCAGTATTATTTCAGGGTCTCATAACCCATTGAAATACTTAGATGCTAAAACAAGGTTCAGCATGACATTTTGGCATATTTAAGAAATTTTCAGCAATCTTTTAAGAGATACCAGATTTTCGGCAATATGCCATAGCCGATGGGATTTATAAGGCGCTTTTTGCTTCCAGAACAGGAATAATACCTGATCTGATAAGAAGGAGAAATAAGAAACAATTGTTATTACCTTTCGCTATCCAGTATTGCTAAAAATTTTGGGGAAAGTCCAGATAAAATTTATGTTGAAAAATAATAAAGCTTATGATATATATGTTATATAAAAAAAGAGGTTTGTTTTATGAAGATATTTATTGATACAGCAAATATTGATGAAATTAAGAGGGCGAAGGAATTAGGTATAATAGATGGCGTTACTACAAATCCCTCTTTAATAGCGAAAGAAAAGGCTGATTTTAAAGAACTTATCTTAAGAATATGTGATATTATAGACGGCCCAATAAGTGTTGAAGTTCTGAGTAAGGATGTAGGAAATATGGTAAAAGAAGCAGTGAATTTAGCAAGAATTCATGAAAATATTGTGGTAAAGATTCCAATGACTGAAGATGGGCTAAAGGCTACAAGGGAGTTAGCTAATAATGGTATAAAGGTTAATGTAACACTTATATTTTCTCCACTTCAAGCTCTTCTTGCTGCAAAGTCAGGAGCATCATATGTAAGCCCATTTATAGGTAGATTGGATGATATATCCCATTATGGTATGGGTGTAATAGAGAAAATTGCTGATATATTTAATAACTATGGGTTTGAAAGTGAAATAATTGTGGCAAGTATAAGGAATCCTTTACATGTTTTAGAGTCAGCTCTAATAGGAGCTGATATAGCTACCATACCATTTAGAGTTATTGAACAAATAATAAAACATCCTCTTACAGACATAGGTATAGAGAGATTTTCATCAGATTGGGAGAAATTTCAAAAGGGGATTAAAGAAGGAGGAAATTAATGCCGATATTTGAATATACCTGTCTTGAATGTAAAAGGGAATTTGAAGAGATAGTGTTTAATTCATCTACAGATGTTCTATGCCCGGATTGTAAAAGTAGTAATGTAGAGAAAAAGATGTCTATATTTGGTTTTAAGAGTGGAGGTACATATATTGGATCATCTTCAACTAAGTGCTCCACTTGTAACTCAAAGAGTTGTGATACCTGCTAATCTATGGATAGTTTCTTAAGGAGACTTCCTTCTGTAAATATAATTCTCAATGATTCCTTGATAGAAGATCTTTTATCTCAATTTCCAAGATGGATATTAATAAAGGCTATACATTCAGTATTAGAAGAAAAGAGAAGATATATTAAATCATTAACTGAACCAATAAATATTTCCTATGAAGATATAATAGAAGAGGTCAGAAGTAAGGTTTACGAGTTAAATAATTATAATTTGAGAAGGGTTATAAATGCAACAGGTATAATAATACATACAAATCTTGGCAGGTCTATATTCGATGAAACTGTGGCAAAAAATATAAATATGATAGCTACTTCTTATTCAAATCTTGAATATGACCTCCAAAAAGGTAAAAGGACTTCTCGTTTATCGCATATAGAAAATTTAATATGTGAACTTTCAGGTGGTGAGGCTTCGGTTGTAGTTAACAATAATGCTGCAGGGGTATTATTGGCGTTAGATAGCTTTGCAAGAGGGAAAGAAGTTATTATTTCAAGAGGTGAATTGATAGAGATAGGAGGAGGATTTAGATTACCAGATATAATGAAATCCAGTGGAGTAAAAATAGTAGAGGTTGGTACTACAAATAGAACCTACATTAAAGATTATGAAATGTCTATATCTCCTGATACAGGGCTAATATTAAAAGTGCATCCAAGCAACTTTAAGATAATAGGATTTAGTTCTGATGTCAGTTTAAAGGAGCTCGTATCCTTAGGAAGAGAATATAGAATTCCAGTCATGGAAGATATCGGCAGTGGATTAATGATAGACCTTAGTAAATACGGAATAGATAGTGAACCTTTGGTTAAAGATGCTATTAAAAACGGAGCAGATATTATAACATTCAGTGGTGATAAACTTATAGGAGGACCTCAGTCAGGTATAATAATAGGTAAAAGAATATTTATAGATATGATTAAAGAGAACCCTCTTTATAGGGCATTAAGGATAGATAAGCTAACATTAGCTTCCTTAGAAGCTACATTGAGACTATACCTTGATGAGAAGGAAGCTATAAATAAGATTCCTACATTAAAGATGTTAACAACTCCAATCTCTCATATAGAAAAGAAGGCAAAAAGACTGTATCGATATCTTAAAAAGTGTAACATTAATGCGGAGATAAAGGATGATTTTTCACAAGCAGGTGGTGGTTCTCTTCCACTTTTTAATATTCCTACAAAGGTCATATCAATTAAATCTTCCAATAATTCTGTAAATATGATAGAAAATAGGTTAAGGAATAATAATCCACCTATTATAGTAAGAATCTATAATAACGAAATTGTTATAGATTTACGAACAGTTAAAGATAGTGAACTAACAATTATTGGAGAATCTATAAAAAGAATTGAAGAGGGGGGATAATATGATTGGTGGTGCTGTTCTTGTATTGAATAGGTCCTTTTTACCTATAAATATAACATCTGTTAAAAGGGCATTTTGTCTGCTCTATTTAGATATTGCAAGAGCAGTAAATGAAGAATATAAGTTATTCAATTTTGAGAGCTGGAGTAAAATTCCTGTAGAAGCCAAAGATGATACGATAGGGCTTGTAGATAGAGTTATTAAAATACCAAGGGTTATAATGGTTTTAGCATATGATAGAATTCCGAGTAGACATGTTAGATTTAATAGACTCAATATATTTGCCAGAGATAATAATACATGTCAATACTGTGGGGAAAAGCTACCAAAAAGTAGGTTAAATATAGATCATATTATCCCAAGGTCAAGAGGTGGTAAAAGCACATGGGAAAATGTTGTATGCTGTTGTATATCATGTAATAGGAAGAAGGGTGGAAGGACTCCAAATGAAGCTAAGATGAGGCTTATAAAAAATCCACAAAGACCTAAATATACGCCTCTTTTAAAAAATATTCAATATAAAGAATGGATGCCATTCTTAAAAATAGTAGATATAGCGTATTGGAATACAGAATTGGAGGAATAAAATGAGTTTAGTTAAAGATCTAGAAGCAGCTAAGAGATTGGCAAGAGCTATAGTTTCTGATGTGGCTCTATATAATCAGAACAAGGTGAAAAAGGGGATTGAGGAAGACAATCTGTTTGAGATACTAAATGAAGAGATTGAA
>CAZCTP010000101.1:0-9031 GCA_964501575.1 uncultured Thermodesulfobacteriota bacterium
CTATGTTTTTATCATTGAAAGAAGCCCAAAAATCTCTATTTCGGAATTTGGGGTTCTTCCGAACTTCTGCACTATATAAGTTCTACGTCCACGTTTAACCCCGAACCCCTGTCTTCCGCACTTTTCGCCTTCTGAACTATTTTTATATCTTACATGGTTCAGAGAGGACATTACGGCAAAATCTGTTTATTTTTATTGAAAATAGAAAAATAATATTGTATTATCCAATAATATGAAACATGATAATATTTCTATCATAAGAAATATAGGAATCATCTCTCATATAGATGCTGGAAAGACCACTGTAACAGAAAGAATATTGTACTATACAGGAGTGTCACATAAGATAGGCGAAGTCCATTTTGGAGAAGCTATAATGGACTGGATGCCTCAGGAAAAAGAAAGAGGAATAAGTATTACTGCTGCAGCTACAAGTTGTAGGTGGAAAAATCATATAATAAATATAATAGATACCCCAGGGCATGTTGACTTCACTATAGAGGTAGAAAGATCTCTCAGGATCTTAGACGGAGCAGTTGCTATATTCTGTGGAGTAGAGGGGGTTGAACCTCAATCAGAAGCTGTATGGTATCAATCTGATAAATATATGGTTCCAAGAATATCCTTTGTTAATAAAATGGATAGAGTTGGAGCCGATTTCTTTAAAGTATTTAAAGAGATGGGGGAAAAATTCCATACAAAAAAAATAATACCCATTCAGATACCTATAGGTAAGGAAAATAGTTTTAGAGGAGTGGTTGATATTATAAGTATGAGAGCATATGAATGGAATGAAGAAGACCTTGGATTTACATACTTTGAGGTAGATATACCTAAGAACCTTAAAAATATGGTGGAAGAATATAGGAATAGTCTAATAGAAAGGTTAGCAGAGATAGACGACGAGCTTATGGAGTTATATATAAATGAAAAAGGAATTGAAGAGTATGATATAAAATCAGCGTTGCGGAGAAAGGTACTAACAGGAGAAGCTGTTCCACTCCTTTTGGGGTCTGGGCTTAAAAATAAAGGCGTACAGCTGCTTCTTGATGCTATTGTAGATTATCTTCCATCTCCATTAGATATTAAGCCAGTGGAAGGATTGAACCCTATAACAGGAGAGCAAGAAGAAAGGAAAAGTCTTGAAAAAGCTCCCTTTTCGGCTTTAGCATTTAAGATAATGAATTATGAAGGAAGGAGGCTTACATATATAAGAATATATTCTGGGACCATAAGTGATGGAGATCCTGTATATAATCCGAGAAGAAGAGAGAAAGAAAGGATTGCAAGGCTATTTAGAATGCATGCTAATAGAAAAGAAAGAGTAAATAAAGGGAAAGCTGGGGATATCCTCGCTGTCACAGGTTTGAAAAATGCTACAACTGGAGACACATTATGTGATGAAAGTAATCCTATAACCTTTGAACCTATAGAATTTCCTGAGCCTGTTATCTCTATTGCTGTTGAACCTAAGAGGATTTCGGATATGGATAAGTTAAATCAATCATTAGAAAAGTTATCATGGGAAGACCCCACAGTAAGAATAAAAGAGGATGAAGAAACAGGTCAAACAATAATATCTGGTATGGGTGAGCTCCATCTAGATGTATTCGTAAAGAGATTATATGAAGATTTTGGACTCGAGGTTAAGGTAGGTAAACCCCAAGTGGTTTACAGAGAGACTATAAAAGAGAAGGTTAAATCTGAAGGAAAGTTCTTTAAAGAAATCGAAGGGAAAAAGCATCATGGACATCTATTCTTAGAGCTTGAACCAAAAGATAAAGGTTTTGAATTTATCAACTCTTTAACTATTAATATACCCAATGAGTTTGTTGCTGCTGTAGAAGATGGAGTTAGAGACTCATTATCAAGCGGTGTTATGGGTTATCCAGTAATAGATATAAGTGTAAATTTCATTGATGCTGAATATATAGAAGGAGAATCAACAGAATTGGGGTTCAGAATATCTGCATCAATGGCATTTATTGATGGACTGAGAAAAGGCAAGCCTGTACTTCTTGAACCGATGATGGAGATAGAAGTTATGACCCCTGAAGAGTATATAGGACATATAATAGGGGATCTCAATTCAAAAGGAAAGATTGAAGGAATAACTGATAAGGGAATAACAAAAGTTATTAAGGGAATTGTTCCTTTATCCAAGATGTTTGGATATTCTACGCTTCTTAGGTCTATGAGCAAGGGGAGAGGGACATATTCAATGAGATTCTCCCATTATGATAGAGCAGAAGATAATTAGTCTATATTAATAAGTTCGTACTCTCTGCTACCAAGCCCTATTTTCTCACTGTGTATAAGCATATATCTCCATTCTTTATTCAATGCTTTAAATATATCTCTATTCACTAAATTGTTTACAAGATCAACAGAAGCTTGATCTATAGCAACCGGATCAACTGATGCTAATATACCTATATCCGATACTATTGGTATATTATTCCAACTGTAGCAATCACAATTTGGTGATATATTAATAAGAAAGTTAAAAAATCCCACTCTATCTTCTTTCTCACTAAGAACCGCAAGGGCATATTCTGCTGTCTTTTCCTGGATCTTTAATTCATTTTCTTCCCAGTTTATACTAATAGCAGATTTAGAACAAAGAACAACACATTCTCCACATCCTATACATACCTTAGATACTATATTTGCTTTATTGCTCATATTATCAATAGTTATTGCACCAGCCGGGCACCATTTAATACATACTCTGCAGCCTATGCATTTTTCTCTGTTTACACTTGGTTTAACATCAGAATGTAATATCTGTTTCCCACTCGAACTTGCGCATCCCATACCTACATTCTTTATAGCACCACCAAAACCAAATAGCTCATGGCCTTTAAAGTGTGTAACAAATATAATAGAATTTGCATGGTATATAGAACTTCCTATCTTAGCCTCTTTTACATGTTTCCCATTCAGCGAAACTTTAACATAATCTAAACCACATAACCCATCAGCAATTATTATTGGAGCTCCTGAAGCTTCTATTGAAAAACCATTTTTATAGGCTGTATAAATATTATCGATAGCATTTGCCCTCCCCCCCCTATAAAGGGTGTTCGTATCTGTAAGGAATGGCTTGGCTTTGAGATTTTTTACCTCTTCTACTATTCTTCTTAGAAATTGAGGAGGAACAAAACTAAGATTTCCATATTCTCCCCAGTGCAGCTTTATAGCTACATAGTCATTCTCCTTGATAATATTGTTAAAATTTGCAATTCTGAATAATTTCGAGACCTTATCAAGGAGATTATAACCATGTTTGGTATTTAGATTTGCAAAATATACTCTACTTTTCATATGTTTAAGGATATTTTGGGAGATTAGAATTTAACTTTTGGAACTTTCTTAGCCCCTTTCTCAGCTTCAAAAAGCGGCATTCTTCCAAAACCAAAGATAGAAGCGAAAATATTTCCAGGAAAACTTCTTATTTTAATATTATATATTTTAACCCTCTCATTGTATCTTTTACGCTCAACACTTATTCTATTTTCTGTTCCTTCAAGTTGATCCTGTAACTTTAAGAAGTTTTCATTAGATTTCAACTCGGGATATCTTTCAACTACCAGAAGCAATCTACTTAAAGCTCCCTCCATCCCTCTCATTGTTTTCATCTCTTTATTTATATTACCGCCACCTCTTGCCTTACCCCATTGACTCCTTAACCTTGTTACCTCCTCAAGAACTTCCTTCTCCTGAGCGGCAAATCCTTTAACAGTCTCTACAAGGTTAGGTATTAAATCAACTCTTCTTTGATACTGATTCTCCACTTGAGACCAAGCTGTTTTTGCCTCCTCTTGGGCAGATACTAATCCATTATAATATGAGCTACCAATAATAAAAATAAGAAATATAATCCCTATAGGAATACCAATTTTAACCCATCTATTCATAATATTAATAAGCTATCATACTATTACTTAAATGTAAAGAGAATATTTATCCTAGGTAAGTATCACCTATTCCCAAATCTTATTTTTCTTTTCATCCTTCCTCTTGTATAATATAGACAAAGGTATGGGGCAAGATCTGGACTTTTCATTATAACCTATAAGCAATACTTCCTATCCTCGCGAACTCTCCCACCTATAGGTTAAAGGAATCCATTGCATGGAAAATAGATTAAATCTAATAGGGAAATATTTAATAAAAACTCTACTTATCTTTTAGTCGCCACTTATAACTGATGGAATCCCATCTGGATCCATCATTTCAGGGGGATGAATATCAAAGGCATCAGCAAGTCTAACAAACAGATTGAAAAGTGCACCAACATATACAGCTTCAGCAATTTGTTCGTCAGTCCATCCTGCATTACGGAGTTCATGAACCTGGCTGTCAGTGATACGATACGCGTGTTTGGTCAAAGTCTCTATAAATTCCAACAGAAGTTTTTCCTCAGGAGTTATAGGAGCTTTCTTTAAATCACCATCACGGAGTGCTGCTACAACCTCATCATACCTCTCGCCCTGCAACTGCAGGAGCCATGTATGAGAACTGAGTCAATAGTGACAGCGATTTAGCGCTGCAACATAGGAAGCAATCATCTCATGTTGTGCACGGGTAAGAGCCCCATCTGAAAAATGGACATGTGCTGCATCCATAATTGCTGCCATGAAATCCGGTCGCAAACTCATTGTGCGTAGAATATCCGGCACTTCACCATGAAGCTTTCGAGCTGTTTCAAAGAGTTCTGACAATTGCCCATGAGCATCTGAATCTTCAATCCACTTAATTCTTGGCATGATAAACAATCTCCTCTTCTTTAGAATCCATTTTCTCTCTTTTATAGTCTTAAAAATATTTCTAAAAATTTATTTTTTATTTCTAAATTATATCATATCTATTAACTCTGTCAATAACTTAACTTGAATAGGCATAGACAACAGCACAAGTGTAAAAAACATACCATCTTCTGATAAATTTATTACTTACAAGAGTCATATAGTTTTTGAGAGATATTCTATTTTTCACTCGTTCAACATCTCTTTAATCCATGGTTCAACATCTTCTCTTTTAAATCTCCACTGTTTTCCTCTCTTATATCCTTTAATTACTCCCTTTCTAGCCAAGTAATTAATATCATCAGGAGACTTACCAACTATAGAAGATATATCCTTGGATTTCAATATAGATGGTAAAGGCTTCATAGGCATGATATAATCCTCCTTTCTTCATTAATATTTAGTATACTGTATACAGTATACTAAAATAATTATTAATTGTCAACATATTTTTCAGATATTGCTGAGAATAGCTATTAGACGTTAAATTTAATAATCTATCTTTCTATATTTCAAGAAATTTAAACTTCTATCCCTCTATTTATCCCCCTTATTTAAAATAGCAGGCAAAGTCTCCTTCGAAACAAATCAACTCTCAGAGTTCTCTAATAACACAAATAATTATTGGAGCTGACCTAAAACAATAACCAGGGACTTTAAACCATTTTATACATTAAAAATATCTGAAATACCCTTTCAGTTCTATATTTAATTCAGATAAGAACATAAAAATTTAAAATCTTAAATTATAAATTTAGAAAAGAAGTAGATTCCTACCCTTACTATTTAGCCCTATTAATCATGTTTCTCGAAATTAGGAACAGAAAATATTACAGGTAAACCAGTATAATCATAAACATCACTTGGCTTTTTAAAGGTATGATCAAAATATTCTCTCATAAATCCAAGGCTACATCCTGTTATAAAGCCAACAAGAATACCTATAGGGATAACTACTTTCTTCTTTGGGAAAATGGGGCCTTCTGAAGGGAAAGCTTTGCTTAAGATACTTATATGTAAAGGAAAGTTCGCCATATTACCAGCACTGCTCATTTTTGCCTCATCTCTTCTTTTAGAGAATGTTTCGTATGAAAATTCTAATAAATTAGTCTCTCGTTTCATCCTTTGTAAATCAATAAGCAATTTTTGCAATTCAATATTTCTGCGATTAATGCTTTCCAACCTATCTTCTATACTCATGATTTTTTGATTTATAATATTAAGCTGATTTAACTGATTTTCTTTATATGCCAATACTTCTGATTTGAGGGATGCATAAGTATTTTTAATCTGTTTATCTATTGCTTTTACCCTATCGCTTAATGGATGATATGTTCTTAGAATACGTCCTCTTTCAATAATAAGCTCTTGCAATTTGATACTAAGATCATTTATTGGCTTATTATCTATAAAAGAAAAGAATTGAATGTCCTTTTTATTTATAGTTTTTTGTAAATGTCTTATAAACAACTCTTTTTCAATGGACTCTGTTCTCAAAGAATTCAACTCTTCTTCTAAATCTTTCTTAAGAACGAGATTATTTTCAATCTCCTTTAATGGATCCGATACCTGAGCATTTTCTATTGTATTCTTCAAACTGTTTTCCTTTTTCCCGAGAATCTTTTTATAATTGTCCGCCTGTTGAGAGAAAAATAGCTGCGCTTGTTTGGGAGTATAAACTTCCATGCGATATATTAAATATTGATCCATTAAAGCATCCAATATAGTTACCGCATCTTTTGGATCTTTATCATAAAAAGTAACATTAATTACATTTGAGGCAGGAATTACCTCACTTTTTAAACTCTCCTTAATTTCATAAACTTCCTTATCTATAGAATATTTTACTTTGCCTTTCTTTTTACTATGATATAGGTTGTTTTTCTTAAGATACTTAATAGTTCTTTTTATAACATCAGGTGATGTTAAAATCTGTACCTCAGAAAAAAGATCCTCTTTAGTTAATGGGAAAAAACGTATCTGAGTCTGTTCCAAAGCTTCTGGACTCTTTTCAGGTTTTTTACCTCTTACTAATATTGACCCAGTAGCAGAAAAGGTTGGTGGCCAGAGAAAAGCAATAAGAATAGCAAGAATTAAAAACAGAATAGTAGTCCCCCAGATAATCCTGCTCTGCGCAAAAAATATAAAATAAAGCTCTCTTTTATAATCTTCTGTTCGAATCATATCTTTGCCCCCTATCGATTACCTGAAGGTGCTTCATCATGTAATTCCCAACTAAGTCCTAAATTCCATCCTCTAAAGAATATAATATCTCCTATAGCACGGAATAACTCTGCAGTCTTTGTAATCCTGGTCTTTGGAACATATAATATATCATCCGGTTCCAAGTAAAACATTTTACTCCCACTTTTTAAAGAAAGAATATTTTTTAAGTTGATTCTTTTAGCCACCATCTTATCCTCATGTTTCCTTATTACAATCACATTATTAAGCTTTGCTCCGGGAACATAACTTCCTGCAAGAGTCAGAGCGTGTAATATCGATATAGGCTTTATAATTTTATAAGCCCCTGGACTCTTAACCTCACCCAATACATATACCAGAGAACCAGAATGCCTTTCCAAGAATAGATCACAATGAACACCTGGAAGCATCTTTTCATACATATCATTTAAAAGCTTATCAACCTCAGGGATAGTCTTATTAGCAACAAATATATCTCCAACAATCGGGAATGTAACATATCCATCTGGCCTTACCGTTACTAATCTACTCAATCCTCTTGGAGCAGTATGAAGATCTGTTTTTAATTCCTTAATAGCTGAACGAAATTCAGGAACAACTACATAAATTTCAGGGTCTTGCAAAATTTTACTATAACGCTCCTTCAACTCCTTTGTTAATTCAGCTACACTCTTACCTAAAACATATACTTCTCCAAGATAGGGGAGAGAAACTCTACCATCCGGACGAACCATCTGGGTTTCATTCAACTCTGGATTATACACAAACTTAATAGAAATAACATTATCAACTGATATCTTAAAAGATTCTTTCCTAACCCATGTACGTATTTGATATAAAACATCCAGAACATCTCCAGGCATAAGATGATATTCTGGAAACAAGTCATAGGAATACGTTTCTCTATCAAAGGAAAAAGTAGTTCTACTCAGAGTTACTTCACCATCAGAAGTCACTCTATTTGCTGCACAACCTATTAAAGGCAAAATAAAAGCAAAAATAATAATTATAAAGAAACTTTTGGATAAAAGAAATGACCGATTTACTATATATTTTTGGCTATATAATCTAAATTTTCCCATAAAGTGCTTTTGGTATATAATATTTTCTCCTATTTAATATAATCCCTAATATATTTCCTCCTATTTTATCTATACGATCTTTTGCTAATTGTACTACTTCCCACCTGGTCTTCTCACATTCTACAACAAGGATTACACCATCAAAATGTTTTGAAATAACCGAAGCATCTGAAGAACTTAAAACTGAAGGACCATCTAAAATTAAATAATCAACTCTCTGTTTCAAAAAATTAAGCTTATCTTTAAAAGTTTCTGATCTAAATATATCAATCATATTGGATACTTTAGTCCCATTAGGTATAATTGCCAAGTTTTCATACTCTGTTCTTATTAATAACTCATTATATTCTGCTTTTGATAAAAGCATATCAGATAATCCTGGTGAACGATTCACATTGAATAATTCATGTATTTTAGGAGAATAAGGGTTTCCATCAACCAATAACACCTTTGCATTAGCATTAGTAGACAATCCATAAGCCATACTTATAGCAGAAATAGTTTTCCCTTCTAATGCATAACAGCTGGTAATGAAAAGTGTTTTAATATCTTTATCAGAAGAAGCACTTAATAAATTAGCCTGAACCGAAGAAAGCTCCCCTATATTATCCATAAGTAAACTTTTCAAACTTTGCGATAACTTACCAATTTCACTCATTATATCTTCTTCATCACCTTCTTAATATACCTTCATGACTTATTAACATGACTTATTAAAACGTACTTTCTTAAATAATGTTTTTATTATATAAACTAAAGATATTTTGTCAAAAATTTTTTTTAATATTTTCATAAATTTTGATGATATTATACTCTATTTTTAATAATTATTATACTATATATATATATAAGAGTGTCCTGTCAAGGATTTTTTTATTCTTGTAAGCATCTCTTTTTTCGTGATAACATTATGCAGCATATCTTACCACCTTT
>CAZCTP010000102.1:0-8921 GCA_964501575.1 uncultured Thermodesulfobacteriota bacterium
TGGTTTGTTTGGTTTGTTTGGTTAATCTGGTTTATTTGGTTTGTTTGGTTTGTTTGGTTAATATGGTTTGTTTGGTTTATCTGGTCTATTTTGTCTACCTTCTGAACTCCTGCGCTTCCGAACTATTTATTTTTCCAGATTTCAAGTAAAAGGCTTTATCTAAATTTTCACCAAGAATTATTAGGATTTTTCTAAAATTAGGATAAATACAAATCTCCAATGGGCTCTCCTTCAATTCACTGTATTAGCTTCTTTCTCATAATTATAATACCCAAATAAAAACATATAACTCCGGAGAATATTATATATATTAAACTTATTATCATATTATAGGTTAAGCTATTAAGAGTCAGTCCTCTTATAATGGTCACAAGATGGGTAAGAGGAAGAAACATAGCCACATATCTTGCCCATTCCGGGAGTAAATCAAGAGGGAAAAACGTACCACTAAACAGAAACATAGGGGTAATGAATAGAAATACAGGATAATTAAAAGAATCTATATTTGGAACAATACCAGTAAATATCATCGCAATTGCTCCAAACATTAATCCCCCTAAAATAGAGAGAGGTAATATGAATATAGATAGGGGAATATTAATTAGTCCAAAGGGCAGGATAACAATTATCATAATAGTTGCATTTAACAGACTTTTTGTTGCTCCCCATATAATTTCTCCTCCAATAACATCCTCAATAGAAATAGGTGTTACAATTATTGCATCAAATGTTTTCTGATAGTACATTCTTACAAAAGAGGCATAGGTATTCTCAAAGAACGCTGAATACATTATGGAGATTGATATTAATGCAGGTACTATATACTCTACATATGATATTACCATCCCATTATATTTTATATCACTTACCAATTTCCCGAGACCTATCCCAAAGGCAAATATGTATAGAAGAGGCTCAAGAATAGGAGGGATAAAGTTTGTCTTCCAAGTCTTCATAAATACATCAAGATCTCTCTGCCATACCCTAAATAATCCGGATGTTATTGGAGGGAGCTTCAATCTCTCAACTTCCTTCCTGTTAGTTTCAAGAATAGGTCTTCAAGATTAGCATCCTCACCACCAAAGTACTCTTTTATTAGTCCTAAAGGCTCCCCATGAACAATTATTTTACCTCCATCCATTATGGCTATTCTTTCGCATAGCCTCATTGCTTCTTCCATATAATGGGTTGTGAGAAGAATTGTAACCCCACTTTCTTTTAACTGACGAATCCTCTCCCATATAAGATTTCTTGCTTGGATATCAAGCCCTACTGTAGGTTCATCAAGTATAAGTATCTCTGGATTATTTATAAGAGCTCTTGCAAGAAGAAGCCTTTTTCTCATTCCTCCTGAGAGATGCATAATAATAACATCTCTTTTCTCAGTTAAATGGAAGAATTCAAGAAGCTTCTCGCCTCTCTTTAATGCTAATTTTGGGGGAATATCAAAATATCTTGCATATACAAGAAGGTTTTTAATTACTGTAAAATCAGGATCAAGATTATCATTTTGGGGCGCTACCCCTATTATTCTTTTTATATCTGATGATCTTTCTTTAACATTCATTCCTTTTACTTCAATCTCACCTGCTGTTACAGGGCTTACACAATATATCATCTTCATAACCGTTGTCTTTCCAGCACCATTTGGTCCCAAAAATCCAAAACATTCTCCCTTCTTTATAATAAAATCTATATTGTCTACAGCTGGGAAAGAATTATATATCTTGGTTAGATTAGTTGCTTTTATTATTATTCCTGATCCTGATATAATAACCTCCTTATTCTCTTAATCATACTATCTACAATCTCCTTATTTTTTATCTCTGTAATCCTATCCCAACTTTCCCATGGACCTAATAATACCCCATATAGAGTTTCGCAACCCCTTGATATAAATATATTAGCATCTGGATTAATCTCTTTTATACAAGTCTTTAATTCATTTAATATTCCATCCCTATCATTTATATCTTGAGTATGAAAAACAACGACTATACTATCACTATCTTCCTTTGAAGTTCCATATTTTCCATATACATATCTATCATTCAAAAATTTATTGCTATATACCTCAAGAAGTCTAAGGCATTCTTCTTCATTCTTTAAGACTACCACAATCTTCCAGCATCTAAGAGCCTCTCCAAGTTCTATCTTATCTTTTCTCTCTATCAACTGCCGATATAAACTATCAATACAAGGGAGACATCTCCCATATATATCCCCTTTTGTCCTCCTTAGATGAGGATCAGACTCAAAGCTTACCCAATATCCACCATCCTTTGATAAGGACTTTTTACCAAAATGTATCTCTCTCATGCCTTAGATCTATTCCTCCATCCCGGAGTTATCTTACCCATAACTACCCCCTTCTTAGCCCCTGTAACAGATGGAATATTATTAACCTTTCCATTTATTGTATAGAATGCAAGGAGTGCAAAGGTCATCGCTTCAATAGCATCTCCATTTATACTAAAATCTTCGGATATAAACACAGGTATAGGTGAAAGATATTCCTTGAGCATAGATAATAAGGTTTTATTCTTTCTACCACCACCACATACTATTATCTTATCGATATTATATTTAGATAGTATAAATTTCCTATAATTATACGAGATAGATTTTGCAGTATAGGCTGTGATTGTAGCTATTAGATCATACTCATTTAGGGAGAGTTTCTCATTTTCTTTAAATATTCTATCTAATAATTTATCACCAAAGTCTTCTCTACCACTGCTCTTTGGAGGAACCTTTTTTACAAATGGATGACCCATTAATATATCTAACAAACTTTCATTTATAATTCCCTTAGAAGCTATTCTGCCACCCTCATCATATTCTTCATTTATCAACTTTCTTACAACTCCATCTATCAACATATTCCCGGGTCCTGTATCAAATCCTATAATCTTAGCTTGAGATAAAATAAAAGTTATATTACTTATACCACCAATATTTAGAATTGATATATTTTTACCCATTGATCTAAATACGTGATAATGTAAAAGTGGAGCAAGAGGAGCCCCCTCCCCTCCCACTGCCATATCTCTATATCTAAAGTCCGAAATGGTTGTAATTCCTGTCCTTTCAGCTATAACCGATGATTCTCCTATCTGCAAGGTAGTTTTGTCTTCCGGAAGATGGCAAATTGTCTGACCGTGTGAACCTATTATATCTATATCAACAAGGTCTATACCAGCTTTATTAGCAATATCAACTGCTGCCTTAGAGAACAGCTCCCCAAGATAAAAGTTTAACCTACATATATCCTTTGTACTTCCATTTTCTGAAATTTTAAATATTTTTTCTTTAACTCCATATGGGAAGAGATACTTCTCAAATTTTATAAGATTTAAGTAATCTTCCCCTATATCTACCAATGCAGTATCTATACCATCAGAAGATGTTCCAGATATAAGGCCTATAACTTTAATCTGGGTCCCCCTTAAATTACTTTACCTCTTCTGTAAATAATATTTCTAAAATTATATGTATCAGAAACTCTTTGGAGATTATAATTTCCACCTTTACTTGCCTGTCTGCCATCTGTCTTCTGCCCATCGATAGGTATTAATTTAAAAACTTTTCTTCTACTATTTACTACTTTTTAGTCACTTTATCTTTTATGAAGAAAAGGAAAAGGTAACCCTCCGGAAAGAATAAATATATCTATTCATAAAACATCTTCATTTCTACAACTTTGCAAATTACATGACCAACTGTAATATGAACCTCCTGAATCAATGGAGTTTCCTCTGAAGGAACATTTAAATGTAAATCAACAAGTCTTCCACATATACCACCATCATTCCCAGTTAATCCTATCGTTAAAAGTCCCATCTCTTTTGCTGCTTCTATCCCGTTTATAATATTCTTTGAATTCCCAGAGGTAGTTATTCCCCAGGCAATGTCTCCTTTTTCCCCCAATGCCCTTATCTGCCTTGAAAATACCTGAGAAAAATCATAATCATTACCTATACTTGTAATTATTGATGTATCAGTAGTTAAAGCAATAGCAGAAAGGGGAGGTCTCTCTATGAGAAATCTATTAACAAATTCTGCTGCTATATGTTGAGCATCAGCTGCACTTCCTCCATTTCCAAATATAAGTAATTTATTTCCGCTAACAAAAGCATTTTTAATAGAATCCGCAATAGATATTATCAAATCTATATGACTCTTAACAAACTTTATCTTCAGATCCGCACTTTTCTCAAAATGCTTATAAATTATATCTTTCATATTGACTTTTTATAATTATACAATTATTATATAAAAAGTGTCAAAGGAATTGAGAAAGGAGGTGTAAAATGAAAAGATATTTGATAATTCTTTCAATATTTCTATTTGTCTATGGATGTGCATCTGGTGGATTAACAACCAGAGAAAAGGGGGCATTAGCTGGAGCAGGGCTTGGTGCAACTGCAGGGGCTGTAATTGGACATCAGGTGGGTCATACCGGTTCAGGTGCAGCAATAGGTGGTGCTCTCGGAGCTGCCAGTGGGGCATTAGTCGGCGATAAGATGCAGGCTCAAGATCAGGAGATTCAGGAAGCAAAGACTGAAGCTCAAAGGGCAAGAGAGGAAGCAGCAGAGGCAAAAAGAGAAGCAAGAAAGAAAAAGATAGCAAAACCAAGGAGAAATTGCGAAGACTATTTTGAAAAGGCAAGGATTGCGGCAAATCCAGAAGATAAGGTATATTTTTATAAAAAGGGATTAAGACTCTGTCCAAATAATGCATCGGCTCATAATAGATTGGGGGAAATATACCTAAAAATGAAAAAGAAAAAGGATGCAGAGTATCAGTTCAGAAGAGCTCTGGAAATAAATCCAGATTATTATCCTGCTCAGAGGAATCTGGATAAATTGGAATAAAAAGAAGGGGGTATAGCCCCCTTTTATATATGAATCAAAAATGTATAATAATATTTAATTCGATTCACAGGGTTATGAAAGCTGAGAAGGTTCTGAAAGAAGAAAATGTTGATTTTGAGCTTATACCGACACCCAGGGAATTAAAATCCGACTGCGGATTAGCTATAAAAGTTTTGCGTAAAGATGAGAAAAAGGTAGAAAATATTCTAAAAAATAAAAAGGTTAAAATAGCAGAGCTACATATAATATGAAAGCTATAAATTTTATTTTCTTATTTATATTTATTTTTATTCCTTCTTATAATAACGTTTTATGTAAAAATCGAGTAAATATAAAATGGTACGGGCATTCTTGTTTTATGATAACCTCGGATGAAGGATTAAAAATATTAATTGATCCATATGGTGAAGGAGTTGGGTATAGAATTCATAGAATAAATGCAGATGTTGTAACTATTAGTCATGAACATTTTGATCATAATAATGTAAATATGATAAAGAACAGAGATAGAGCATTGATATTAAGAGGGCTTAAGAAGAATGGAGATTGGAATATTATAGATAGATCCATAGATGGTGTAGATATATATAATATCCCCTTATACCATGATGATAATATGGGAAAGGAAAGAGGTAAAAATAGTGGATTTATATATAAAATAGATGGTTTAAAGATTCTTCATTTAGGAGATCTGGGACATATATTAACAAAACCTCAAATTGATAGAATAGGCAAAATCGATATATTACTTATTCCAGTTGGAGGAGTATATACAATAGGCGCAGAAGAAGCAACAAAGGTTATAGACCAACTTAATCCAAAGATTGTAATACCTATGCATTATAAAACAGAACCTGTAACCCTACCAATTGAGCCAATAGATAGATTTATAAAAGATAAAAAAAATATAAAAAGAGTAGAAGGATATAGTATCAGTATTTCAAAGGAAAGTCTGCCTGAAAATCAGGAAATAATTCTATTACACTATAAATAAATATGGAATATGTGGTTATATTAATAACTGTAAGCTCTGAAGAAGAAGGGGTCAGGATAGGGAAAGTACTTGTAGAAGAGGGACTTGTTGCCTGTGTTAACATAATTCCAAATGTCAGGTCTATATTTAAATGGGAAGGCAAAATCTCGGATGAAAGAGAGCATCTTTTAATCTGTAAAGGGAAAAAGGATAAATTTTCTAAGGTTATTGAAAGAGTGAAAGAACTTCATTCCTATATTATTCCTGAAATAATATCACTCCCCATAATTGATGGGTTCTCTGATTATCTTAATTGGATAGATGAGGTGACATTAAAATAATGAAGAATTCTATATCGAGAGCGGAGTTTTTAAAACTCTCTTTTGGAAGTTTATTATCCCTATTCCTGATGAGATGTGGTGGCGGCGGTGGTGGTGGATTAATTTTCCCAGAGGGTACAGGATCTTCTTTGTTTCATCTTGATATGAATGTACATCCAGGATTTGCTTCAATTGATGAATTACTTGGATATGTGAGGAATATGCGTGTAAGATCTATAAGAGTGACAGCTTTAGCTGATAATCTAGCAAATCTGCATACCGTTTCATTAATGGCAAGCAGAGCTCCATCCTATGGAATAGAAACATTTCTTGCAATATTAACTACTTCAGGTCCTGTTCCCATACATGATTGGATGAATATGGTAAGGAGAACTACAAGTATTATATCGGGAGCCACACATTGGCAAATATTGAATGAACCAGTATATCAAAAAGGTTTAAGTGAAGTTGAATATATTCAAAACTTTCTTAAGCCTGCCTATATATATATAAAGGGGTTAGGAAAAACTGTTGTTTCTGCCAGTGAAATAGGAAATGGATTTGGCCCTTCAAGAATAAGAATAATGATAGATTCAGGATTAATGGACTATACAGATATTATAGCTATACATTCCTTTGAAGCATCACCTTTGGATTATAGTTTTCTTTCATCATATGGAAAACCTGTGTGGATAACAGAAACAGGGTTCAATGATCCAAATAAGCATATAGAACATTATAGAAATATATCTTCCCAGGCAAGATCTGCCAACATATCCAAGATATTCTGGTATACATTAGCTGAAGATAGTGGATTTGGGATATTTTTTTTTGATGGTAGGAAACTCAGACTTCAATCTCCGTTATATGAATATCTCATTAAAAATAACCCGGAGATGTAAATATACTATATACCCAATTCATTCCATCTTTTTCTCACTTTTTCTATCGTTTCAGATCTTGCTAAAACAGATGGTGGATGATTTAATCCACCCCATTCTTCCCTTGGTTGCCACTCCATAGGCCAGGTAGCATCAATTAAAACTCTATCCCACCCCTTTATTTTACCCTCTGAATCAAGCATCTCAATGCCTGGATCTGTAGGAGCCCCCTGGCCATAAGGAAATATTATTACATCCTTTTGTCCCCTTGTCCTGTTTGCGATAGCAGAATTTATCTTCTTCAGATTAAATATATCAACATCAGAATCCACTACTACAATATATTTACCTATAACATTCCCCTTCTCATACCCCCAAAGGGCAGCCGCAACATGCTTTGCATGTCCATAATATTGCTTATTAATGCTTACAAATATATTTGTCCAAATCATATCTGGATCCATCCATACTCCAGTAACTCCTCTTATACCATTTCTCTCCAAGTAATCCCATAATGCTGCACTAGAATTAATAGCTGATACATAGTCTTCTTCAGTAGCTACAAGGTCCGCTCCTGTTCCATCAAGAGTATCTATAAATATGGGGTCATTTCTATGAGTTATACAGGTTATATCCAATACAGGTGATGGGAATGGTTTCAATCCATAATAATATCCAGTAAATCTCCCAAAAGGACCTTCTGTTTTAAAGTCCTTCCTATCCAAAGATATTGTTCCTTCTATAACTATTTCAGCTGTAGCCGGAACTTCTAAGTCAACCGTCTCACATTTAACGAGTTCTATTGGCTCTTTCCTTAAAGCCCCCGCCATATCATACTCACATACTCCTATGTCAAATGGAGCACATGCAGCCATTGATAAAACCGGCTCTGTCCCTATTGCAATAGCGTAAGGCATTCTCTTTTGGCCCATAGCTTTATATTTCTTCCCCTGGACAGCAGAATGAGCAAATCTGTATGTTACTACTATAGACCTTTTATCATACAGCATTCCATTATACATCCCAACATTTACCCATCCTGTCTCGGGATCTTTAGTAATATTGCATTGCCATATTGTATAACGACCCCCGTCGAGTGGATGAAGTTTAGGAACAGGAAAATCAAATATGTTTATATCATCACCCTTTTTTATGACCTCCTTACAGGGACCAGTACTTACAAGTATAGGTTTTATTGGAGATTTTGTTCTCTCTCTCCATATATTGAGAATATCCCTTGGATGACTATCTAATGGAAGATCCAGAGCTAATGATATCCTTTTAAAACTACCAAGACTATCCATTGTAAGCTTTCTGCAAGCAGTATTTTTATAATCCTTAATATTCTCAAATATCAGTGCAGGGCCACGCTTTATTGCATTCTCCTGAACTATCGCAGCAATCTCCTCATTCCAGTCCACCTCTGCTTTAACCCTCTTAAGTTCACCAATTTCTTCTAACTTCTGTAAGAATTCTCGCAGATCTCTAAATGGCATAACTCCCCCTTTTTAATTGGTGCCGAAGAGGGGACTCGAACCCCCACGGGTTTCCCCACACGCCCCTCAAACGTGCGTGTCTACCTAATTCCACCACTTCGGCATTACATTTTATATTCATTTTAACAGACTATTTTAAATTGTCAAGATTATACTTAGAGAGCTCTGAAAAACCCCTATTTTGTCACCCTGAATCCTGTGCTGATGAATATCAGTATTATTTCAGGGTCTCAGAACACCTGATTTTATCAGATGCTGAAACAAGTTCAGCATGACATTTTGGATTATTTTACTACTTTTTCAGAGCTCTCACTTATCTTGGACTTTCCCCAAAAATTTGGATAAACATGATATAAGTTATCAAGGAATATAAG
>CAZCTP010000103.1:0-8465 GCA_964501575.1 uncultured Thermodesulfobacteriota bacterium
TGTTTGATGCTGTCAGTATCGGATTCTTCCTATGAGTTATTGCCTTAACATGATATACAGGCTTTGGAGACCTTAATGAAGCCTGATACCCAGGATATTCACCAAAGGGACCTTCTTCAGCCCTTTCATAAGCCATAACCTCACCCTCTATAACTATCTCTGAGGTAGCTGGAACAAACAAATCATTCGTCTCACATTTCACAAGGCTAAGTGGTTCACCTCTAACTCCACCTATAACATCTGCCTCACTTACACCATGAGGAATCCCGCTTGTCCCAATAAAGGTTGTTACAGGCTCCGGTGCTATCGAAATGGCAAAGGGCATGGGCTCACCCCTCTCCTCATACTTGGCATATATAACCCCAATATGCTGAAATGGCAGAATTATGCCCCCCATCCTGTTTTTATCATGTATCATAGCCCGATACATACCCCAGTTTATCCATCCTGAATCAGGATCCTTCGTTGCTGTTACATGCCATGTGCATAAATATCTTCCACCATCCCCACCATGGATCATTAAGGCAGGAAACTCGTATAGATCAACCTCATTCCCTATATGAATCTCTTCCTTACATGGGCCATCACTGACAAGATTCGGTTTAATAAGTGATTTTCTTCCTTCATCATACTTATTAAGTATCTCTGTATATGTTGAATCAGGGGGCATATCAAGGGCTATTGCAAGCCTTCTAAAGGATGCAAGTGGGTTACCCAATACTCTATATCCTTCTGGATAATCCTTAATCTTTTCAAATAGTATAGCAGGACCAAGCTCTTCACATCCCTTTCTCATAACTGCCCCTGCTTCAAGGTTCCAATCAACTTCCTTCTCTATCCGGTGCAGATCACCACTTTTCTCAATAGTATCGATGAATTCCCTTAGATCATTGTATGGCATATCACCCTCCTTTTACTTTCTACCATTTAACTCTTATTTAAATCCATACATTCCCCATTTATTTCTTACCTTTTCTAAAGTATCCTCCTCAGCAAGGCAGGATACAGGGTGTTTTGAACCACCCCACTCCTCCCTTGGCTTCCATTCAAAGGGCCATGTTGCATCTATTAGAACCCTGTCCCAGTGACCCATTCTTCCATATATATCCTTTATCTCAGGAGGTGTTCCAGGGTCAAGTGGACCACCAAATGTTCCAGGGTATATAATAATATCACTCTTTGGATATGTCCTGTTTGCAATAGCTGACATAATCCTTCCCCTGTCTCTTATATCAACATCAGAATCAACAACAATAACATATTTACCAAGATATATGGATAGAGGTCCTCCCCATAGAGCTGCAGCAACCTGCTTTGCCTGGCCATAATACATTTTATTAATTGCTATATATACAATAGTTGATGTTGCATTAAGATCTAAGGAAACATCATCAATACCCAATACCCCGCATCTTTCAAGGTGATCCCATATCTGGGCTGCCATTGTTATAGAACAGAAATATTCATGATCTGCTGGAACAAGATCGGGGCCTGTTCCAAGAAGACAACTTGTCATAATAGGGTCATTTCTATGAGTTATACAGTTGACCTTAAATACCGGGCTTAATTGTGGTTTTACATCAGAGTAATATCCAGGATATTCACCAAAGGGACCCTCTGGAACAAATGTCTCTGGATCCATTGATACCTCCCCTTCTAATACTATTTCAGAATTTGCAGGGACTAAGAGGCCATTTGTCTCGCATTTAATTAACTCTACGGGAGCCTCTTTTATCCCACCCATAATATCATATTCATTAATGCCTGCGGGGACCTGGAGACAGGCAACCATAACACCTATTGGGTCAGTGCCAATCGCAACAGATAGAGGCAAAGGTCTACCCAATTTATGATATTTCATTGCATGTAATGTAATATGTTGTATAGTAGCCATATATCTTGCAATGCTGTTCTTATTTATAACCATCCCTCTATATAATCCACAGTTTATCCAGTCACTATCAGGATCCTTTGTTATATCCATATGCCATGTAAGCATATATCTACCCCCATCCCTTCTATGAAGTTTTGGAATAGGAAAGTCATATAAATTTACATCTTCTCCTTTTTTTACATTCTCCTTACATGGTCCTTCACTAACTATAATGGGCTTGATAGGATTTTTATATCTCTTTCTCCATACCTGTAAAATTTCCCTTGGTGGGGTGTCTTCAGGGAGTTCAAGAGCTAAATTAAATCTCTTCCATCCACATAGATATAGCATCGCAAGTTTTTTACCGGGGGTCTCCTTATTATCCCTTATGTTTTCAAATATAATGGATGGGGCGTTTCTGAATGCTGCCTCCTGAGCAACTGCTCCAATCTCTTCATTCCAGTCAACCTCTTCTCTTATCCTTATAAGCTCTCCCTTTGATTCAAGAAGAGACAAAAACTCCCTTAAATCTCTATAAGCCATAACTCCCTCCTATTTTTACAATCCTCCCGGACACGGTTAACGGTTCACGGTAACTACTTAAACCCATAATACTCCCATTTCTCAAGAACTTTTTTCTTAACTTTTTCTGGATATGTATCATTGAATGATGACCTTACAGGTATATCTTCTTTCTTCCATTGTTTAGGCCATGTGCAATCATAAATAACACCTGCTCCAAGCCCGAGTTCTCTTTCTTCAGGCCATAAAAAACCGGTTAGAGGAGAGACATTGGCATGGTCAACAACTGTTGTTCCCTTTATTGGATGACACTTTGTAGCAAAGGCATGTAGAACCTGATCAAGATTGGTGGGGTCTACATCCTCATCCACAACAACAATCCTTGGGCATACAAACCCGTTCTTTGTTCCCCATATAATATTTGCAACCTTTGTTGCCATATAGGAATGAACAGTCTTTATTGCAACTATACATAGATGCATTGCACTCTGGGGTGGAAAGTATATCCCTGTGACAGGGATTCCCTGGCTTATCAGAGCATTTTTAAAGTATGAAGCCTGACCTAAGTTTCCTGCTATATGATAATCATCAGGAGGAACCCCGATACAGGCTGCGGGTAATATTGGATTATTTCTATAGGTTATACATTTAATATTAAATACAGGTCTTGGAAGTGTCCCACTTAATTGGTACCCGGGGTATTCTCCAAAGGGACCCTCATCCTTCCTTACATTAGGAAGAATTTCACCCTCAAGGACAATCTCTGCTGTTGCTGGAACATATAAATCCAGTGTTTCACATTTAACCAGCCTTACAGGTTCATTTCTCATCCCTCCAATAACATCAACCTCATTTACACCATAAGGAACTCCGGTGGTTGCGATAAAGTTTATCATCGGGTCGAGCCCTATACAAGAGACATAGGGCACACGCATATTCCTCTCTTCATACTTTCTGTATATCATACCCAGATGTTGCTGAGGAATGATGAATATTCCGGTACTATTTTTATCATGAATCATAAGACGGTATGTTCCCCAGTTAACCCAATCAGAATCCGGATCCTTACATGCTCCAACATTCCATGTTCCTATATACCTTCCCCCATCTCCTCCATGGATTACTGGAGCAGGGAACTTCAAAAGATTAACATCCTCTCCCTTTAATATATTTTCTTTACATGGACCATCGCTTACTATCATAGGTTTTATAATATTATTAACCCTTTTATCAAATTCATTTAGCATCTCTGTATATGAAGATTCAGGACTCATATCCATAGCAATTGCAAGTCTCCTGAATGTAGCGAGAGGACCGCCCAGAAGTCTGAACCCTTCTGGATAATCCTTTATTCTATTAAATAGCTGGGCAGGTTGCCACCTTTCATATGCTCTTCTCATAATTGCTCCTGCTTCAAGATTCCAGTCAACTTCTTCGTTTATTTCTATTAAGTCTCCTGTCTGTTTTAATCTATCAATAAATTCCCTTAAATCGTTATATGGCATAAATCCTCCTTCTTCTTTTTTTGTTCTATGTTCTAAGTTCCTCAACATTGAACTTTGAATCTTAAACTTTTTTACTTAACAGTTATTTTCCCTCCTCTCTGCAGTTGCTGCAGGGTTGATAATGAGAAAAGAGAAGGTTTTAGACCAACATCATAAGACATAGCAGGAATCTGGGTTATTGTTACATGGGATGTCTGAATATTATATAAGAATCCTCCAGTAGGATACCATACATCGATTCCATATTTCTTTTTATAAAGTGGATCAGGTACTGCTATTAAAGAGCTGAAGTCTTTCCAGAATTCCATCTTTCTGTCATATAGCATACAATACATTATCATCCACATCTCTTTATCAACCCAGTAAATCCTCTTTCCATAACAGTAACTTGGATCCTTTGATATCTGTTCTATTACGAAACAATCTCTTACTTCATATTCTTCATCAAGAGGGAGATAATCTCCTTTATTTCTTTTAAATGGAACTCTCTTTTGATGGGCCAAGGTTAAAACCTTTCCTTCACCAAGATATTTATAAGTAAACATGGTTACCTTCCCCTGAAATATCCATGAATCATCCCATGTGTAATCTGTAGGAGCTCTTGTAGAGCATCTCTGGGATGTTGGGAATCTCCTTATCCTCCTTATACTCGGTAGATATATCCACATATCATCCCATTTGTTTGGGTCCATCCACCTCGTCCATAGCACCGTTGTCCCGGATACATCTCTTGGATAGTAGTTTATCCATAACTCATATTCCTCAATATCTTCCCTACCTTTAAAGGCAGGAATTGGTTTAAGAAAGGTTCTACCTACATTCTTAAGCATATACTGTCCAACCGCTGCCTTTATTTCGTTACCATGTCTATCGATAACATATCTCTTTGCTGGATTACTTCCATCCTCTTCTCCAAGAATGAGATCATCTCCTCTCCATTTCCAGTAAAAGTTCCACATTATCTTCAGGGCTGCTTTAGGGTCATTTGGGTCTATCTTTGGGAATGGTATACCTCCTTTGTAGTTTATAAGTCCCCCGTCCGGATCAAGTTTAGTTATTCCAGTATACTTCTTTGTGGCTTTAATAAATGATGGAGGTCCAAGGGGAATAGGTTCTGTTTTTCCAATCTTCATCTTATAGGTTCCATTCTTAATCCTCTCCAGAATATATGGAGGACATATTCCATCTATTTTCTTCCAGTTTGTCTTGTCTATTACATCTCCTGGTTTAACATCAGCCTTCGTGGTTATAGAGGGCTCAAGTTTTCTGAGCTTTGCAAGATCTACTCCAAATCGGTCAACAATAGCAAAGGCACTTATCGGGATAGATATTAATACTAATAAAATTAAGATCTTTTCCCATATTCTTTTTAATATCTTCATAATGCCCCTCCTTTTTTAAAATTTATTTCTAAAACTAATATTGTAAAAAGTAAAAGGAGGAGACTTATAAATCCCCTCTTTTTACTTAATCGATATAGTCCCTCCCCTCTGAATCTGCTGCAGTGTTGATAATGAAAACAACTCGGGCTTTAAACCAATATTATAAGATAGCTCTGGTATCTGGGTAATTGTTATATGAGCTGTCTGATAGTTCATCAAGAAACCCCCTGTAACACTATATATATCTATTCCATATTTTTTCTTATAGGATGGCCATGGATATGTCATTGTCAATCCAAGATCCTTCCAGAGTTCCATCTTCCTGTCATATAAAAGAATATACACTACTTGCCATGATTCCTTATCAAAATAGTATATTCTTTTCCCATAGCAATAATTTGGATCCTTAGACACTTGTTCAACAACCCACACATCTCTTACTTCAAAATCCTCACTCATAGGTATTGGCAGAATATCGCCCTTATTTCTCTTATAAGGAACATTCTTTGTATAGAATAGACTTACTATCTGTCCTTCACCAAGCAATTTATACTTATGCATAGTTACTTTCCCCTGAAATCCCCAAGAATCATCCCATGTGTAATCTGTAGGGGCTCTTGTAGAGCATCTCTGGGATGTTGGGAATCTCCTTATTCTTCTTATACTCGGCAGATATATCCACATATCATCCCATTTATTTGGGTCTGTTACCCTGGTCCACAGGACTGTTGTTCCGGATACATCCCTTGGATAGTAGTTTATCCATAGCTCGTATTCTTCAATATTCTCTTTACCTTTCAGAAGGGGTTTAGGGTCAAGAGTTACTCTTCCTATAGATTTTAATAGATATTGTCCTACCTTAGCCTTTATCTCATTTGCATGTCTATCAATGACATATCTTATACCAGGAACTGCTCCAGTTTCCGTGCCGAGGATAAGGTCATCTCCTCTCCACCTCCAGTAGAAGTTCCATATTACCTTTAATCCTGCTTGTGGATCATCTGGATCAATCTTTGGGAATGGGATCCCTGCTTTATAGTTTATGAGCTCTCCATCCGGACCAAGTTTAACTGTTCCAGCATATTTCCTTGTAGCTTCATTAAACTCAGGTGGAACTATCATAGAGCTCTTTTCTTTTACTCTAAATTTAAAAGTTCCATTCTTTACCCTTTCTAATATATATGGATGTGCGTTGTTCTTTATCTTCTGCCAGTTTGTATTATCTATTATATCCCCTGGTTTAACATCAACAGTTGGATGTGTTGGAGCCTGGAATTTCCTTAACTTACCTAAATCTACACCAAAACGGTCCACAATAGCTCTTGCATTTATCGGAATGATTATAAGAATTAAGATTAATAAAACTATAAACTTCTTCACTACTTACCTCCCCCTTTCTTTTACCACGTATATCTTATTTTTAAAAATACAGAATCTCTTTCTCTCCACAATCCAAGGAATCTATAGTCATCCTTACCCCAGAAGTTTAGATATGTAACCTCAGCCTTCAGATTTTCATTCCATGGTGGATTCCATGAACAGGAAAGATTTAAAAGCCCGTTATTCTCCGGGTCATATGCCATTGTAACAGTGGGCTTCCATATATCATTCTTATATCCGGTAGCTATACGAGCTGTTAAGTAGGTACTAACCCTGTCTATATCTGTCTTAAATGCTGATACATGAAGATAATTATCATTTCCCATTATTATATCCTGGAATAACTGTAAGGATATAAAGAAATCTCTTGCCGGATCATCAGGATGCAAGAACGGTATAAAGGTCGGTCTATCAAATCCAAGAGAGTAGCTGAATACATCCTTTTTAACAATTCCATTTGGTGAATATGGATTAAAGGTATTAAATGGTCTGTTAAATCTATAAGAAAACTCTCCCCTTATCGTAGCCTTCAGATAATCACTGGTGGTATTAAAAGAGAATGCTGCCACATTCTGTCTGGGTGTCTTGAATACAAGGTTCGCTGCTATAGGCCTTCCGGTTACCGGATCCCTCCTGAATCCCTCAAAGAATAAGGGTAGGGGGCTGAATGTGTAATGTCCATAAAAATCACCTATTGTGAGTTGTGTCCTACCTACTATGGTTGAATACCTTATTCCAATCCTTCCATTCTCAAGATGCTTTGGGGATACCTCTGTCCTCGGGATAAATCCCCTCGGACCCAATGGTCCTGTCATAATAGCACCAAAATCAGCCCTGCTTATCTGCGGGAATCCATAAGGGATATCTGATAATAGGGCAAGTCTACCCTGACTGAACCTGTCTTCAGGGTGAACAGCCCATCTTCCTTGCCCTGGGGCTATGCCTGTATCTTTCCTTAAATCATCTATTGCAGGGATATATACAAGTTCAAGGAAGTCGTTTTGTAGTTGCCTTGGGATTGTCAACATTGCCTTTACTCCCCACATTGGAAGCCTTGTCTCTTCAAGAGGAAAGAGTGATGGAACATTCCATCTACTATCCTGTGGGTTTAAAATATCAAGCATTCTGAATACATCTGTTTCACCCCATATAATAAACTGTCTTCCTATCCTTAAATTGAGGGTTGATGTTGGATCTACATCTAAGTATAGTTCTCTTATAGCCTCATAGTCATACTCATCATAAAATGTTCCTTTAAAATCTTTGAGACCCTGAATTCTTCTCTTTCTGTCCTCCACAGTATATTGTCCCTCTTTAACAAATCTACCAGCATAGAATAATCTTGGACCTCCTGGAAATCTGATCAGTACCTCAGGTTGAACGGTTGTTCTAAACATTGTGAGCATTCCCTGACCAAATGTTACCTTATCTGTTGTTCCAGGCCTATATATATTCTCATCTGTTGTTCTCACTCCTACCATTGTTTCTGCATATCCACCCATAGTAATGGTTCCTAAGTCTGTCTTGATTGTTGTTCCAGAGAAACCATTTTTTATACTATAGAAGAAAATAATCAAAAATATAAATATAAAAACCTTCCACACTTTCATATCAGACCTCCTTTCTCCTATTCCTTAGTGATATATAATTAGATTTTAATATGTTCATAAAAAATGTCTCGCGAGAGTTTTAACCTTTCCACTTTATTAACCCTCCTTTCTCTAATTTTAAATCTATATTTAAATCTTTAATTTGTAATTTTATATCACCCCCTTTTAAAAATCAAGTTTTAAATTATCCCTC
>CAZCTP010000104.1:0-8193 GCA_964501575.1 uncultured Thermodesulfobacteriota bacterium
AAAGGTGGTAAGATATGCTGCATAATGTTATCACGAAAAAAGAGATGCTTACGGGAGAAAAGTAGTGCTTGATTTATTAATAAAATTCTGATAATTTTATTAAATTATGAATAGGATCAAAAAACTTCGGAATAAGATAGATGATATAGATACAGAGATCCTAAATCTATTAAATAAAAGGGCAAATATAGTTATTGAAATAGGGAAGATAAAGAGAGAGAACAATTATGACTTTTATACCCCACTCAGAGAACAAGAGATATACGAGAGACTTTCTAAGATAAATCCTGGTCCATTTCCCAATAATGCTTTGAGATCAGTATTTAGAGAAATATTCTCTGCTTCCTTAGCGATGGAGAAGCCCTTAAAGGTAGCATTCTTAGGTCCAAAGGCTACATTTACTCATATTGCATGTGTACAAAAATTTGGGCTATCCGGAGCTGATTTAATATCACATAAGAGTATCCAGGATATATTTGATGAAGTGGAAAGGGGGAGAATAGATTATGGAGTTGTTCCTGTAGAGAATTCTACTGAGGGTATAGTAAGTCATACCTTAGATATGTTTATGGAATACGAAGTTAAAATAGCAGGGGAGATACTGCTTGAGATATCACATGCTCTTTTATCAAAGGATGGTAAGATAGGTAATATTAAGAAGATATACTCTAATCCATATGCTATTGCTCAATGCCGTAATTGGTTAAGGAATAATCTCCCTGATATACCTATTCATGAGGTTGAGACTACTGCCTTGGCGGCTCAGACAGCTGCTGACAACATAGGTATAGCAGCTATTGCCAGTGAATCTGCAGCTATGTTATACAATCTTCAGGTTATCCATAAAAAGATAGAAGATAATATTAATAATTATACAAGATTTCTAATATTGAGTAAGAAAATTCCAGAAAGAAGTGGATATGATAAAACATCTATTCTTTTTTCAGTAAAGGATGAAGTTGGGATACTATATAAAATGCTTGAGCCCTTTGCGAAAAATGGCATAAATTTAACAAAGATTGAATCTAGACCTATGAAAAAGAAGCCATGGGAATATGTTTTTTTCGTGGATATGGAAGGACATATTGAAGATGATAAAGTAGGGGGGGCTATTAAAGAGTTAGAAAAGAAAAGTGTGTTTATAAAACATCTTGGTTCATATCCAAGATGTAAAGATATTAATTAAAAGGAGAAGTTTTATGATTATAGTATTGAAGCCGAGTGCTACGGAAGAGGACATCAATAAAATTATAAAAAAGATAGAAAGTTTTGATTTGACACCGCATATATCTAAAGGAAAGGAGAGAACAATAATTGGTGCTATTGGAGATGAGTCAAATATTAGAGATTATCCACTCGATTCTTTACCAGGAGTTGAGAAAGTGTTACCTATTCTAAAGCCTTATAAGCTTGTAAGCAGAGATTTCAAATCAGAGGATACATTAATAGATGTAGAGGGGCTAAAAATAGGAGGGAAACAGATTCATATAGTTGCAGGACCATGTAGCGTTGAAAATAAAAAATTGTTGATTGATATTGCAAGAACTGTTAAAGATGCTGGAGCGAATTTTTTAAGAGGTGGAGCGTTCAAACCTCGAACTTCACCCTACAGTTTTCAGGGACTTGGTAAAAAGGGACTTGAATATTTAATGGAAGCAAAAGATATAACAGGACTAAAAATAGTGACTGAAGTAATGGATCCAAGAGATATAAACATTGTTTCTGAATATTCTGATATAATACAGATAGGTGCAAGGAATATGCAAAATTTTAGGTTACTTAAGGAAGTTGGTGCTATCAGGAAACCAGTACTTTTGAAAAGAGGTTTAAGCGCCACAATAAATGAGTTTCTTATGTCAGCGGAATATATAGCTTCTGAAGGGAATAGTAATATTATTCTATGTGAAAGAGGAATCAGAACATTTGAAAATATAACAAGAAATACTCTTGATATAAGTGCTGTGCCTGTTATAAAGAAAGAGAGTCACCTTCCTATATTTATTGATCCAAGTCATGCTGCTGGAAGGTGGGATATAGTAGGACCATTATCTAAAGCAGCTATTGCTATCGGTGCTGATGGATTGATGATTGAAGTTCATCTTCATCCTGAAGAGGCATTATCCGATGGTTCCCAGTCTTTAAAACCTAAAAGATTTTTGGATTTAATGAAAGACTTAGAAAGAATTGCAACTGCTATAAGTAGGAGTATATGAAAATATTTTTTAAGAAGACAACCATTATAGGATTAGGATTAATAGGAGGTTCATTAGCCAGGGCATTAAGACGTAAAGGACTTACAAGTGAAATTACAGGAGTTGGGAGAGGAATAGAGAATCTTGAAACAGGGATCAGTTTAGGGATAATTGATAACTATTCTACAGATCCTATCAAGGGGATAAAAGATGCAGATCTTGTTATACTTGCAACACCAGTAGCTACTATAGTGGATATATTAAAAAAAATTTGCCCATATTTAAATGATGATACCATAGTTAGTGATGTAGGAAGTGTTAAGGGGAGTATTATTAAAAAAATAGAGAGTTTTATCCCCGATAAGTTCTTATTTGTTGGAGCTCACCCTATTGCTGGAACAGAAGATTCTGGTGTTAAAGCCTCTTTTGCGGAACTATTTATTGGAAGAAAATGTATATTAACTCCAACAGAAAAGACGGATAAAAAATCTTTAGAAATTATAAAGGCTATGTGGGAGTCCGTTGGTTCTGATGTTATTCTTATGGATCCCGATAGACATGATACTATTATGGCAGCTGTAAGCCATCTTCCCCATATTATTGCCTATTCATTAGTGAATACTATAGATGACTTTAGAGATTTTGAAAAGGATTTACTGTCCTTTTCAGCTGGAGGTTTTAGAGATACTACAAGAATTGCTTTAAGCCATCCTGTAATCTGGAAGGATATATGCCTTTTTAATAAGGAGGCTATACTCAATATGATAGAGAGATATCAGGATACATTAAGTAGATTGAAATCATTAATTGAAAATGATGAAGCATCTTCTCTAATTAAAGAATTTGAGAGGTCTGTAAAAACAAGAAGGGAAATAGTTTGAGTAGCATAAAGCTTTCAAAAAGGAGGGGACTTAGAGGAGAAATTGAGGTTTTAGGGGATAAATCAATTTCTCATAGGGCTTTAATATTAGGCTCAATAGCTAAAGGAGTTACTACTTTAGAAGGATTTTCAGGTGGAGAGGATAATCTAAGGACATTAAGAGCTATGAGAAGTATGGGGATAGAGATTGATTATGATGAGAGAAGAGTAAGAATTAATGGTATGGGGTTATACGGGTTGAAAGAGCCTGAGAATATTATAAATTCCGGAAATTCTGGTACAACAATAAGACTTCTTGCAGGACTTTTATCGGGTCAGAGATTTCTTTCAATACTCACAGGAGATGGTTCTCTTAGAAAGAGGCCTATGAAAAGAATTGTTGAGCCTTTAAGTATGATGGGAGCAGATATATTTGGAAGATGTAATGGTGAGTATCCTCCTCTTGTTATACATGGAGGTAAGTTGCATTCTATAACTTATAAACTTCCTAAACCCAGTGCCCAACTTAAATCTTCAATAATATTAGCTGCTCTTTATGCCGATGGTATAACAGAGATAGAAGAGCCTATTAAGTCGAGGGATCATACCGAGAGGCTTCTAAGATATTTGGGTGCAGATATTAGGGTAGATAATAATAGAATATTAATAGATGAAGAAAGAGAAATGTATGGAAGGAAAATAGTGATACCAGGAGATATATCATCTGCTATTTTTTTTATTATAGCTGCATTGATAACAGAAGATTCTGAAATATTGGTAAAAAATGTAGGTATTAATGAGACAAGAACAGGAGTATTGGATGTTTTGCTTTCTATGGGTGGTAATATAAAGATATATCCGAAGGATGGAGGTTTTTGTGAACCTGTTGCGGATATATATGCTAAGTCAAGTTATTTGAAAGGGACTACGATAAAAGGAAAGATTATTCCCAGATTAATAGATGAGATACCTATTCTTTCTATAGCAGCGTCTATTGCAGATGGAGAAACCATTATAAAAGATGCTAAAGAGTTAAGGGTGAAGGAGACTGATAGAATAAGGGCACTTGTGAGAGAGTTAAAAAAATTCGGTGTTGATATTGAGGAATATGAAGATGGGATGAGAATTATTGGTAAGGGACATATTAATGGAGCGAGATGTAATAGTTATGGTGATCATAGGATGGCTTTATCTTTCATGATAGCAGGAATTGCTGCCAATGGAGAAACAATTATTAGTAATATAGAATGTATAAAGGTGTCCTTCCCGGATTTCTGGAATAGATTTAAGGAAGTTTTAAGAGAGGTCTAAATATTTAAATGAATAGTAATATAGACAATATTGAAGAATTATATAAAAATAGTTTAAAAAAGATAAAAGAAGGGGATATTATTAAAGGAAAGATTATACATATGGATAAGAATTCAGTTATGGTGGATATAGGATATAAATCTGAAGGGGTTATCTCTATTCAGGAATTCTTTGATGAAGATGGAAATGTAGGATACAAAGTTGGAGATGAAATAGATGTTTTGGTTGAAAAGAGAGAAAGCGGAGACGGAAGTATAATATTATCTAAGGAGAAGGCTGATAAGCTAAGTGCCTGGAATAGAATAATTAATGCATGGAAATCTGATATGTGTATTGAAGGTAAGATATTAAACAGAGTTAAAGGTGGTTTTATAGTGGATGTAGGTTTAAAGGCTTTTCTTCCTGGGTCCCAGATAGATATTCATCCTATAAGTAATTTTGATGAGTTTATAGGTAAGAAATTTGTATTTAAGGTTTTAAAATTTGACAGAAATAAAGAAAATATTGTTTTATCAAGAAAGGCTATTTTAGAAAAAGAGAGGGAAGAATTAAGGAGAAAAACACTGGAGAGTATAGTAGATGGAATGGTAGTTAAGGGAGTTATTAAGAATATAACAGATTATGGTATATTTATCGATATAGGCGGCATAGATGGACTATTGCATATTACAGACATTTCATGGGGAAGAGTTGAAAATCTAAACAGCCTATTTAAAAATGGTGATGAACTTAATGTAAAGATCTTAAAGTATGATAGAGAGAGTAATAAACTTTCACTTGGTCTTAAACAAATTACCCCGGACCCGTGGAAAAATATAGAAGAGAGATATAAAATTGGGGACAGAGTGAAAGGTAAGGTGGTTAATATTGTGGATTATGGAGCATTTATAGAATTAGAAGAGGGGATAGAAGGACTTATCCATCATTCTGATATATCATGGACAAAGATTAGACACCCATCTGAGGTATTGTCTATTGGAGATTTGGTGGAAGTTGCTATTCTAAATATCGATACTACAAATAGAAAAATGTCGCTCGGATTAAAACATGTTGAGCCCAGTCCTTGGGATATTATTGAAGAAAAGCATCCTATAGGAAGTATAATAGAGGGCCCAGTTAAGAATATAACCGATTTTGGAATATTTGTAGAAATCGATAGGGATATAGACGGTATGATTCATATATCTGATATCTCATGGACAAAAAGGATTAAACATCCATCTGATATATATAAAAGAGGAGATAAAGTAAAGGCGGTTGTTTTGAATATTGATAAGAAGAATAAAAAAATCTCATTAGGGATAAAGCAACTTGAAAAGGATCCATGGGAAGAGATTAAATATAGATATAGACCGGGAGATAATATTTCAGGAAAGGTAACTAATATTACTGATTTTGGTATATTTATTGAAATAGGAGAGGGAATTGAGGGGCTTATTCATATTTCTGAAATTTCAGATGAAAGAATTAAGAATATTTCTAATCTTTGTAAATTGGGTGATATTATTGAAGCTAAAATATTAGATTTAAATATAAGTGAGAGAAGAATGGCTTTGAGCATTAAGGCTTTAGAAAAAGAAGAGCAGGAGAAATATTTAAAAGAATTTTTAGAAAAAGGAGAGAAGAGTTCTGTAACTATTGGAGAAATTATAGGTAAAAAGAGTAAAAAGAGAAAAAAATAGATGAGAAAATCTTCCCTAATAACCACATTTTTTGCAATATTGTCCTTTGTTATAATACTCTTCATATTTGCATTTTCTATAGGTTATGTATATGGAAAGGGAGATAAAATAGGTGTTATAGAGATTAGTGGTATTATAAAAGAATCAAAACCTATAATTGATGATATTATAAGATTTAGGAAAAATGAAAGTATCAAAGCTGTAGTTATAAGAATAGATTCGCCGGGTGGTGGTGTTGGTGTATCACAGGAGATATATGAAGAGGTTAAAAAGTTAAAGAGAGAATATAATAAGAAGGTAGTAGTATCAATGGGGTCTGTGGCGGCTTCGGGTGGATATTATATTGCGTGTGCTTCTGATAAGATTGTTGCTAATCCCGGAACTATAACCGGTAGCATAGGAGTTATTGCAGAGTTCTTTAGTATGGAAGAATTATTAGATAAGATAGGACTAAAAGGTTATGTGGTTAAAAGCGGTAAATATAAAGACATTGGTTCACCATTTAGGAAGATGAGCAAAGAAGAAAAAGCATTGATTAAAAATGTAATAGATGATGTACATGAACAATTTGTGGAGGCTGTAGCAGAGGGTAGAAATCTTAAAAAGGATTATGTTTATAAAATAGCTGATGGTAGAATATTTTCTGGAAGACAGGCTAAGAAACTTGGTTTAGTAGATTATCTTGGGAATATGCAAGATGCTATCGATCTTGCTACTAAATTGAGTAAAATAAAGGGAGAGCCAGAGATTATATATTCTAAGAAGAAGAGGTCTTTATTAGACCTTCTTATTGATAGCATTTTTAGAAATATTCTTGATAAAAATGGGTTATGGTTAAAAGTGAGCTAATAGATATAATTTTTAAAAAAATAGGTTTAAATATGATTCCGCCCCTTAAAAAAAGGGACTTAGATATAGCTGTAAATATTATATTTGAAAGTATGAAAGAAGCTTTGATTAATGGAAATAAGGTAGAAATAAGAGGATTCGGTAGTTTTAGAATCAGGAAAAGGAGAGCAAGAATTGCTAAAAATCCAAGGAATGGAAGCGAAATAAATCTACCAGCGAAGAAATATATATTGTTTAGGGCTGGCAAGGATTTAAAAAAGATTATTAATGAGAAAGAATAACAGGAGGGATCTGTTTATATTTGAAAAGGACTAAAAAATCCATTAAAGAACCTGATAAATTCATATCCTTTTCGAGAGGGATATTTAATTATATATCAAAGAATTCTAAAATTTTTATAATAGGCGTATCTATTCTTTTATGTATCCTGATATTAATAAGCATGATATATTTATATTTGAAGAAAAGAGAAGAAAAAGCCATTTCATTGTTTTATAAGGGACTTAGTATGTATGAAAAAGGAAATTATAAATCCTCCTTAAATAAATTTGAAGAAGTAACTAATAATTTTTCTAATACAAGCGCTTATTATCTATCACTTTTATATATAGGAAACTGTTATTATAATATTGGAGATTATGATAAAGCTATTGATAGTTACTTAAAGATTTATAAAAAGGGGAAGATATGGGAGGAGTTTAATTTTATAATAATTAATAGTATAGGATATTCATATGAAGCTAAGAGAGATTATAAAAATGCAATAAAATATTTTAGTGAATTAAAGAATGGTGTTATTGATGAATTCTACTATATAAATGTAGGCAGATGTTATGAAGAGCTTAAGGAGAAAGATAAAGCTAAAAAAATATATAAGGAATTTATATCAAAATATCCGAATTCTCAATATAAGATTATTATAAAAGAAAAAATTAATAACCTCTCTTGATAATCTTTTAAAATCCTTTGGCATAGATAAAAATAATAGCCCAAGTTACCTTCATGTAAAATGAGATAAGCTTCATTAAAACTAAGTCTTGAGAGATATGTATTCAATAGGAAGTAATAGATAGGTAGGGGTTATCTGTTCCACAAAAAAGGCAAAAAGAGTTATGTAAATTTTTACTGATAATGCTACCAGAGAAATTTTAAAATTGACTTTACAATTATTATTAGATGATATATATTAAAAATAAATTTTAATATTGAATTATTACTTTTAAGGAGGAGAACATGACTACTGAGGAATATGATGTTGTCATAATAGGTGGAGGTCATAATGGTTTAACATGTGCAGGTT
>CAZCTP010000105.1:0-7628 GCA_964501575.1 uncultured Thermodesulfobacteriota bacterium
CTGATCCAGCTTGTTGTAAAATATCTCATACCTTATAGGGTCCAGTATCTCCATAATCTTTCCTTAAGCCTTTGAAATACCATATTCATTCCATCTTCTATAAACTAAATCCATTGTTTTTGCATCAGGGTAACATACAGGAGCAAACTTTTCTCCAAACCATAACGGGGTTCTCCTATTTTCTATAGGTCTTGTTCCATCTATAAGCAATCTTGTCCCCTTATATATAGCAACCCTTGTCCTTTCCTCAGGATGAACAACAGGGTCTACAGGGCTTATTGGACCTGGATATTGAATAACATCCTTAGGAGGATTTACTCGGTATGCCAATGCCCACATTATTTTATCCCAGTCAAATATATCTATATCACTATCCATAACTATTATATTCTTCCCTGTAATCCCTGATCTCATACCCCATATAAGGGCTGCAACTTGATGAGGCTGTCCAAGATAACTATTATTTATCTTTACCACAACATTTGTCCCGCTTGCACTTGGATCAGCATTCACTCCTAATATACCTGTCATATTATTCTCAAGATGATCCCATATGACAGCACTCTGGCTCAGAGACATTATACAGTCTCCCTCATTTATGGGTACGCCGGTCAAGGATCCCTGTAATATAGGGTCATTTCTAAATGTTATACAATTCACTTTAAAAACTGGCTTTTTATTCGGCTCTGAAGTATAATAACCAGAGTATTCGCCAAATGGCCCTTCTGTTCTAAATTCATCAAAATTCGTTGTAACCTCTCCTTCAAATACTATCTCTGCTGTTGCAGGAACATATAAATCTAAAGTTTCACATTTTACAAGCTCTACTGGTTCTCCCCTTACTCCTCCCATTATATCATATTCATTTACACCAGCAGGGAGTGGAGAAGTTGCTATGAAATTCATAACGGGGTCCCAGGTGCACGCAACTACCAATGGCATAGACATCCCCCTTTTTCGGTATCCCCTGAAATGAAGCCAGTTATGCTGACCTGTTATAACTGTAATTCCTGTATTATATCTATCATGAACCTGCTTTCTATAAACACCAACATTAACCCAATCTGTATCAGGATCCCTTGTCACAGAGCCATTGAATGTATCAATAAATCTACCTCCATCTCTCTCATGCCATTTTGGGGATGGAAATTGGAACAAATCTACATCCTCCCCCTTTATAATATTATCTTTTACAGGACCTGAATCCACTACAATGGGCTTTACAGGCTTTTTAAATCTCTCTCTTATTATTTTTATTATCCCATCTCTATTTGTATTCTTCGGGATTCCAAGCATAAGGCAAACTTTTTCATCAGTAGAAAGGGAGGCTGTAAAAAATTTCTTACAGATTGTATCCTTATGATCCTTTATATTCTCAAATAGTAATGCCGGGCCCTTTATCTCGAAAACTCTTTGAGTTATCCCTCCTATCTCAAGATTCCAATCAACTTCAGCCTTTACCCTTGATAGAAGCCCTTCTCTTTCCAGTACATCTATCCATTCTCTTGCATCCTTAAATGCCATATAGCACCTCCTTAAGTAAATTTATAAAAACTATCGTGCTCTTCTTATCAAATTCCTTAAAATAAAACTCTCTGGCCTTAAAGAGGTATCAATCATCTTAGGCTTTACCATCTTGATAATAGTTGCATGACCGCTTTGATAGTCCCATATTGGCCATATAACACCATTCCACACCTCTCTATCAGGAAGAGAATAGTTATGAGCCATCTGTGTCCTCCACAATCTTCCTCTCTGATCAAAACATTCTTCATATAAAACATTAAAATTACCTATCTCTTTATCCAGATAAAACCTTCTCTTACTATACATATATGTAGGATCTTTAATCTCTATATCCAGGAGATAACACTTTCTCAGATGCCATTTCGTATTAATAAATGGACCATTTGCAGGATTAAATTCCTTTAAGGTCGCTTCTTCATGATCAAACTGAGCTGGAAGAAGTATTTCTCTTTCCCCTAAAAATTTAAATTCCATTATCTTCGGATTAAGTCTCTGACCCCATCCTGCAAAATCATCCTGGGTATAGTCTGATCCAAAGAGGGGGTCTTGAACATCAGCCCCTGTAAATCTCCTTATCCTTCTCAATGTGGGTAAATAGCCCCATATATCATCATCCTTCTCAGGATCAATATATCTTGTCCTCACAACAGCGAATCCTTTTGCATCAAAGGGATAGGTGACGAGCAGGTTTAACTTCCACCATACCTTATCCGGATTTGGCTTTATTTCTGGGATAGGGGGAACAGCTGTCCTTCCCATAAACTGCATAACGTCTATAAGCATATCCATCTTCCTTTCTATTTTACCCCCCTTGTCAAATAGAAAGTATCTTAAAGGATTATAAGACCCCTGTTCCATCCACTCTGTCTTCTGGATATTCCATGCAAGCTCGATACCGCTTTTAGGATTAAGGAAGGGAGGACCTGCAACCCAGTTTATAAGCTTACCATCAGGGGTCACTTTACACACTCCATTATTCTTCTTTGCCCATTCCTTTCTGCCCTTGAAGGGGAGGGTCTTTACCCTTTTTATAACCTCAATCCTTAAACCCTTCTTGAAATTTGGAATTATATATCTCTTGAGCATCGACTCTGGCGTGATTTTTCTCAGACCATCAAGATATTCTTTATAATTATCCTCTGTCAAAACAACCCCGGGTTTTACCTCCTTTGCTAAAGAGAAAGGAGAAATTATAAAGATTGATAACATTATTAACAACAGTACTCTCATATTAACCCCCCTTTATAGATATCTCTGGCAATCTGCATACAGGCCATATGCCTGATGCCTCCAGCACATATGCTTTGATGAAATCCTATATTTCTTGAGAAGTTTCATTCTACCCTGCTCAAGCTTTGCATAGAATTCAAGTGGTGGTGGAGCTATTCCTATCTCATAGAGATAGGTTCCAGGTTCTATTGTAAGATTTGAACCGGTTATGGAAATTCCATTCTTTAATAGAAATTCATAACCACTCAGAGTGGAATTGACCGCTGCATCAAGATCGTCTCCAAAACCATAGGGCTCTGGAGCCATTTCAACCCCTGGAACAAACCCTGCTGATACACATCCTGTTCCAAATATCTTAACAGCCTTTAATATTCGATCCAGAAATAGATCCCATCCCTGATATTTGGACTTTCCTGGACATGTATATCTAAATTTCTCCTTATCCCATATCTCAAAATATATACCGAATGCCTCAAGACCTGCTTCTTTAAGTTGCCACATCTGTTCTTCAGAAAAGGGGCTCGCAATTAGAAACAGAGGAACATTCATCCCTGCTTCCATCCCGGCCCTTTTAACAGCTTTTACCAGATCCAGCTGATATTCAAATTCTCTAATAAAATCCTCCCTTGGATCAGACCCCCCTGTCATAAAGAAATGGCGAAACATCCCCTTCTCCTTTAATGCTTCTCTAATTGTCTCATATACATCCTCAGGGCTACACCTTGTTTTAAATCCTCTTCCTACCTTCATTTGAAGCCTTGTGTTATAATCTAAGTCACAGAATACACACTGATTTCCATCATTCCAGTAATGACAATGACGATACGGACATATTAATATAGAATCACCAGCCCTGAATCCAACATATTGCATGAGTTCACCACCACTTGTCCTTTTATCATAATATCCTGGCTTTTTATAGAAAAATACCTCATCCACCACTGTCCCATCGCTATATAAGGCATAATATCTTCCATCTATAAAATCAATAATATATGGGTCATTTTCAGGGGGAGCAACACAGACAAGAACGATTGTCCCATCTCTTAATCTAATAGATAGAGGAAATAACTCAATCTGATCTTCCTTATGTGATTGAAATAGAATACAGGGAGTAAGAAGAATATTTGATTCTGGTTTCCTCACTATCTCCATAACCCTTTCTGTAAATTTTACCCCTCTTCTCACCATATCAGCCTTTAGAAGCAAATATTTGGGGACATCTCTATATTTATCTCTTATCCGTTCAAACTCTTCTCTATTCCCTGTTTCATAAAATTTATAGGCTATCCTTCCCATTTTAGCCCTCCTTTTATTATTAAAATATTGTTATTTTTTGCCAATTTTTTGAAAACCTCAATACAGGAGGAAATAGCATGGGAACCCTCCTTTTGTAATCTTCATATTGAGCACCGAATTCTTTAATAAGTCTTCTCTCCTCCAATGTTGCTCCAATAATTACATAGATGCTCCAAGTAATAGATAAAAGTAGATGTCCAAAGGTCATCCTCGGAGTTATCCAGAATATAATCAATGTGCTTAAATAGATAGGATGTCTAACATATTTATATATACCCTTCTCTGTGAATGGAATCGGAGGCATATCCTTACCAAGTAAGAAATAGTATATCTGTTTTAATCCAAATAGCTCAAATGGGTCTATTGCCAGTAGACTATAAAGAGATAAAAGCCATCCTCCAATATACAACCCGATTACTATCTGATAAAAGGGATAATTAAATAAAAAAATAACCTTTGGAAGTGGCTTCCATAAAAATATCACTATAAGTAGGGATAGGCTGGATATTATTATATAAATAGCTCTTTCTAAATGTCTGGGAATTAGCTTAATGACTCTATCTTTAAAGGGATTGGATGCCATTAAACTGTGTTGAATTCCAAAAAAGATTAACAATCCAAGATCAATAATAACATTGATCGTTTTAAATTCTCCATCTCCGTCCATATATAAAAGAAACCATCCAAGATGTGCAAATGCTGTTATAGCAAGGTAAGTACTTGTTATACCTATAACTATAAAAAGTACCCTATACATCTACCATCCATGTTCAGCTATACATCTTGCATACTCACTCTGCATAGACCTGGCTCTTTTAATATCTTCTTCTCCAAGCCATCTCTTTAAGTCAACCCTTAGGTGATTTGCTCTTCTAAATCTATACTTAGCTGAGAATGGAACTGTACAATCAAGACCTATATTTGCTATTCTGCCTGTCTGTTCTAATGCAGCACTTCTGCCTATTGGGGCTGTGGCATTTCCCCTTCCACTGAATATATATATACCTGATGCATCAAGTCTGCTATTTATAGCCCACATAACATCCCCTATATTGTATATATCAACATCCTCATCAACTACTATAACAAGCCTTGTATAGGGACTTGCTACAAATGCTGCCTGAATCATATTTGCCTGAAATCCCTCATCTCTTCTTCTTCTCTTTTTTATTCTCAAAATTATTCCATTCTTTCCTCTAAATGGCTGAATTATATGGACAGCATCAATAAGTCCTGGACGTACCTTATTACAGGCATCGTATACAGCAGCTACTGTGAAGGGATACTGACTTACATCATAGGCGAAGCTATCTCCCATCTGAACATAATAATAAGGATTATTTCTATAGGTAATACAGGTAGCCTGAAATTTATAAGTTTTATAAGCCATTCCCAAATATCCAGTAAATTCGGGAAAGAAATAGAGCATTCCAACATCCTCCTGAGACTTTGCTATTGGATTCTCATAAACTGTTTCTGAAGTATCTACATATCCCTCAATAACAATCTCTGCATTGGCAATTGCATAGGCATCAACTGTATGAGCCTTAACAAGCTCTACCGGAGCCCCCTGAAGAGCCCCCGCAATACCAACCTCATCTGTTCCAAGAGGCCATAATTGTGGCATATTTCCAGCAGATGCACAGGATATAATTGCAGGAGAACAACCTATATTCATTGTTAATGGAAATTTCCCTCTCTTTTCTGCAACCTTCAGAAACACAGCCTCAAGATGAACTCCCTGTCCCATATTGGACTGACTTCCCCAATTCCCTCCATAAAAATGGGTTCTGTTATTTGATAGATGCGTTCCACCATCGGGTAGCATAACAAGCTGCTGAGACCCACCAACAACAAATCCAGCATCTTCAGGAGAGTGCTTAATGATTGGCAGAATATCCCTTATATCGTTTATATTCCTAATAACATTCTCCTTACAGGGGCCATCATCTACTATCTTATATGGTATCGGATTCTTTGTTGCTTCCAATGCCTTAAGATAGAATTCATGAGGGGTTGTATTAAAAAGAGAGGCAAATCTATCAAGATTATTCTCAATACTTGCAGCAATCGGAATATTATACCCCTTAACATTCTCAAATAATATAGGAAGGCTACTATCTAAAGCTTTTATAACTCCAGCCACCTCACAATCAGGGCTTATCTCCTTTTTTATTCTTAACAGCTCTCCTCTTTCATCAAGATATTTTAAGGTTGATCTGAAACTTGTTATATCCTTTTCCATCTTATTCCTCCTTATCTTGCACGTCTTATTAAACTTCTTAGTTCAAAGTCCTGAGCTTTAATACTTGTATCAGGGTTTGCTGAATTAATCATCTCAAATACTGTTGCATGCTTTGTCTGACAATCTATTGTTACACCAGCAACCCAGTTTTCATAATTCCCTTTTTCATTTCCGCGTTGATTAAAAAATACAGGTATCTGTATCCTCCATACCTTTCCTCTCTGATCATATCTGATCATATAGGGGGTTGAACATAGATTAATGAGCTCATCCTTACTTACATAGAATAATCTCTTACTATACATGTAGGATGGGTCTTTAATTTTTATTTCTAATACATAACACAACTTTTTTTCCCATCCAGGAAGATTAACAATACCTGTTCCCCTGTCCACTATATTCTCAACCTTTCGATCAAACCTTGCAGGGACTAAAACCTCCTTCTCTCCCAATATTTTAAACTCCATTATCCTGTCATCAATTCTCTGAGCCATTATTGAATAGTCATCCATATTTATATCACTACCAAATAATGGATCCTGATTATCTGCTCCGGTAAACCTCCTTATCCTCCTTAAGGTTGGCAAATATGCCCATGAGTCATCATCCTTAAGCGGAGCATTGGGATCCATATATCTCACTCTTACCACTGTGAATCCTTTGGCATCAAAGGGATAAGTGAATGGTGTCAGAACCTTCCACCATATATGCTTGGGATTTGGTTTAATCTCAGGAACTGGCTTGGTATATGTTCTCCCCTTCCATATCCATGTCTCAATCGGATCTGTATCCAAGTATCTCTCCTTTTTAAATAGATTTTCAAAGAGCATCCATCTCAGAGGTCTATATGATCCCTGTTCCATCCATTGACTCATATTCAGGTCCCATGCAAGCTCCCTGCCTGTCTTTGGATGGGGGAAGGGAGTTCCAGCCTTCCAGTTCAATAGCTGTCCATTAGAGTCAAGCTTACATATCCCATCATTTCTCTTAGACCATTCTGCATTACCGAAATATGGAGGATATTTTCTGGTTTCAACTATAGACATCTTGAACAAACCCTTCTCAAAAGCCGGGATGAAATAAAAATCAAGAAATGGTTTCGGTACAAGCTTATTTAATTCTGACAGGTACTCCTTGTAATTCTCGGGTGTTATTGTAACACCTGGTTTTATTTCTTTAGCAGGCAAAAAATTAATGTCAAAGAGTAACAATACAAATAATATTAAACATAACTTTTTCATTTTAAACCTCCTTTTATTTTGGATATCTTTACATTGGGTATTATAGGCATACCCTCCGGAGTCCCATCTACCTCTATCTGAACCCC
>CAZCTP010000106.1:0-7310 GCA_964501575.1 uncultured Thermodesulfobacteriota bacterium
AATGGGGTCAATTTTATTTGCAGAAAAGGGGTCAAAATCCTTGACAATCTATAAAGGATATTGAAGGAATTATAAGAACAATGAACAAATTTGTTTTATGTATAGAAAATAAAGACTATCCAGCTTCATTGGAGAAATGGAAGATATATCCCGTAATTGAAGAGGGAGAAAAGAGTGGATATATAAGAATTATTGACGAGAGTGGAGAAGATTATTTATATCCAGTAGAGTATTTTGTATCAATAGAAGTTCCCTCTGGTGCTAAAGAGAAATTAGAAAAAGAATATATAAAAGTATAGATTCTAACGAATTTCTCCAGCTGACAGTATAATACGCCGCAGTTGAATTCATTGTTAATATAGCATTGAGGTCTCTTGCAGAAACAGAATATCTTCTTAACTTCTCAAAAAGACTCGGTTACTATAAATCAGAGGATGATAGGATAGAATCCTTAATTGAAGAAGTGGGCAAACTCCTGTGGAGCTTTTATAAGTCTTTATAACTTCCGAGCTTCCTGACTTCCGCTCTATTACGTCCTGATTAAAAAGGGATTGCGACATGATAGTGCGGAAGTCTTTTAAAAATGTTATAATTTAAAAAATGAATTTCAAATTTGTTCTTGAAAAACTTCTTACTGCTTTTAAAGACCAGGATATCCGTTATGCTCTTATAGGAGGTTTTGCCTTAGGAACATGGGGGATTACAAGAGCAACAGTAGATATAGACTTTCTTGTAAATAAAGATGATATGGAAAGAGTTCATAAAATTATGACAGATATGGGATATGAACTACTCTACCATACATCAAATGTTTCACAATATGTGTCTCCCCTTAAGCTCTTTGGTGAAATAGATTTTCTACATGCTTTTAGAAAAGCATCTTTGCATATGCTTAAAAGGGCAGAAGAACGGAAAATATTTAATAACCTGAATATTAAAGTATTAAAACCAGAAGATCTTATAGGACTTAAAATTCAAGCAATGGCAAATGATGAAAATAGAAGAAATATAGAACTTACCGATATCGAGGCTCTTATGGAAAGATTCAAAGATAAAATGGATTGGATTTTAATCAGAGAATATTTTAGATTATTCGATTTTGAAAAACTTTTAGAAGAATTAGAGAAGAAGTATGGCATATCTTAATAAAGAAGAAAAAGAAGAATTATTGAAAATAGCAAAATCTTCCTCATTAAGAGAAGATATGGAATATTTATTAAAAAACAGACATAATCCGGTTGTAATTGAAGGAGAAATAGACCTAAACCGGTTAGTTGAGTTCCTTACAGAATTTAATGAATTTATAAACCACGAGCCAAAACCCTTTAGAAGGATAATTGACAAAAACATGAAGCTATAATAAGCTACAGAATTATGGATAAAGATAGTCTAATATCAATATTAAAGTCATATTTTCTACATAAAGCAGATACATTTAATATAGATATGGTGTTTTTATATGGTTCATGGGCATCAGGATCTATAAGGAAAGAGTCAGATATTGATATTGCTGTAATATTTGAAAAAGAGATAAATGAGGAGGAGGGCTTTGAGATTGCAACCAATATATCTCTTGAACTTACAGATATACTTAAAAGAGAAGTCAATGCTCTTTGTATAGATAAAGAACTCTCTAAACCGATGCTTCATTACAATGCTATCATTCAGGGTGTACCACTATTCTTTAAAGACTTTACCAGATATGTCGATATAAGACTAAAGGCTATCTCACAGATGGAAGATTTCTCCATATTTGGAGCCAAGTGGCAATCTGAACTTGTAAAAAGGCGTATTGAGAGGCTCAAACATGCCTGAGTTCAGATATGCAAAAGGACGGATCATGGAATCACTCTCCTATATAACAAAAGAGATGGATGAGTTTGAATCAGACTATGTATCAAAGACATGGCAGGAGTATGCAGAAGATACAAAATTACAGAAACTTATTGATAGAACTATTGAGAACATATTAACTGCCTTTATAGAGGTTAGTGGTGTGATATTGACTAATGAGGATATTTCCGCAGAGAGCTATCCTGATGTGATGCGAAAAATTGGAAAATTCTTTGATTACGACGATGGTGAAACAGAAATTCTTGCAAAATTTGCCATCCAGAGAAACAGACTTGCCCATCGATATCTGAACCTAAGGTGGCAGGTTATGAAATTCTATGTTCAAAACAGGGATATACTTAAAAAACTTTTAAATTCTATCTATGAATATGAAAGGACCAAAGAATAAACAGAAACCTTTAATATAGAGCACAAAATGAAAGAATTTGATCATCTGATTCTATCCTTTTCTCTTCCATCATTCTGAAGGGAAATTTTACTCTAAGAGGAATCATCTTTTAGGTGGATTCTATAATCAAATGGATAGTAAACTTAGAAATATTTTTAAAACATTTTTAGGGAAAATCATGTACATGGTATCCCCTTTTATTAATATAAGAACATAATACCTCATCTAAATTAATAGGTGGTAATAAAGTAACTTTAGTATCTATCTCAGGTGCAGTCTCCTTTAATATCTCTAAAGGTGATTTATTATCCTTATAACTGTTTTTTCTAAAATTATTGAAGAATATATTATATGTTCTTATCTTAGACATAAAATCATCCATTGATCCAAATCCTTCAATATCAAAAAATTAAAGAATCCTCCGGATTTCATCCTCTATAAGTCTATGAAAAGTCTCTACATCACTGTTATAAGTATTCGCTGAAGGAGGTATACGATTATGTATAGAATTATAATCATCCTCTATCACCATAGTAACAGCACTTCTCCTCTTCGCATTATATGAACCTATAAATTCATTCCCATTATCTGTCTGCCATCTTACTTGAGTTAAATCTACTCCTCTATCTTTGAGATCTTCCGCAATATATTGTATAAATATCTTGGAGTTTATTAAACTCCTTTCCACCGAATATCCTAAATAAACAATATCCGTCCTTACATCCCTCGCTGTATATTGCCACCTGGGTAATCCATTCCTCCTCATATATATCCAATAATTAGGTATATCTGTAAATCCTTATCTATCTGTTCAAATACCTTCCATCTCCTCTTTGCCTCCCTTAAATCTCTCTTAACTTTATATTTCCTTTTCCTTGGTTTAACTAACCCCTCCTCCTTAAATATGCGATGTAATGTATTAGGAGAATATCTAAGCTTAAACATCTCTTTTGATCTCTTAGCACTGAATGTCATAAACCTCTTCTTAATCTCTATAGCTCTCTTAACATCCTTATCATCAGCTTAATTTTGTGAAGAATATTTTTAGGTGCCCTTGACCTATCTTCTAAACCCCCTAATAACCATCCTTCTCATACCTGCCTGTTGGCAGACAGGTGTTTGGGTATTTCCATTACCACATTAAAAATTGTTTGTCTTTTTAAATTGACCAGTTATAAATAGTATGTGAATCTATCTTAATTTATAAAAACTCTCTGGTGTTTGGACTTTAGCTTTTTTCAGAGTTTCCGCAATGCCCTTTGTGTGCCTGCTCCCCTATTGACATTGATTCCAGATAACTCTAAACTAAATTTGGTCTATAAAGAAGGAAAATTTGTTAATATTTTCCTTGAAATTCTCTGATTTTCTTTTCATAATTTAATTATGAAAACATCTTCATCTGAATCTAAAAAAGTGTGACCAATATGAAAGACGAAATAATGAACATTAAAAACCTTTCTTACTATCTAAAAATCAATGAGAAAACCATCTATAAACTCGCTAAACAGAGGAAATTACCAGGTGTCAAAATCAGGGGATGTGGAGATTTAAAAAAGAGGCTATTGATAATTGGATGATGAATGCCGGCAAACAAATTACGGAGGTAAAAAATGATTCTGATTAAAGATATAATGAACCCCAGAAATGAAATTGTTGAAGGGAAATTCCAGGGAGTAATACAGTCCCATAAGGTAGACAGCATTGAGGATCGAATTGAAAATAATCCTGAAAAGCTTTTCAGAGTAACATATATATCATCAGCATTAAAAAGGGCATTAGAGCGAGTGAACGAAAAACTTACGGGTATCTCCAACCAGGGAGCAGTCTTAATTGTTGGGCCCTATGGTGCAGGAAAAACCCACGGGCTTATAACTTTATATCATATATTAAAGGAACCTCAAATTGCCAAAAACTGGCTAAAAAATTGGAAAGTTGATATTGCTTTACCTTCTTTCACAAAAGTGTGCATAATTTCTACCCGTAGATATGATGTAGATTTTCTCTGGGAACCTATATTTTCCAAATTAGGAAGGCGCGATATGCTAAGCAAAATTAAGCGATTTCCTACGGTTGACCAGATAGAAGAAATTGTTGGTGATGAAACCTGTGCCATTTTTATTGATGAAATAGAAAATTGGTATGGATCATTTGACCCTGAAAAACAGGCAGACCTGATTGAAAGAAATGAAACCTTTTTAGAGCATCTTTTCGAGGTTGCCAACGATCCAAATAGAAGATTGCTGGTATTTGTGACGTTTCTTGAGGAAAAAGAGGGTTTGAAAAAAATCTTCAATCGAACAAAACCGGTAAGAATTGATGTGAGCGCTACTGAGGAGAGAGAAAAGATCGTTTTGCATCGTCTTTTCGAAAACTCTGATCAAAAAGACTTGGATAAGGTTGAAAGAGTTATCCAGGGTTATGTGGACAAATATTCTGCGCCTATAAAAATTGAAAATCCATACAGTTATAAACAGAGAATGATTGAGACATATCCTTTTCATCCTTTAGTTTTAGAATCTTTAACCCAGATTTATGAAGCAGCCACTGAAAGACAGGATATAAGGGGAATGATGAATGTTCTATCGGATATGGTAAAAGACAATTTTGACAGAAAGGATCTTCTCTTGATCTGCAATTTAGACGAGAATGCTTTTAGAGGTATAGACCTCCGATTAGTAGAGAAATATAACTACGATCTTGAGAGGGTAAAGGATATCCCTTATGGAAGAGAGATATTAAAATCCATTTTGATCTTTACTTTAAATGATAAAACGATAGGAGCAACTGAATCTGATGTTCTTCTTTCTGTTTTTAGTCCGTCTCAAGGAGAAACTCTAAATGCACTTATTATGGACTTGGAAAACATATATGGAAAACTACACTATCTACATAAAGAAGGAGATTTTTATCAATTTAGGCACGATTTAAATATCTTTGCTCTTCTGGAAAAAGAGAAGAAAAATATTACTGAAGAAGACATCAAAAATAAAATTGCTGAAATTACCAAAAAGGATGTATTTGAAAACAGAGTGTTTATCTATGGATTTGAGAATATTCCTGATGACAGTAAAATCAAAATGGTGGTCTCTCTGGAGTCCTGGGGTGAAAACGATAAGTTAAAAAACAAATTAGCTGATTTCTATCAAGGTAAGAATTGGCAAAATACTTATATTATTATTTTGCCAGAAAGTTTCAGTGTTCTCTCATCTTATGAGATTAAAGAAAAGACAAGGAGACTCCTTGCTGGGGAGATATTGTTTGGACAAGTTGAGGATAAAGATAGAAAAATACAAAAGCTAATTTCTGAAGAAAGAGAGCAGATAGCAGAAAAGATAAAGGCATCTTATGGACGTATGGTAAAATGGGTGGCAAGGGAGGAAGAACTTGTTCCACGATTAATTAATGTCCTTCCTGACATTAGTGCTATCAGAGAAAAGGCTGGAAGTGATTCTTCCCTCATTGGTGATTTTGTGATTCAAGAGGTAAAAGATAAAGCTGAAGGAGTAAGGCTTGAATTCCTGATAAACGATTTTAAAAAGTTCAGACGATTCCCACAGGTTTTGGATGACGAAGTCATTTTCAGTGCTATAAGAAACCTTCATAAAGATAAGAGAGTTGTAATCCAGGGTGATAGAGGAAAGTGGTATATTGATGAGATACCAAGATCTTTAGAAACCAGCTTTGTTATTTTTGACCCCAAATATGCCCCGCAAGATGTAATAATCGAAACAGAAGCAGGAGAAATTCGAGAAGGCGAAGAACAAATGGGAGAGGAGGAATCTGCAAAAGAGAGGAAACCAGAAGTTGAAAGGAGAGAAAAGAAACTACTTCAGCTAAGAGGGAACTCACCCCGAGTCATATTAAGTCAGATTGAGGCAAGGACACAGGAGAAGGATTTATTCACCGAAATAAACATCAAGTATCAATTTGCCAAGGAACTTTCAAAACAAGAGATTATGAAATTCATAAAACAACTCCCTCAAGAGGAAGCTGAAATTGAGGGAGAAGTAGAATTATGGAGAGAAAATGAAACTTGATACCGATTTTATAACATCACTCATAAAGTGTGATAATCCCATTCCTTCGGTTTGGGAGAGTCTGCTTAATATCTGGCTTAATCATGCAGGTGACAATCTGAAAAAGTATTATTATCGGGGTGAAGAAGATGCCTTTTTATTTGAAGATTTCCTTTTAAAAACTTATGATGAATTTTTTACAGAAGTCCTTCCCAGAGACTGTTTGAATGAACCTTCACCATTTCAGAAGGGAACTCCTGATGTTTGTTATATAGTAATGGATGGAATGAGTATTCGCGAAGGCGTTTTGATATTTAAGACCCTACAAAGACAGGGGATTGCGTCTAAGATGAACTACTTTCTCTCTGCCATTCCATCAGATACTCAAAGTTTCAGAGAAAAAATTAAAGCCCATTTATCTGATAGGGATAAATTTGTAGAGATCAATAATCCTAAGGAGATTAGAATCTCTCCAGATGTGCGTTTTATCTGGTCTTATTTTCCCGATGTTATGTTAGATAAGATTCAGGTAGGTCATACTGTAATATCGGATCTGGAGAATATGTATAAAACCACAGAAAAAATTATTTTAGAAGTTTTAGAAAGGATTAATTCAGAGAAGATTATCATCCTCTCTGATCATGGTTATATCCGTTCAGAACCGGGATTCTCCTTTTCAGTCCCTGATTCCACAAAGAAAAAATTAAGAGAAGCCTTTGGAAGTTCACGATATATTACAATGGAAAGGTGCGATCTTTCAGATCTTGTAGAGATGGGTTTTGTGGTAGATTTTTCGGGCTTTTATCTTATCAAATCCCGATACATCTGGCCCATGCCGGGAAAATACAACATTTATCTTCACGGTGGCATAAGCCTTATAGAATGTTTTGTCCCGGTAATTGAGGTGGAAAAATGAAATTAATTAGAGAACTGAACCTCAGGGAAAATGAAATAAAGGCTTTACAGGAATTAAAGAAAAGAGTCTGTGAAAGATTTCCTGATGCTGAGATTATTCTTTATGGTTCAAAGGCAAGAGGATATGCTGATGAGGA
>CAZCTP010000107.1:0-7292 GCA_964501575.1 uncultured Thermodesulfobacteriota bacterium
GGGTTGGAAACTAGAACTTTGGCAAATTTATTTTAAGAAAAGACCAAACAAAAATTCTTTTAGAGAGATAATTTATTAATCCAAATTTGACTGTTATCTTCTTTATACCAGCAAAAGGTAAGTAATTGTTACCATGGCCTTAGAAATTGATATTGACAAAATACAAACTATATTATAGATTAACTTAAAATATTTTTAGAGAAAGGAGGTTTGTTTCATGAAGAAAGATTATGATAGTTTTATAAGATTTCCTGACACCTTTCCAGAAGGAATAGAAGTAAAATTTATGGTAAGGGATTGTAGTAACTATAGATATATTCCTATAAAGGGAAAAATATTTAAAGATCTGGAGAAGGCTCCCCCTGATAGCCATAACTTATGGCTAAGAGACCCTCTAGGAATGAAATCTGAAAAACCATGGGGGCTACAGATAATTGAAGAATTTGAAGAGAAGGAACTCTTCAATCCGGAGTTTCATTGGTGCGCACCAAAAGGTTAAAAAGGAGGAAGAAAAATGGCATACATGGATATAAGAGAATATATTAATAGATTAGAAAGAGAAGGAGAGATAATAAGGATAAATAAAGAAGTTGATTGGAATCTTGAGATGGGAGCAATTATAAGGAGGTCTCATGAACTTGGAGCTCCTGCTCCACTTGCTGAGAATATCAAAGATTATCCAGGATGGAAACTTGTTGGTGGAATTATGGGAGGAAGTGTTGTAAACGGGAGAAGTATCCCATATAGAAGAATAAATATAGCATTGGGAATAGACCCTGATTCCTCTCCTGGAGATACTATTGAAGAATATATAAAGAGGAGAGAGAATCCAATTAAACCGATAGAGATAAGAAAAGAGGATGCAAAATGCAAGGAGAATGTATTTGTTGGTGATAAGGTTGATCTATTTTCTCTACCAGCTCCCCTAATTCATGATGGTGATGGAGGAAGATATGCAGCAACATGGCATGCCACTATAAACAAGGACCCAGAGACAGGATGGGTCAATTGGGGAATGTATAGAGCCCATATATTGACAAAAAATCTGATGGCAGGCTTATTTTTACCATTTGCTCATGGACCTCTTATATATAGGAAATATTTAAAAGAAAATAAGCCTATGCCTGTATCTATTGCTATTAACTCGGATCCATTTACCCTTATAGTAGCATCTTCATATCTTGAACCCGGGGTGAATGAGGTTGATATAGCTGGAGGACTTGCTCAAGAACCTATAAAGCTTGTAAAGTGCGAAACAAATGATTTGCTTGTCCCTGCAGATTCAGAGGTTGTTCTTGAAGGAGAAATGCTTCCAGGACTTATCATAGAAGAGGGGCCATTTGGAGAGTACACAGGATTTAGAGTGACAGAGAGAACAACCGTTCATAGAGTTGTATATAAGATAAACGCAATAACATACAGGAATAATCCAATATTTGGTATGTCATGTATGGGAATGCCTATTGATGATTATGCAACAATTGGAGCTCTTTCTATAAGTAGTGAAACAATGAGAATATTTAGAGCAGAGAAATTTCCTGTTAAGGCTGTTTATTCACCACCTTATGCTGGAACAGTTGCTATTTATATAGCTACTGAAGTCCCATATGCTAATTTCTCCCATACATTAGCTTCAAGAATATGGGGATCAAGAATAGGGTCTTATACTCATTGGATCTATGTTGTTCCATCAGATGTAAATATATATGACCCTGAAAAAATACTTCATTCTATTGGATATAGATGTCATCCAAAGAATGGTATAAGAAAGTATGAACATATTCAGGGTATGGTTCTTGATCCATTCCTCTCCCAGTATGAAAGAATTCATGGATTGGGAGCTGGTGTTGTTGTAGATTGCACCTGGCCTACAGATTGGGAATTAAAGCCGATAGAGAGTTCATTTGAGGGAATATATCCAAAAGAAATTCAGGAGAAGGTTTTAAATAGATGGAAAAAAGACTACGGATATAAAGAATAGTAGCTATATAAGTTTATAAGGGGAGGATTTTCCTTCCCTTTCTTTTAATAAAAAAATCAGGTTGATAAAGAAAATTTTTTCTTTAAAACTACAATTAATTATATATAAGGCAGTTGAGCTGTTTAAAAGGTTTAACTTTTCCCGTAATCTTTGCTCTTTTCTATTGATATCTTATGATATCTTATAAACGTTTCTTCATAATCTTCTATTACTTATTTTTGATTCTTTATTATGTCATATTTATAATTATGGTAAGTTTTTATAATATTTTAGTATAGAAGTTCAAGTTAAACCTTTTTAATCAATGGTTTATTATTGAAACTCTTATAAATATAGATTAGAATAATAATATAAAAGTAAATTTAGGAGGATATATGAAAAATAAGAATAATGTGATAGAAGAAGCTCTTGGAAATCTTACATATGGATTATATGTAGTAACAACATCCGGGGCTGGTAAGATAAATGGAATGATCGCAAATTGGATTTCTCAGGTTTCATTTGATCCTCCTTTGATTATAGCATGCATATCAAAGGAGAGATTGACCCATAAGCTCATTCATGAAAGCAATAGCTTCGGCATTAATATAATGGATGAAAATGATATTAATATAATAGGAAAGTTTGGATATAAAAGTGGGGAAGAGGAAAATAAATTCAAAGATATAAAATATTCAAAGAGCAAAAGAGGAAATCCTATATTAAATAATTCCATCGCATATTTAGAGTGTGAAGTAATTTCATATATAGAACCTGGAGATCATACAATATTTATAGCTAAAGTTATAGATGGTAAAAAAACCAATATTAAAAAAGGGAAAAGGATAGTTGAGCAGGAGATCTGAATAGATGCATTACACCGATGAACAGAAAGCACTAAAAGATCTTGTTCGTAAATTCGCAGAGCATGAGATAAAGCCATATGTTAGAGAAATGGACGAAAAATCCGAGTTTAAAAGAGATGTTATAAAAGCCTTGGGAGAACTTGCTCTAACAGGGATTATGATACCAGAAGAATACGGAGGTATTGGAGAAGGCTACTTAACAAATATCATATTTATTGAGGAGCTTTCAAGAGTTTCTGCAGCCTATGGGGCAGCCATGTGCGTCCATTCTCTATGTTACATGGCTATTCTTGAATATGGAAATGAAGAGCAAAAAAGAAAATATTTACCAGAACTTGCATCCGGAAATATGTTGGGTGCATGGGCATTGACAGAATCTAATGCCGGTTCTGATGCCGCGAGTCTGAGGACATCAGCTGTAAGGGATGGAAATTATTATATATTTAATGGTACAAAACAATGGATAACAAATGGCGGTGAGGCTGACTTATATATTACTATGGTAAAGACAGATCCTAAGAAGAGAACAAAAGGGATATCCGCTTTTATTATTGAAAAGGGTATAGATGGATTAAGCTTTGGTAAAAATGAAGATAAGATGGGTATGAGGGCTTCTCCTACGAGGAATCTTATATTTGAAGATTGTAGAGTTCCAGAGAAAAATCTATTAGGAAAAGAAGGAGAAGGCTTTGAAATTACAATGAATGAGCTTGATGGTGGCAGGATAAACAATGCAGCTTTAACACTTGGAATTGCTCAGGGAGCTCTTGAAGCAGCTATAGATTACTCAAAGGAGAGGGAACAGTTCAATCAAAGAATATGTGATTTTCAGGGAATTCAATTTATGCTTGCTGATATGGCTACAGATGTAGAAACAGCAAGAGCTATAACAGAAAAAGCAGCATACTACAAAGATAATTTATTACCTGTTACCTTACTTGCATCTATTGCAAAGATGTATAGTGCAGATGTAGCTATGAGAGTTACAACAAATGCTGTTCAGATATTCGGTGGCTATGGATATATGAAAGATTATCCTGTAGAACAATTTATGAGGGATGCAAAACTTTTCCAAATAACCGAGGGTACAAACCAAATTCAAAGGGTTATAATTGCAAAGAATCTTTTAAAATAAGGAGAAGGTGAGATGAAGCTTCCAATAGAACCAAGATATTTATATCCAAATATTGATAGGATGAATAGAGAAGATATATTAAAGCTTCAATTTAAGAAGCTAAAATACCAATTGGAATATATTTATAATAACAGTCCTTTTTATAAAAAAAGATTTAAAGAAGCAGGGCTTATCCCTGATGATATAAAAAGTAGAGAGGATATCAATAGAATTCCTTTTCTTACAAAGGAGGATATCGTTAAAGATCAGGCTGAAAATCCACCCTTTGGTAATAGGCTATGTGTTCCAGAGAATAAGATTATTCAAACATGGCTAACGAGTGGAACATCAGGGCTTGGCCAGGAATGTTATGCTCTTACAAGAATGGATCTCGAATATAGCGGTAGTGGATGGGGACCATGGTTTTATAGAGCAGGAATAAAAAAAGGAGATGTAGTTATGAGTACCTGGCCTATTGGAACTGCTGCTGGTCCATTATCTTCATATTATGCCTTTCAGAAGTTAGGTTGCAATGTATTCGGTATAGCTCCCTATGATACAAAGAGTAAAATAGAAAATTATATAATGAGATTTAAACCCCATGGTATTCTTGCAACACCTGCCTATCTTACTCATCTAACAACTCTATGTTCTGAATTTAATATATCTCCAAGGAAAGATTTACCAGCTCTTAAAGCTATATTTATAGCAACAGAGCCCTATCCTGTGGAATGGGCTAAAGAAATTGAGGAGTTTTGGAATACAAGACTCCATGAAATGTATGGCTCAACCCAACATGGAGCATGTGCGGCTGCGACCTGTGAGAGAGGAGTAATTATAGATGATAATAGGGGATTTATGCATCTTGATGAGTTCGGAACATTTTTTGAAGTTATAGATAGAAAGACCGGTAATCATGTAAAATCGGGTGAAGAAGGAGAACTGATTATTACAAATCTTCATAGAGAAGGAAGCCCTTTGTTAAGATTTAGAAGTAATGATAGAGTTAGATTTATATCTTATGAAGATTGTCCATGTGGAAGAGGATTTGATTGTATTGAGGCTGGGACAATTGCAAGGTATGATGATATGATAAAAATGAAGGCTCAGAATGTATGGCCAGAAGCTGTAGATTCGGTTGTATTTAAATTTAAAGAAATTGATGAATATAATGGAAGGGTATTTGTAGATGAAAATGGGAGAGAAAGAGTATCACTTTCTATAGAATTTAAAGATATAGGGCTATCAGATGAAGATAAGAAGAATATAATAATTGCATTAGGTAGAAATATTAGAGATAGAATAGGTGTAAGTATGGAGATAAAGGAGGCTCCGAAGGGAACTCTTGAGAGATTTATCTTTAAGACAAGAAGATGGACAGATGAAAGAAAAGAGGGATTAAAGAGGGTAAAATATAAGATATGAATAATGGAAACGCCCTTAAATGGATATGTGACTTACTTCTGAAAGAAGGACTCATAACAGAAGATCAAAAGAGGAAGATAGTCGAAAATGGGGATAAAAAAAAAGATTTATCTCCAATAGATAGCATATTATCCTTAAGATTTAAAAAAAAAGAACTAACTGAAGAAAAAATTACCCAACTAATAGCTAAAGAGTTAAAACTTCCTTATGTAAAAATAGATCCATTAAAGCTTGATCCTGACTTAATTACTAATGTAATATCCAGACCATTTGCAGAAAGGTATAAAATTATACCATTAAGTATTTCAGAGGATAAGCTTATAGTTGCTACGGATAATCCTTTTAATAATGAACCTATAGAGCTAATAAAGATGAAGACAGGTAAAGATGTAGAGGTTGTCATAAGTCCTAAAACAGATATATTAAAAATAATTACAGAATTCTATGGCTTCAAATCCTCTGTATCACTTGCTGAAAGAGATATATCTAAGGATTTTGGAATAGGGAATTTAGAACAATATATAAGAATGAAATCTGACAAGGACATCGAAGCATCAGATAAACATATTATAAATGCTGTAGAATATTTGCTCAGATATGCCTATGATCAAAGAGCAAGTGATATACATATAGAACCCAAAAGGGATAGAAGTATAATAAGATTTAGAATAGATGGGGTGCTTCATAATGTATATAATATCTCAAAAACAGTACATCCTCCTATTATTTCAAGGATAAAGACATTGGCAAGAATGGATATTGCTGAAAAAAGAAGACCTCAGGATGGAAGAATAAAGACAAACTATAATAGAAGAGATATAGAGTTAAGAATTTCGGTTATGCCTGTCGCATTTGGGGAAAAGGTTGTAATAAGGATATTTGATCCAGATATCCTTATGCAAGACCTCTCCGAATTGGGATTCTTTGAGAGAGAGTTAAAATTATTTAAGTCATTTATAGAAAAACCCTATGGTATAATACTTGTAACCGGCCCTACCGGAAGCGGTAAAACAACTACTCTATACTCAGCATTAAAGACTTTATCTACCCCAGAGGTTAATATTATAACAATAGAAGACCCAATTGAAATGGTCTACGAAGATTTCAATCAAATAGGGGTTCAACCTCAGATAGATCTTACCTTTGCCAATGCCTTAAGAACTATATTAAGGCAGGACCCTGATATTATAATGGTTGGTGAAATTAGGGATTTTGAGACAGCGGATAATGCTATTCAGGCAGCATTAACAGGCCATCTTGTTCTAAGTACCCTCCATACAAATGATGCCCCCTCTGCAATTACAAGAATGATTGATCTTGGTATAGAGCCCTTTCTGATTTCTTCCACAGTTTTAGGGGTCGTGGCTCAAAGGCTTGTCAGAAAGATATGCCCTTATTGTCAAAAAATTGGATTTCTTACCGATGAAGAGATAAAGGTATTAAATCTCTCTTTTAAGAATAGATCAAAAATCCCGGTAAAATATGGAGAGGGATGTTCGCAATGTCGTTTTACAGGATACATTGGACGTACAGCAATATTTGAAATAATGGAAGTATCCGATAGAATTAAAGAACTTATCTATAAAAGAGTAGATTCTAATCTTTTGAAAAAGGTAGCAATAAAAGAAGGAATGATCACTCTAAGGAACGCTGCTGTAAAAAAGATGCTAAGAGGAATAACAACTTTTAGAGAGGTTATAAGTATAACATGAATAGTTTTGATGATTTATTAGAATTGGGAAGCAGGTATCAGATATCCAGGATATTTCTAACAGCATGCGAGTTAAAGATATTTACCTATATAGCTAATGGAGTAAACTCGATTGATGAAATTTCGAAAAAGACTGGATTTAATAAAAGAGCTTTAGATATTCGGGATGATCAGGGGGATGGTGGTACACTTCACAATTTATATCAAAGTCCTCAT
>CAZCTP010000108.1:0-7216 GCA_964501575.1 uncultured Thermodesulfobacteriota bacterium
TATACAAGATAATAGCGGAGGATTTTGGACTGAGAAAGCCATGGGTAGAGAAAGGAAGACCTTGGTAGAAAGGAGGAATAAGAATGGCAGAAGATTATGATGTAATAATAATTGGAGCAGGGCATAATGGTCTTACATGCGGGGCATATCTTGCAAAGGCAGGAGAAAAAGTTCTTATCTTAGAAAGAAGACATAATATCGGTGGAGGAGCAGCAACCGAAGAGGTAACCCTCCCCGGGTTTAAACATAATCTTCATTCAAGTTGTCATGGATGGCTTCATTATGGTCCCGTTGAAAGGGATTTAGAGCTTGACAAGAAGGGATATAATTGTATATATCCTGATCCATGCTATGGAATAGCATTTAGTAATGGTAAATGTCTTGTATTCTATAAAGATATTGATAGAACCTGTAAAGAGATAGCAAAGTTCTCCATTAAAGATGCAAAAAATTACAAGATATACGCTAAGGAATTCGAACAGATGAAGAGGTTTGTTGTAATAAGTATGTTTAATCCTCCTGCTCCTCCATCCCAGCAGACATCTCTATTTGAGGGAACAAAGGAAGGTCAGGAAATTCTATATATAATGCAGAAGGGTCAATATAATTATGTTAGAGAACTATTTGAAAGTGAAGAGGTTAGAATGGGTATATTAGGCCTATCAGTGGCTGGAGGAAGTGACTTATTACACTGTGGGACAGCTCCTTATACCACTCTTTTATTCTCTATACTTCATGATACTCCATGGACAGTTCCTATAGGAGGGGCAAGGAGTTTGGCTGAAGCATTGGCAAGGGTTATAGAGGAAAATGGAGGAAAAGTGATTAAAAACTGCCATGTTGAAAAGATATTAATAGAGGAAGGAACAGCTAAAGGAATTATTACAGAAGAGGGGGATATAGTTAAGTTCAGGAAGGCTGTGGTTTCTAATAGCTGTGTAGTTCCAACACTTTTAGATTTAGTAGGTGAGGAATATCTTGATGAAGATATTATAAGAAAGGTCAAGAATTTTAGAGGAGAAGAAATATGCCAATATACGATACATCTTGCATTAAATGAAATGCCGGTATATAAGGCAGCAGAGTATAACCAAGATTTACAAAAATGTTACATTATAGACTGGGGAATGAAATGTTCTGAGGATATGAAATTAAAATATCTTGATATACTTGCTGGTAAGCTTCCAAGAAAATCAGCTATATGTGGGAATGATGTTACACCTTCAAAATTTGACCCTTCTTATGCTCCCCCAGGGAAGCATTCTACTCTATTCTGGGAATGGGGCCCCTGGGATGTAGAAGGTAAAGGTCCTGAAAGATGGGATGAAATAAAAGAAGGATTCTCCGATGAGATTATGGAAGCATGGAGGGAATTTGCACCAAATATGACAGAAAAAAATATATTAAAAAGGTTTTCTTATAGCCCCTATGACCTATCTAAGGAAATGATATCTATGTATAATGGTTCTATAAGTCATGGCAGTCTACTCCCTGATCAAATGGGATTTTTTAGACCCTTTGTTGGATGGTCTCAATATAGGATGCCGATAAATAATCTATATCTATGTGGAGCATCGGCACATCCATTTGGTGGAATAACAACGGCTCCCGGCTACAATTGCGCTGGTGCAATCGCAGATGATTTTAATATAAAAAGGTGGTGGAGACCAGTAGAGATATAGAATAATACAAGGAGAAGCTGAGAATAAAAAGAGGGGAGCCTTATCCCCTCTTTTTTATGAATATCTCATACAGTCAGCATAGAGACCATAGGGCTGATGTTTCCAACACATATGTTTGGATGAAAGTTTGTATTTCTTTAATAGGTTTAACCTACCCCCCTCCAATTTTGCATAAAACTCAAGAGGTGGAGGAAGCATACCTATTTTATACAGGACTGTTCCTGGTTCAATTGTAAGATTTGATCCGGTTAGTGTAATCCCATTCTTCAATAAAAATTCATATCCAGAAAGGGTAGAGTTTACAGCTGCATCTATATCATCTCCAAAACCATATGGCTCTGGAGACATCTCCACTCCAGGGACAAACCCTGCTGCCACATTACCTGGCCCAAATACCTTCACAGCTTTAAGTATCCTATCAAGATATACATCCCAACCACCACCATATTTTTCCTTGCCAGGGCATGTATATTTGAACTTCTCTCTATCCCATATCTCAAAGTATACACCATAGGCATCAAGCCCTGCTTTTTTTAATTCCAGTTGCTGTTCTTCTTTAAATGGACTTGCTATTAAAAAAAGCGGGACTCTATCTATCCCAAGTTCTTTCCCAGCCTCCTGCATAGCTCTCACAAGGTCAAGTTGATATTCAAACTCTCTATCGAAATCTTCCCTTGGATCAGATCCTCCAGTCATAAAGAAATGTCTCCATCTACCACTCTCTCTTAAGGCTTCTTTTGTAGTATCGTGGATATCTTCGGGGGTACATCTCGTCTTGAATTTTCTACCTATCTTCATATTATGTTTTGTGTTGTAATCTATATCACAGAATGTGCATTGGGCATCGTAATTCCAGAAATGACAATGTCTATAGGGACAGAATAATATAGAATCAGAACCTGTTGCAAATCCAACATACTGCATTAATTCCCCTGTTCTTGTAACTTTATCATAATATAAAGGCTTCTTATAGAAACGAACATGCTCAGCTATTGTCCCATCACTGTATAGAGCATAATATTCATCATCAATTAGATCTATAGTATATGGATCATTCTCTTGTGGAGCAACGCATACAAGAACCAATGTTGCATCATCTAAATACATATCCTGTGGAAAGAATTCAACTTGATCCTCCTTATGGGACTGGAAAAGAATACATGCAGTCAGTTTAATATTAGCCTCTGGAGACCTAAGCTTTTCTAAAGCCCTATCTGTAAATCTTACTCCTCTTCTTACTATATCCGCCTTTCGTAATATAGATTTTGGAACGTTTGGATACTTATCCCTTATCATTTCAAACTCTTCCTTGTTAGAGAAACTATAAAAATCATATCTTTTTGCTTTATTTTTCATACTGCCTCCCTTCCTATAAAAAATTTTAGCGTCCCATCCTTATTAATTTTCTAATATTAAAATCAGAGGGTTTCAAATTTGGATCGTCCAGTTTCTGATTTGTTAATGGACTGATTGTATAATGCCCTGATTGAAGATCTCTTAAAACAGTGGCAAACCAGGTATGTGTCTCTTTTTCAGTAGAACCACAATGAATAGTCTCATAGGTTCTCCACAATCTCCCCCTCTGATCATAATATTCTCCATAAAAAGGCCTAAAATCTCCTATCTCTTTATCAAGGTAAATAATTCTCTTGCTATACATATATGATGGATCCTTTATATCAATCTCAAGAACATAGACTTTCCTCTTACACCATGGAAGCTGGATAAGGCCACCTTTATCTTTAATATACTCTCCTTTCCTCCATCCAACATGGTCAACATAGGCAGGCCATAAGATCTCCTTTACACCGAGTAATTTAAAGTCCATTATCTTTGGATCAAGCCTTTGTCCCCATTCTGCGTAATCATCATATGTCATATCTGTCCCAAATATTGGGTCCTGAACATCCGCACCAGTAAATCTTCTTATCCTCCTCAGAGTGGGAAGATACGCCCACATATCATCATCCCTCTTAATATCTAAATATCTTGTTCTTATAAGGACAAATCCTCTGGCATCAAAAGGAGACGTAATATATGTCCATATCTTCCACCATATTTTCTCAGGATTAGGATTAATCTCAGGCATAGGTGGATTCCCGGTTCTACCCATAAATTTTAGAACACCTATATTAGACCCTATACTTCTCTCAAATTTTTTGGATTTAGTATAGAGGTCATAATTATAATCAAAGGTGGTCTGCTCATACCACAGAGTATGTTGAACATCCCACGCTAATTCGATACCATTTTTAGGCTCTGGGAAAGGAGCCCCAGCCACCCAATTTAATAGCATCCCATCTGGTCCTATCTTACATCTCCCTTCTAATTTTTTAGTCCATTCTCTAAATCCCTTCCTTGCTAACCATTTTTTACTTTCAACTATTGGGATCGTTTTTAATCCATTTTTTACCTCTTCAATATAAATTTTAAAAATAGGAGCTGGAATAAGCTTTTTTAATTCAGGTAGGTAGTCTTTATAATTATCCTTAGTTATAACAACACCAGGCTTTATCTCCTTTGCAAGGGAGATGTTACAGAATACTAAAATAGATACCACAAAAATCACAAACTTCTTTACCATAAAAACCTCCTTATTAAATTTTTAAAATTTATTTTTTAATTGTAATATAATAATATACTTTTGTCAAAAAGTAAAAAAGAGAGCTCTGAAAAAGTCTGATTTTGTCACCCTGAATCCTGTGCTGATGAATATCAGCATTATTTCAGGGTCTCATAACCCATTGAAATACTTAGATGTTGAAATAGGATTCAGCATAGTATTTTGGTATATTTAAGAGATTTTCAGAGCTCTCAAAAAGATATGTAAGCCTCTCTTTTTTCGTGATAACATTATGCAGCATATCTTACCACCTCTTTTCTACGTTCTTGCCAGTAAGTATCCCATTCTCCATTAAGTTTTAAAAGCCTTAGTCTTAAAAGAGGATTACTCATCCTCAATCCTCCTTAACAATTCCTTAAATATCTCCTACCTTATCCTTAATAACTCATCTTCTATCCAGTTGATATTACTCTGATTTATGTTATATTTATCTTACTTAAAGGAAGGTTTTTATCTCTTTCATAGCTCACTTCCTTATTTTTTCCCATCACGAAATTGGAGATGCTTCCTTTTTTTAATGGCTGATTGTCAACTCTTCTGTAAATTGATCAATATGTTCAACCTCTGCTGAACCAATCGTCTCCCTGTAAGGACTCATCCCTGGCTCATCATAGACTTCCACCTGGGCTTGAAGGAATGTGGGGAATAATAAGATTATAAAAATCAATACTGAAATGTTTCTTTTTGCCATTTCCAAGCCCTCCCTTTTTTCTGTTTATATCCGACCCTTTTTATGTAGATAATCATAGTACCACTGAGAGGCTATTATGCCTATCAAAATTCCAATAAATAATATCAAATAGGTTACCTTATTTATCCATGCCGGCCCTGTATCGCCATATCCAAGTATATAACCCTTAAAAGCCAACCAAAGAAGAGTTAGGCTATAGCCAAAAATAAAACCAACAAAAATACCTGTTATAAAAAATAAGATTCTCATGCCCAAAATGTTTTCTTTCACTAATTAAGTAGCTATTTAATAGCGTTATAAAAAAGTCTGAGATATTTCAGAGATTCTTGCCTTGTTTTTTCTGATGCTATATTATTTATTGAATAATTCCATTTATCATACCAGGAGGGATGTGCTTTTATTCCCAAAGCACCTGTATCCCAATCCCTATGTACATATTTATCCTGTAAACTGTGAAGACCTCTTCCTATATGTATTAATGCTGACTTGTGTTTACCTTCTTTCCAATATTTTATTGCTTTAATCAATTCTTTATTTGCCCAGACGTCTCTTGAATCTATAGGACCTTCTACTGTATCAAAATGTCTTGATTGATCCCCTACGAGAGGCATCCAATTTAATCCAAGCAATTTATCTACATTATTGTTCGACTTTGCAATTATCCTTGCCTCTTTGTCACTAAATCCAACCTGCCTTGCCCAGTAATAAGTTCCATATCCCTTTTTATAAAAGAGTGAAAAGTGATAGAAGTCTCTTATGAAATTTATAAACATTTTTCACTCTTTTTCTAAATGTTTCTTCCAATTATATGGATTTATTTTCCTCTCTATTCCATAAATAAAATAATTCCTTTTCCAAAACAATAAACCAGCCATTAATAGATTTAAGCATTGAACTACACTAAAAGAAATCCACATACCAGAAGGAGTAAATATCATATTGAGTAGATCCTCTCTTATTGGCAATCCCCTCACCTGTCTCCAAATGATAGTTGCATTCCTCACAGCATCAATATTATTTATCCCGATCAAGAAAGTGGTTGTCTCTTCCAGAAATGATACAATCAAGCTTGAAATTGCCACCAAAAAACCTATAGGCTTTGGTTTCCATAAAAACCAAACTGTTCCACCGTAAAGTATGAACAAGAGAAGTTTGAATACAAAGAACAAAATTTTGAGATCTATCTGGGCTAATAGATAATAATTTGGACTCACAGAGAATCTTAAAAGATGTTCTAAATTCTTCCCAAATAACCATAGAAAAACAATCAGAAGTAAAATAATAATCTTAGGTCTTTTTCGTTTCATATTCTCTCTAACTCATTCTAATTCTATCAAATCTATATTAAATCTCCACTCCTATCCGCTTTAATTGTTCACCAAGATCCCAGTCTGGTGGCTGAGGTATACTTGGAGAATTCCATCTCATTCCACCCGAAATCCATCTCTTTCGCCATCTTAAGTATATCTGTTCCCTCGTACCTTCAATTCCTGATGCCTCAGGAACATCGTCATAGCCAAACTCTATGCCACAAGATGGGCAAATCTCATGCGAAGCTGCCTCTCCACCTTCAACTTCATACCAAGCTTCAAAACCAACATCATAACCACAAACAGGACATAAAGTAAGGTGATTTATGGCATCCATAGGTCATCCTTTTACATTATCATGATTTACCTGACCCCTCTTGTTTCTTTTGCCTCTTTTGTAGATAAGAAATTGAATCAGGGCGATAAGTAAGGAATAAAAGACAAAGCTAACTACAATGTACGTTCTGAAAGAGACATTATGCATTCCTCCCCAATTACCCTCTAATATGCGTTTGAAAAGTAATATGATAAGTCCTGCGGGAATAAGAAAGGAGCCTCCAATATAACTAACTATCTTTTCACTAAAAAATCTAAGAAGAATTATGGGTAATATCCTCAATATAAATAAAAGAAAAAATGAAGTTACACTAATGTTAATCAATATATGCTTAAGTAGTTCTCTATTTGTTCGCATCATAGAACTTTCTAAGGTTTTCTATAGTTTCTGTTAGCCTTTCTTGTTTGGAAAGAATAGGCAATTGAGAATAAAAAAATTCACCTGTAACATGAGAAATTGACTTCGCCGGATTTTTCCATCCTGCCCACTCCTGCATACCTTCATGAAATGGTGAGGTAGAATCCATAATCGGATGCATTGCCATACCAAGGGCAAAATATGCTTCCTCTGCCT
>CAZCTP010000109.1:0-6983 GCA_964501575.1 uncultured Thermodesulfobacteriota bacterium
AAAAGGTGGTAAGATATGCTGCATAATGTTATCACGAAAAAAGAGATGCTTACTTGCTAAAGATTTATGTGGATTATTAAATAAAAATCTGTTACACTCAAAAGATTAATGTATTTAGATATAAACAGATTGCGCGGGGAATTTTATTTAAGCTATAAGCCCTTTATGTAGGGGGAATATATGCATGAATTCTTTGATTTTCTTTTAGATTTTCTTGCACAATATGGTGGAGGTAGGGGTGGAGATGAAAACGAACTTGTACGTTTTTCATTGGCAGGAGTTTTCTGGGGATTACTCATATTCTTTGCCTATAAGAAAAGAAGGCAGGGAGAGACAGAAAGGGAGAAGCTTTTAATATGGGGGTTCGGTTTTGGCTTTATACGAGAATTGTTTATGTTTATTGTTGTATCGTTTAGGATGACCAAAATAATTGATCCAGAATCCCTGCATGTTGTTTTTCCACCCCTTGAACACGCTCTCTCAATGGCAGCGATTATTATTATAGCAGCAGCATTCTTAAGATATGTTCTTAGAGACTTCAGTCTATCAACCCGATATCTTCAGTTGGGAATTGGAGCAACAATTATATGTTATCTTTCAACCTTCTGGTGGTGGGCGGGGTTTATATTGGAGAATCCTTCATCTGAATTCGGTCAGACTTGGGCAGACTGGATTTTTAGAATAACTGCGAGTATCTTTATAGCATTTCCAATTTTTGTTCTAATTAAGAATGAAAATAGGAATGATTGGTTGAGTAAAGTAGTAGCGATAGCTTTATCTATGTTTTTTATGGGTGAGTTTTTAATGCTCTTTAACCTCGCAAGTAAGGAAGTATATAAAGGAATATATGGACCGATACGTCATAATCTACATATATGGGCAATTCTCCTACTCGGGTATGTATATATAAAGGAAATGTACCTTGAGCGAGAAGAAGCGATGAAAAGGCTAAAAGATGAGTCAGAGATTACTGCTTCATTGCTAAGGTTTTCTGAAATACTTAATACAGCTTTTAAGGAAAAGAGTTTTATAGAAAACCTCATCCATATAATACCTAAATATATTAAGTCAGAAAGAATCGGAATACTTCTTTATGAAGACAATCATAATGGTTTCGTAGTTAGGGGACTCAGTGGGTTTGCTTCTGAGGAGGAGAAAATATTAAAGTTAAAAACCATTAAGAAGGGAGATTTTAAGGAGATAGATACTCTTATAGAAGGATTTTCTCTTATATTTAATCATTCAAGATGTGATATTGGGTTAAGCGAAGGATTTATAGAAACTTTTGGCATAAAAAGGGTTGTCCTTTTCCCTGTTTTTGTTAACAAAGAGGTAAAGGCTATACTTCTTGGAGGTAATAAATCATCTTCCTTTATAGATTCAAAAGATATCGTATTGTTGAAAGGTTTTGCAGATGAATTGAGTATTTCACTCCAGAATTTAAAGTTATATGAAGATTTACAGCAGTTACTCATTGGAAGTATAACTGCGTTTGTCTCTGCGCTTGATGCCAAATCTCACTGGACAAAAGGTCATTCAGAGAGAGTTACTAATTATGCGGTTGCTATTGGAATGAGGATGGGGCTTAGTGAAAAGGAGATTGAGAGACTGAGACTTGCGGGTCTCCTCCATGATATAGGAAAGATTGGTACCTATGATCACCTTCTTAATAAACCTGATAAATTAACACCTGAAGAATTTGAGATAGTAAAGAAACATACTTCTCATGGTGCTTCTATAATTGAGTCTATAAAAGAGCTTAATGATATAGTTCCAATAATAAAATATCATCATGAGAGGATAGACGGGAAAGGTTATCCTGATGGACTTAAAGGAGATGAGATACCACTCCTTGCCAGGATATTGCATGTTGCAGATACCTATGATGCTATAACTGCCGATAGGCCTTACAGGAAATCTCCAGGCAAAGAATTTGCCATTGAAGAGATTAAAAGATGCTCAGGGACACAGTTTGATCCAGAAGTGGTCAGAACATTCATAAGAGTGTGTGGAGAGAATCAGCTCTTGACATGATAATTTTTTGTCAGAACACATGAGAATTGAACGTTAGTAATACTGAGGAGAGTTTTTGAGGTAATTCCAGCGTGGATATGTACTCCGAGTGGTGAAGCATATTTTGATGAAGCAGAAGTTAATGTAATTCAGGAAGCATTGCAAAAGTTGGATAAGGAGATAGAGAAGTTAGCTGTAGCAATCTAATAGAGATTGAGATTACCCAACCAGTTGCTTGACTTTAAGATTTTCACCTATTATTATATTTTTAAGAATAAATTTTTAAAAATAAAAGTTGCAGACTAAAAGAGATGAATTATGGGGAGATGAAAGATCTTATCCTTGATTTGAGGAGGAATTTTAATCTTATGCTGATGAACTCTTAATTGTGATATTTGATTTGGACATATCGGTCTGTTAGAAATTTTAAAATGAGAAAAATTTTAATAAAGACCCGAAAGGATGAAATTAAAGCTGAATTATATGAGAGTAGAATAGCCAGGCTTATCTGGGAGAATCTACCCCTTGAAGGAAGGGCAAACATCTGGGGAGAAGAGGTCTATTTTGAAATCTCTGTTCAAGCAGAACTTGAAGAAGGGAGAGAGATCGTTAGTAAGGGAGATATCGGCTATTGGCCTCCTGGAAGCTCTATATGTATTTTCTTTGGTCCAACTCCAATTTCCCAAAGAGAAGAGATAAGGCCAGCAAGTCCTGTTTCTATCATAGGGAAAGTGGTTGATGGTTTGGAGGCTCTTAGGGAGGTTGAGGAGGGAGAGATTATAAGTATTGAGAAGATGATTCTGTGAGAATGGAATTATGGGATATAGGACATTCAAATCGTTCCTTTGAGCAATTTTTGAATATTCTTAAAAAAAATGGGATTGAACTCTTAATAGATGTCCGAAGTTTTCCTGCTTCAAAGAAGTTTCCCCACTTTAATCTTGACTTTCTCAAGTCCGGACTTCCAAAATACATGGTAGAATACAAATGGCTTGGAGAGAAACTCGGGGGATTCAGGAAGGGTGGGTATAAAGAATGGATAAAGACCAAAGAATACGCTGAAGGAGTGACTTCTCTGGAGGAAGAAGCTCTAAAAAAGAGAACAGCAATTATGTGTGCAGAGGGATATTTTGAACTCTGTCATAGAGCTTACATTATTCAGTCCTTTGAAGAAAGAGGTTGGAGGATAAGGCACCTTTAGGTGTTTTGATGTGGCGATTATTAAAGTTTTAAATATCCTTTTGGTTTTAATTCTATTATTTATGGGTGGATGTTCTAAGAATAGCGCCTTTCTTCCACAGGTTGATATGAATAAGCGGGTAAGGGAAATTGAGGGAGCAAGACTTGAATATCATAATAATGTGCCTTTCCTTCATCTTTCAGGGAATTATTACGATATGGGATTTCAATATGGAGTTTTATTAAAGGATGAACTACATAGGATAGAAGATCATGTAAGGAGACTGAAGTCATCCATTTATAATTGGATTCCGTGGTATATAAGACCATTTGGGGGAGTAATCTTATACTTTAAATTGAAGTCTCTGGAAAGGAAGTTACCGAAGAAGTATAGAGAAGAGTTGAAGGGCATGGTAGATGGGGCAGAAATTCCTTATAAAGATGCACTTTTTACTGCTTTTGGAGCTGAGCTTTTAACCTTTAGCTGTTCCTCCTTTATAAAAAGAACAGAGAATGGGATCATTCATGGAAGGAATCTCGATTACTTTCTCCCTTTTCTCGGAAATTTTCCGGTGGTAGTAGAGTATTCTCCAAAGGGTAAATTTAGATACACGCTCGTTGGGTTTACCGGATTCTTGGGAGCATTAAGCGGGATGAATGAAAAGGGAATTACCATCTCCTTGAATGCTTCCCCCATCACCAAGAAAAATTCGGAATTGACTATACCTATATGTTACAAAATGAGAGAGATATTGGAAGAGGCTTCAACAATTAAGGATGTGGATAAGCTCTTGGAGAACTATGAGACAGAACAGGGCTGGATATTAACGGTTGGAAGCCTCAAAGAAAAAAACGGAGTAGTTTATGATATAGCCGGGGGAAGATCGGTTAAAAATGTTATGAAGGAAGATCGTATATGGGTTACAAACTATTTTCTTAACAGGAAGATTCGTCACAAATATATGGGTATATCCTTTGCAGGGAGCCCCGCTTTTATTGCTCGTTTTGACATGCTTGGGAAGTTGCTAAAGAAAAAAGTTGATGGGGATGAGTTTACCTATGCGTTAAATATTTTGAAGAATACCGATTTCTATGGATACAGGAATATTCTGGGAGGGTGTGGAATCACCATCAATAATATTATAACCATTCAGAGTGTAGTGATGCTCCCCTATCAAAAGAGTATATACTTTTCTTCCTCAAGGGGTTATTCTGGCTGGGAGAAATTTATAGGATATAATACAGAAACCTATAGAGTAATCCTATCTAAGAATAGAGAATCAGAATTAAAGAAAGAAAGAATAGCTAAACTTTTAAGTTGGAATGAGAAATTCTACACACTTATGATAAAAAGGGACCTAAAGGGGATAATAAGGCTTACAGAAGAGGTTTGTGCTCCAACCCTTTATCAATTCTCCTTCCTATTATGGGCTTATTCCAGAAATATATCCATGCTTAAAAACGATTCCAAGATATTAAATAAATTGGAAAGGCTCGTGGAGGAGTACCCAGACTATTCGGTTCCCTATCTATTAAAGGCTAAGGTTTTATTGGATACAGAAAGATTCGAGGAGGCAATCGAATATGCTAATAGGGCTTTAAAGGTTTCCCTAAGTTTCCCTAATGCCCAAAAAGCAGCCTATAGAATTTTGGCTAAGGCTTATAAAAAGCTCAAAAATAAGGAGAAGGCAGGATATTACGCAAAGAAATGCCTTGAACTATTGAGGAAATATAGAATAGGCAGGGGAGAGAAAAGGATAGAAAAGGAAATGAAATCTATTCTAAAACTTTAAATTTATCATTCATAGGATTGAGGATGTACCATATTGATGAAATAGGATTTAAACCTTCCCAATTTCTGGTGGATAATATAGATCTACTTCCCAGAGGGAAGGTTCTTGATTTGGCAATGGGTAACGGGCGGAATGCTATCTACTTAGCAAAGATGGGGTTTGAAGTAGAAGGGGTTGACATCTCGGAAGAGGCGGTAAAGAATGCTTTAAGGATGGCGGGAAAAATAGGAGTTAATATCAGAGTAAAGCTTGCTGATTTAGAGAAAGACTACCATATTCCTGAATATTCCTACGAGGTGATTATCTGTTTTAATTATCTACAGCGTTCTCTTATACCAGAGATCAAACAGGGCTTAAAAAGTGGAGGAATGGTAGTATACGAGACCTTTATTGTTGATCAAGCTCGATTTGGAAAGCCCAAAAATCTGGATTATCTGCTGAAATATAATGAGCTTCTTCATATGTTCCAGGAATTCAGGTGTCTCAGGTACCGTGAAGGGATAATAGAGAATAAAAGGGCTATTGCAAGTATAATAGCTCAAAAGTTATGATTCATCCGATAAGCTTTAGATATTTTAACCATGCATCTATTGCCCTTTCAACTATCATTTCCCTTCTTATTTTTCTCTCTCTGACCTTTGGGATTATGGGTGGGAAAAGGGCAAAGTTTATATTGCTCGGCTGAAAGAACTTTGGAGATGATCCTGTTATATAGGAGAGCAATGATCCATGGGCAGACTCTCTCGGAGGCTTAACAAATGGAAGTCCCTGCAACCTTCTTGCAGCATTTATTCCGGCAAGCAAACCCATGGCGGTAGATTCTGTATACCCCTCAACTCCAGTAAGCTGTCCTGCAATATAGATATTTGGTTTCATCTTAAGAGAAAGCTCTGGATTTAGAAATAATGGGCTATTTATAAAGGTGTTCCTGTGAATGTTTCCATATCTTAGAAATTCTGCATGTTCAAGTCCTGGAATAAGCCTGAATACCTTCCTCTGCTCTGGCCATTTTAATCTGGTCTGGAATCCAACCATATTATAAGCTGTGGCATCCCTGTTCTCAGGTCTCAGCTGAACCGCTGCATAGGGCTCCAGACCATTTTTTGGATCCACCAATCCGACAGGTTTCATGGGTCCAAATCTCAGGGTGTCCTTTCCCCTCTTTGCCAATATCTCTATCGGCATACATCCCTCAAAAACCCTTTCATCCTCAAACGGTCTCGGCATTACTGTATCTGCTTCTATGAGATCATGGTAGAATTTTTCATATTCTTCTCTTGTCATAGGACAATTTATATAATCATTTCCACCTTTATTATACCTTGAAGCCTTAAAAACTTTTGAATAATCAAGAGTATCTGCATCCAGGATTGGAGCTATAGCATCATAGAAGTACAGGTGGGATTTTCCTATCAATTCTTTAAGACTCTCTGAAAGTTCCATTGAGGTAAGGGGACCGGTTGCGAGAATACATACTTCCTCTGGAATTTCTTTTACCTCTTTCCTTATTACTTTAATCTTAGGATTATCCAATATTCTCTGGGTAATATATTCTGCAAAAATATTTCTATCCGCAGCAAGAGCGGTCCCTGCTGGGATTGCAGATATCTTTGCTGCTTCCATTATAAGGGAATCAGCAAGATCAAGCTCTCTTTTAAGAAGACCTGAGGCTGTGAAAGGATCCCTCGACTTAAGAGAGTTGGAACAGACAAGCTCCCCGAGTAGTCCGGTAGTATGAGCCCCAGTACTATTCCCGGGTCTCATTTCGTACAGCAATACATTAAGTCCTCTTTTAGCAGCCTGCCAGGCTGCTTCACTCCCTGCAAGTCCACCTCCTATTACTATCAGTCTATCCATGAAAATGTTCATACCTCTCTATAATGCTTATCCTATCTTAGCACAAATTATAGGAACTTTCTTCAAATTTAATACTACTTATATCAAGCCCAAATTCCGAAATAGAGATTTTTGGGCTTCTTTCAATGATAAAAACATAGC
>CAZCTP010000110.1:0-6975 GCA_964501575.1 uncultured Thermodesulfobacteriota bacterium
TCAGCTTTTATCCCATGTTTTGATTTAAATAAAATAATCTTTGTTTAATAGTAAACATCTCCTTGATTTTTTGCTAAAATTGGTATATTCTATAAATAGATGTTAAACCTCTTAGAATTAAGATTAGATCTTCTAAGTAGAGGGTTAAAGTTATCCAAAGATTTAAGAAATTCTTTAGATGGATATAAATATAAAAGGGCTTCTTTATCTGAAGGTGAATGTTTCAGAATAAATGGAGCATTCACTCTTAATATACCTATTCATGAAAGATTTGTTGAAAGATCGCCCTACCTCTATTCCCATAAGGATAAAATAATTTTTAAAAATGGAAACCCAATTGTTAAGGCAGAGCTTATTGAAAGACCTGCATGGTATTCATTGAAGCTAAATGACGGTACCCCATATAACTCTATAATTCAGATTCATAGCAATAATATACTGGCTACTTCCCTCACAAATTACTGTGAATTCAAGCTTAAAGGGATAGGATGTAAATTCTGTGCTCTAAATCCAAATGGGTCAAATATTATAAAAGACCCCTATAAGATTTCATATATAGTAAAAGATATTGAGGAAAGAGGATTTAGATATAAAGAGTTAAATATAAATGGAGGGACTATAATTAGAGATGAGGTTTCAGTAAGTCTATATATCAATGTAATAAAGGCTGTTAAAAAAGTAAGTTCAATACCCATATCCGCTCAGATTTATCCACCCAAAGATTTAAAGATGATAGATTATTTAAAGGACGCAGGGCTAAATACAATAAGCTTTAATCTTGAGATATATGATGAAGATATAAGAAGGAGTATATGCCCTGGTAAGTCTACTTTATCTAGAGAATATTATATGAAATCCCTTGAATATGCTATGAGAACATTTGGGAGGAATCAGGTATCCTCATGGCTTATTGCTGGATTAGAACCTCCTGAGTCAACGATTAAAGGTGCAGAAGCCTTAACTAAGATAGGGGTTATTCCATTTATAACAGTATTCAGACCACTTATTGGTAGCGAAATGGAAAATTTATCTCCCCCTAGCTTATTAGATTTAGTAAATATTTATAAAGAGGTTAAAAATATTGCAAAAAATAGTAAACTTAATATATATGAATCTGAGTGTGGATGTGTAAATTGTGGCTGTTGTTCAGCATTAGCGGGGGTATTCTAACTTGGTTAGCTGGGATTATATGTTTGAGAAGGGAATATATGGTCTTAAATCTCCTGATAGGTTAGTTATAGAAAAAGAAAAATCATTTAAGGAAAGGAAAATAAAAAGGATTCTTGACGTTGGATGTGGGGAAGGAAGGCATATTCTATTTCTTTCTAAAAAGGGATATATATTGCATGGACTTGATATATCTGAAAAGGCTTTATACTCTTCAAGAATGATTCTCAATAGAGAAAATATTTCTAATAACCTCTTATTGGGAGATATGGCAAATCTTCCATATAAGGACGATAGCTTTGACATGATATTGGGATGGAGGGTTATTCATCTAAATACCAAGGATGGTATATCAAAAACTATATTTGAGATTGAAAGGGTAATTAGACCCTATGGTATATTCTATGGTAGTGTTAGATCAAAGAGAAATACTCTTTTTTATATCGCTAATGAACATGGAAAAGAAATAGAAGAAGGAACATTTATGATGAAAAACAAGAATATGGATGGATTGATATACCATTTTTTTGACGAAAATGAGATTAAAAAAGCCTTTAGTAAATTTAATATTATAGAGCTCTATGAAACAGAGCTTGAACATACAAGTTATACCAAGGGATATATAAACTTAAAGAATTATTTCTGGATAATACTTTGTGAAAATACAAAAAGGGATTAATAATGGATATTTTATTTATAAATCCATCCTATTTCTCTCCTAAGGAGGCTAAAGAGAGATATATATCTTCTCTGAATTGGATAAAGGGAGGAAATATGTATGTATATCCTTTTGAACCTCCTCTTGGATTGGCAAGTATAGTTTCCTATTTGAAGACAAAGGGAATACATGCTTCAATATTAGACCTTCAGGCACTTATGCTTGATGATAGCGAGTTTGTGGAAAGGTTAAATACCTATAAACCACCATTAATAGGAATTAGTGCAATGACTCCAACTCTTTCTGCTGCATTAAGGATTGCAAAGATAGTAAAAAGAACACTTCCAGATTCAAAGATAATATTTGGTGGTGTTCACTCAACAATAGAACCTGATGAGATATTAAAAAATAAAGAGGTGGATTATGTAATTAGAGGAGAGGGCGAAAAGACCACGGAAAGATTATTTCTTTATCTATATAATGGCTATGGGCTAAAAGATCTAGGTATATGTTATAAAAAAGACAATGAGTTAATAATAAATAAGAAGGGAGAAATAATACATGATTTAGATTCTACACCAATGTCTGATTATGATTCATTCCCTATTGAAAAATATATTGAGTATAACAGAAATCTAAGAGATATAAATGGAATATCTATGATTGTATCCAGAGGATGTCCCTATAACTGTTCCTTCTGTGCTGTTAAGAGTACAATGGGAAGAAAATGGAGGATAAAATCTCCAAAGACTGTGGTAGGCGAGATAGAGAAGTTAAAAGATAGATATTCTATAGATGGTATATGGTTTAAGGATAGTATATTTAATCTGAATAGAAAATGGGTTTTAGAGTTTTGTGGTGAACTTAATAGAAAGGGAGTAAAGGTAGACTGGCAATGTAATACAAGGGTTGATCTTATAAAGGAAAGTATAATAAAAGATATGAAAAGAAGTGGACTTATTCAGGTAGATGTTGGGATAGAATCCGGCTCCATAAAAAGCTTAAAGAGATTAAAAAAGAATATTTCTATATCTCAGATAAAGGAAGGCATAAAGATATTAAAGAAATATATCAGAGTATCGGGGTTTTTTATGATAGGTATACCTGGTGAAACAAAAGAGGATATTGAAATGACCTTCAATTTAGCAAAAGAATTAAATCTGGATAAATATTCATGGAGTAAATTTATACCACTTCCAGGTTCTGATATATATAATAAACTATTAAAAGAGAAAAAGATTAGGAGAGAAGATATTAAATATGATAATATGCATTTTGTGGAAACATCAGAAAGTTACTGTGAAGTTCCACCTGATGAATTAAACTCCCTATATAAAGAGATAAATGACTACTTCTCTAAAAGATGATATTAAAAATCTTATAATAATGGTATCTCAACCTGATGGTCTGAAACCATATACTGCTTTAAGATTTGCAAAAAGTGCGAAAGAAAGAGGTAAGAATGTGAAAGCAGTATATTTTGGAGAGGGAATAAATTGTTTAAAAAAGGGATTCAGTTATGATTATGAATTTAAGCTCAAAGAAGCATTGAATATGGGTATTATAATCGAGGCATGTAAACTACCGATGGAAATCTATGGAATTAAGAAAGAAGATTTAATAGAAGGGGTTAATATTCTTGAAGAAATAATGGATTATATATTTAGGAGGGATACAAGAATTATATGGCTTTAAGGAATATTATAGTTGAGCTTCAGAGTTACGGATTGAAGATTGAGCCTTTTGACAAAGGAAGAAAAGGAGGGGCTGGTCCCTCAGATGGTAGGATTATAGTTATAGAAGGATCTTATTTCTTTGTTCCCACAATGAATAAGAGAATAGAAAAATCTCCATATTCTATAAAGGGTGAAAATGGTAAAATTATTTTAACTAAAAACGGGAAGGACCTTATTCCAATATCCTTTCAGGATACCCCCAAATTCTATGCTTTTAAGACCCCAGATAATATCCCTTTTCCAAAGATAGCTTTACTTCATGGCTCAGATTGTTTGGCAACAACCGTATTTCAGAAATGTATAAGATGGAATCCAAAGGATAGATGCAAATTCTGTGGAATAGAATTATCATTATTAAATGATAATACAATACCTATAAAGAGGCCGGATCAATTAGCAATGGTTGCAGAAACTGCCAAGGATCTTGATAATATAAATCATATTACCCTGACTACCGGAACAATAAATAGAGAGGATAAGGGAACGTTATATTTAGGGAAATGTGCTTCTTCTATTAAAAAAAAGGTTGAGCTTCCTATTCATGCTCAATTTGAGCCCCCTAATGATCTTGAGATATTAAAGTATCTCAGAGATATGGGTGTTGATAGTATAGGGATTCATCTTGAAAGCTTTGATGAAAAGGTAAGAAAGAATATTACACCAGGTAAGGCTGAGATACCAATAAGTAGATATTTTGAAACCTTTGAAAAAGGAATTGAGATATTCGGTAGAAATCAGGTAAGTAGTTTTATAATTGTAGGACTTGGTGAGTCTCCCGAATCAATTATAGATGGTTCCAAAAAACTTATTGATATGGGTGTTTATCCGTTTATTCTTCCCTTAAGGCCACTACTTAATAGCTTAATGGAAAGAGAAGAAATACCAGATCCATATATTATGATGGAAATATACGGAGAAATAGGTAAATATATGAATGGAAGGTTAAATTCAAAGAGGAGTAAAGCAGGTTGTGTTAGATGTAGAGCATGTTCACCTCTTCCCCTCTATGAGGATAGTCTTTAAACTTGCAGAAAATATCAAAGAGTTTGAGGAATATTTTTGTATAAGGAGAGAAATATTTGTTAAAAAACAGAAAATATTTAAAGATACTGATATAGACGAGTATGATGAAAAAGGAATACATATTATAGCAAAGGATATTGACTCAAATAGAGTGGTTGGTGGAGTAAGATGCTATAATAGAGGAAATGGAGTATGGTTTGGTGGAAGGCTTGCAGTATTGAATAATATGAAAATAATCAATATAGGTTCAAAACTTGTTAAAGAGGCAATGAGAGAGGTTAAAATAAGAGGATGCAAAAGATTTCTTGCATATGTCCAACCTAAGAATATTAGATATTTTAAAAGACTTGGCTGGAATGAAGTTAATGGAATATTATTATATCTTGGACGTCCTCATCAACTTATGGAGGCAGATCTCAATAAATGTTGAATGATATAATAAAGGAGATCAGGGAATTTGATGGTATAAAAAGAAAACAAGATATTACTATAATAAAGAAGATATTTAAAGATGTTATTCCTATATTTGGAGATGATGGCGGAGTAATAAGATTAAATAACGAATATATAATATTCTCTACGGATTCTATAATTCCTTCTATCCTGAATAAGACCCCCTATTGGGGTGGATATTCATCTATTATTGTAAATGTTAATGATATATATGCAATGGGCGGGATTCCTATGGGTATTGTTAATGTTATATCATGTAGTGATATAGATAAAACAGAAGAGATAGCTAAAGGAATAAGAGATGGATCGAAGAAATATAGGGTTCCTATATTGGGAGGACATATTAGTAGAGATCATGATACGCCTTTTTTATCACTTGCTATAATAGGGAAAAGTAAGAGTATATTGAGAAGTTTTGACCTTAAATCAAGTGATCTCTTAATCTTAGCAATAGATATAAATGGTGAAAGGTATCATAATTACTTACATTGGAACTCCACATTCATTGAGAACTCTGAAGAAATATTAGATAAACTTAAAATATTAAATATAATAGCAGAGAATAATTTAGCAAGTGGGGTAAAGGACATAAGTATAGGAGGAATATTAGGGACAATAAGTATATTATTAGAGCTTTCAAATAAAGGGGCATATATAGATATCGAGTCGATTCCATATCCAGAAGGTTTTGATTTTATTGACTGGCTTAAGATATTTCCAAGTTATGGATTCATACTGGGGTCATCAAAGATTAATGCCTATAAAATTATAGATCTATTTAATAAGAAAGGAATAAGCAGTAATATAATAGGAAATGTAAATGAAAGTAAAAGGGTAATATTGAGATATAAAGGTAAAGAGGGTATATTATTCGATTTTTATAAGGAGAGGATAATATGATATTTTCTTTTGAAAGTAAAATTCCCAACATAGATCCTGCAGCGTTTATATCCCCTACAGCATCAATAATAGGTGATGTAGAGATAGGAGAAAGGACAAACGTATGGTTTGGAGCAGTAATAAGAGGAGATTTCTTCCCAATAAGGATAGGCAAGTATAATTCAATTCAGGATAATGTGGTTATACATGCAGATACTATTATAGGAAGTTATTGTAGGATAGCTCATGGATCCGTGGTCCATGGATGTATTTTAGAAGACAATATACTTGTGGGATCTAATGCTACAATATTTGATGGATGTAAAATAGGAGAAGGAGCAATAATAGGCATAGGCGCTGTTGTGCCACCAAATACCTATGTTCCCTCAAGAACAGTTATGCTTGGTGTTCCTGCAAAACCGGTCAGGAAGGTTAGTGATGAAGAAGTGAAAGATATGATTAGAAGAGCTATGAGATATGCAGAATTAGCAGGAAGATATCTCGCATCAGGATTTAATAATATATAAAAAGAGAGGGGAAATCTCCTCTCATACACTCTTATCATACACTCTTATCATACACTCTTAATAAACTCAACAATATCTGAGGTTGTCTTTCTCCCAGGAGTAAATACTTCTTTAACTCCAATCTCAAATAATTTTTTTCTCTCTTCTTCAGATATTGTTCCACCAATTATAACCGGAATATCATTTAATCCCTTTTCTTTTAATAAATTCATAAGCCTTGGAACATCATACATTAATCCTGATCCATAGAAGCTTAAGCCAATAACATCTACATATTCTTCTAAAGCCATCTTCACCACTTCATCTATAACCCTATATCTTGTTAAAATAGCTTCAAATCCATTATCCCTCAATATTCTTGCTACATATCTTATACCTATCTCATGAGCATCCATATCACTCTTGGATAGAAGCACTCTAATTCTTTTACTGCCTGACATATAAACCTCCTATCCTGAATAATATCCGTATCCAAATACCTCTCTTAATATCCTGTGCATCTCTCCAGTTGTAGCCCCAGCCCTTGCCGCAT
>CAZCTP010000111.1:0-6875 GCA_964501575.1 uncultured Thermodesulfobacteriota bacterium
ATTCTGGAGGGAAGAATTTCCCCCGGGCTCACTAATTCTCTGTAATAGAAACATTGAATATCTTCTCTATCAGCGATATTGATCAGTAAAGACCCTTACCATAATAATAGCTGGTACATTCTGATACAGAATTATAAAGAATCTGTAAATTCATCAAGAATCGTTGAGTATTCTAAATTATTAATTATTAATTTGTGATATAATAAAAGTTATGAAAATTGTAGGGATTGGGGGAAGCCCCAGAAAGAACGGAAATACAGATATTCTTTTAAATGAAGCTATTAGTGGAACAAAGAGACATGATGTAAATACAGAGATTCTCTATCTTAGAGATTTTAGGATTTCCCCCTGCTTAGGATGTTTTAATTGTGCTGAAAAGGGAGAATGTGCAATAAAAGATGATATGACTTTTATAAAGAATAAGATGATCGAGGCAGATGGAATAATATTTGCAACCCCGGTTTATTTTTGGTCAATGAGTGGCCAGATGAAGGTTTTCTTAGATAGGACTATCTCTTTAAGGTTCCCTTTTCTTAAATTGGCTAATAAGGTCGGTGGCATAATAACCGTAGCTGCTCGAAGAGGAAGTATAAATGTTTCAAATATATTCCATAAATATTTTGTAGGTAGCCATATGCTCTCAGTAGAAAGCGATGTAGATGCATTTGGTATTGAAAAAGGAGATGTTATAAAGGACACATATGCCATGAAATCTGCTTTTGAGCTTGGAAAACAAATGGTTGGATTGATAGATAAAAACTTTACCTTCCCAGAGGATTTTACACTCCCTCTCTATATGCACGTAGCACAAAAATATAAGATTGACCTCCTACCTCTTAATAAAAAAGAGAAATAAAACAGAATGAAAGAGCAAAAGATAACTCTACTATTTTGAAAAATGCAAAGATTAGAAGTAAATCAATTCCTATAATTCCATAAATTTATTTATTATTATTTATTAGAAGCCAAGCAAAAACAGGAGATTATTTCTGTATATTTAATATCTATCCCTTCAATATTTATAACGATTTTTAAAGGAAATTAAAAATACAAATCTCCCTTTTTTTTGAATATATACATTTTGAGAAGTTAGCTTCTAACAATCTTTTTTATTAATAAGAGCTTATTCTTTACCTACCTTTTCATAAATAGCAAAAAGAAGAATAGCAATTGTTATAAACAACCAGGTATTAGCAAAATTCATAAAATTTATAGGGTTTATTCCTATAGGAGTAAGATAAAAAGCTCTTGCTGCAACAGCTATTATTAAGCTTATAATAGCTATATAAAAGGATATTCTTGCTATTATTTTCATCCTCTTTCACCTCCCTTCTATATCTTAATTTATCTTTTTATTTTTATCCCTACTTTATCACAATATCTATTAATAGGGCATCTACTACAAAAGGGAGAGATAGGTCTGCAGATATTCTGACCCAATGCAACAAGTAGATCGTTATATATAATCCAATATTTCTTTGGAAGTTTGTTCTTTAAAGCTTCTTCTGTTTCATGAGGATTTTTTGTCTTTATATATCCAAGCCTATTTGATATTCTGTGAACATGGGTATCAACACATATGCCCAACTTGTTATAGCCAAGAGTGATAACAAGATTTGCAGTTTTTCTACCAACACCTTTAAGTTTAAGGAGTTCATTTATATCATCAGGAATCTTTGAATTATACTTATCAATCAATGTTCTGCATATATTTAAAATATTTTGAGCCTTATTTCTATAAAACCCAACAGGATATATTGCTCTTTCTATATCCTCTTTTTTAAGCCTTACCATATCCTCTGGAGTATTAGCCAGTTTGAAGAGTCTTTTAGCTGCAAGACCTGTAGTCTCATCCTTTGTTCTCAAACTCAGCACTGTTCCTATAAGAATTTTAAATGGATCTCTATCTTTATCTGAAATTTCGGTTACTATCGGAATCTTCCAGTTTTTGACTTCTTTTTTTAAAACTTTAATAACATCATCTATATCACTATCTTTCATGTCTGTGGAACAGATTCATGATAATATATAAATAACCATCTGTTATTCTTTTTCCTTAATATAAACGTTATTATACCATCACTTGAAAGAAGATTCTCTCCTTTCTTAAAAATCGCTTCAAAATGAAAGTTACATACTACATATGCAAAATCATTGAGGACATTTATATGGATATTTTTTAATGTTAAATCCTTTATTTTATCAAACACTTTTTTTGACTCATCATGATAGTTCTTTATCCCCTCCCAGCCAATTATCGGATCCTTCAGTTCAGTTGGTATATATGTAACACCTTTATAATCCTTATCCCATAATTCCTTTAAGAGTTCGATATCCATATTCAACCACCCATTTCTATATTTTTCTATGACCTTCATTATATCCGCCTTATCATCTGCTCTTACAACACCAAAACTAATAATAACAATAAAAACCACTATACCAATAAATACAATCCTTTTTCCCATAATAATTTACCTCCTAATATAAAATTTTTTTAATTATAACATCAATTTTATACTTTTAAAAGAAGATTCAATATGATATCTTTTTATTATGGCAATTCCTTTAGCAGATAGGATAAGACCCAAAAGTCTTGATGAATTTGTAGGACAGGATCACATATTAGGCAAGGATAAGCCTCTCAGGCAATTAATAGAAAGAGATCAGATTCCATCAATTATATTATGGGGTCCACCAGGGACAGGCAAGACTACATTGGCATATATAATTGCGGAAAAAACGGGGTATAATTTTACATCATTTTCTGCTGTAACCTCAGGGGTTAAAGAGCTTAAAGAAGTTATTAAAGATGCGTTAAATCAAAAGAGATATTTTAATAGAGGGACAATACTATTTGTTGATGAATTACACCATTTTAATAAAACTCAACAAGATGCCTTCCTCCCTTATATTGAGAAGGGGAATATTATACTAATTGGGGCTACAACTGAAAATCCATCCTTTGAGTTAAACTCTCCTCTATTATCAAGATGTAGAGTATTTACATTAAAACCTCTTACAGAAGAAGAGATAAAGATTATAATAAACAGGGCTATAGATATAGGGTTTGATGGAAAGGTTGAAATTGAGCCTGAAGCTTTTAATTATATTGCATTGTCATCCTATGGTGACGCAAGAGTAGCTCTAAATACATTAGAAATGGCTTATAACTCTTCAATAGAAGATTCATATGGGAAAAGAAGGATCACTTTAAAACTAATAGAAGAGGTTATGCAGAAAAAGGCTCTTATATATGATAAAAAAGGGGAAGAACATTATAATGTTATATCAGCATTTATAAAGAGTATGAGAGGAAGCAACCCTGATGCTACATTATATTGGTTAGCAAGAATGCTTGAAGCCGGGGAAGATCCATTATTTATAGCGAGAAGAATGATTATATTCGCATCAGAAGATATAGGGAATGCTGACCCCAATGCTATAAAGATTGCTGTTGCTGCATTTCAGGCATTCGATTTTATCGGCCTTCCGGAAGGATTTATACCTCTTGCCCATGCTGCAGTATATTTAGCTACAGCACCAAAGAGTAATGCCTCATATATAGGTTATTTGAAAGCAAGAGAAGATGTTATTAAAAATGGTCCCCTGCCGGTTCCTTTGCATATAAGAAATGCTCCAACCCGGCTTATGAAAGATCTCGGTTATGGCAAGGGTTATAAATATCCTCATGACTACCCTGAGATATATCAGGAGTATCTACCAGAAAGATTGTGCGGGAAAGTATATTATAATCCTACAGATAATGGATTTGAATCTATTATAAAGAAGAGATTAAAAGAATTGAAGGAGAAGAGAGCTAAGCCCTGATTACATATGTATTTGCGAGCTTATCATGCCATCCCTGCTTATCTTTATCAAAAATTATCCATATAAATCCAAGGTATAGAAAACTTGATACAATATAGCCTATCCATCTCAAAAACGCTCTTTTATAACCTATAATTTCTCCATTTTCACCAATCACCTTAATTCTTAAAATACTTTTCCCTATTGTCTGACCTGAGCTCCCATAAAAATATGTATAATAGAATGCATTTAAAATAATTAGTACAATATATGAAATAATTAATATATTTTGACCAAGAGAAGGCTCCCCCCCTGATGACTTTATTCCTAAGGAGTAAGCAGTTATTATAATAATTATAAATATTAAAGAAATAGAGAACAGAATTATCTGATCTATAATATATGCAAATAATCTTATAATAAATCCCTCTTTCATCCAATATCACCTATCTCATATTGAATTATACTCATTATTGAAAGGCTCACTGTCTCAGTTCTAAGTATTTTATCACCAAGACCTATCGGTATAAATTCGTATTTAATAGCTAAATCAACCTCCTTATCCGAGAATCCACCCTCAGGTCCTATTGCTAATATTATATTATATTTATCATTATTTCTCAATATTTCCTTTAATTTCCTCTCTCCATTTTCCCATAATATTATTCTTAATGCATCGTATTTTGATGAATATTTTAAAAAATCTTCATAAGCCGAAACCTCTTTTATAACAGGAACATAAACTCTATTAGACTGCTTGCAGGATTGAATAGCTATTTCTCTCCATCTATCCTTTTTTTTCTTAGCCTTTTCTTTATCTAATCTTGGGATAGATCTTGATGAATAAAAGGGAAATATCTCTGATGCCCCAAGTTCAACAGACTTTTGAATTATAAGCTCCATTTTACCATATTTGGGAAGGGATTGTCCCAATATAATATATAGACTTTCTTTACTTTCTGTTAATTTAAGCAATTCAATCTTGGCATTATATTTATTCATATCTACAATCCTGCCCATACCCTTCATCCCTTTACCATTTATTATTTCCACCTCGTCTCCAACTTTAAGCCTAAGCACCCTTTTCATATGAAAATATTCCCCTTTTTCTATTACTGCTTCATTATTGTGAACATCCAAATTCTTAGTAAAAAAACGGTACATAAAATTATCTATACTTAAAAATAATCAGGCATATAACTCTACTCTATTTCTTCCTCCTTCTTTCGCTTTATAAAGAGCTTTATCTGCGAAGGATACAATATCCCTAACATTATCTGCATCTTTCGGGCAAGATGCAATCCCAATGCTTATTGTAATACTTAAAGATATGCTATCGAATACAAATCTATGTTTTTCTACATTATTTCTTATTCTTTCAGCTACTATTAACGCTGATTTTATATCTGTTTCAGGAAGTATAATTGCAAATTCCTCACCTCCATATCTCGCAACTACATCCACATCCCTCACAGAATCCCTAAATATACCACCTAAATTCTTCAATACAGAATCACCACACTGATGACCATATCTATCATTAACAGATTTAAACCTATCTATATCAAGCATAAGTAAAGATGTCTTTTGACCGTATCTATGATATCTTGAAATCTCTTCTTCAAGCCTATGTTGAAAATGTCTTATGGTGAATAACTGAGTCAATTCATCTGTTATGGCAAGCGTATATAACCTTGCATTTTCCAAAGCTATAGAAATATGATGACCTATAGCAGTTATCAGCTTCATCTCTGACTCCTCAGTATAGGATCTATCTTTAGATCTTATTGCAAATAGAATGCCTAACTGTTTTGAGTCAACAACCAGTGGTACCATAACCAAAGACTCTCCTAAAACTGATGTATTCGGAGGAAGTCCCTTTCCAAGTATCCACTTTCTAATAATATCCTCTGGTAATTCTTTGGGGAGTGATATCCCTTTATCCATTTCAATCATCTTATAATTTATTTTCTCATCACCCCTCCTCATATTAGATATATCAAGTATTCTTTTATCTTCCCATAGTATAACGATATAAACATTCTCCACATTTAAAACCTCAATTATAATATTAAGTATTATTGACCTTAATTTATCAATATCCAATGTCTTGCTCATCCTTTCAACAATATTATATAAGGTTTTAAGCTCAATATTCTTTCTGCTTATCTCATCTATATAATTTTTTAAATCCTCTGTCATTTTATTAAATGATTCTGAGAGCTCACGGAATTCTCCTTTATCATCAACATCTATCCTAAAGGAAAGGTCTCCCGAGCTTATTCTTCTTGTTCCATTAACAAGACTATCTATAGGTTTATGAATAAATCTATTGGTAAATAGATTAAGGAAGACTATTATAAATAAAATGGTTACACCTCCTACTAATACGAGCCTTCCCTGCATAAATTTTATAATCATATTTGTACCTTTTAATGATTGATCAACAACCAGTATCCCATTTATCTTTACTTTACTACCATGACATTTATGACATGGCTTTTCATTATTAATCGGATTTACATTTCTGAATATATTACCCATAATAACTGTATTTGAGTTTGGCGATACACTATCAGTATGGCATATCCTACAAGTTTTATCCCTTTTACTTAGCTTTTTTCCGATAAGACTCTTATTAGAAGCTTTTCTAATAGTACCATCTTTATCTATTAATAAAATATTATCTATACTATGGGAACCTTTTATCGTTTCCATACTTTCCTGAATAATATCTCTATTATCTCTCATCATCTGAGCCTTTAAGGCAGCCTTTATTACATTACTTATTCTCGAAGTTTCTTCTCTTGATCTCTCAATCAAAACCCCCTTTTGATACACATATACCCAAAATATTGATATACCCATAGATATAGAAAGTATTATAAATATACCTATTATCAATTTTGCTCTTAATGTATAAAAGCACTCTCTTTTAAACTTCACTTTCATATTCCTCCTTATGATAAATCTGTTACTATTTTATCATAAAAAATGAAAAAAATAATAGCGTAAGCATCTCTTTTTTCGTGATAACATTATGCAGCATATCTTACCACCTTTTT
>CAZCTP010000112.1:0-6855 GCA_964501575.1 uncultured Thermodesulfobacteriota bacterium
TGACCAAAAATGCCCCTGCAAGGAATATAACAATTGGACCGGTAGTGGCATAGGCTCCACCATCAGCTATAAGATAACAAGAAGTTGCAATAAGGGTCCCATCCTTTTTTACCCCGGTTTTTAACCTGATTATCATAGGATGCCTCTTGGTTGAAGCTGTAAACATCTCTTCTCTTGTATAGTATATGCTAACAGGCTTTCCAGTCTTCATGGATAGTAAAGATGCTGCAAACTCTACATCACTTGTTATAGTTTTACCCCCAAATCCACCTCCAACAAAGGGATTTATAACCCTTATTTTGCTCTCAGGCATATTAAAAGTTTTTGCAAGATGGGTCCTTCGCATATAGGGAGTCTGAGTAGAAGACCATACAGTTAATTTACCTTGAGAATCAAAATGTGCCAGTGCAGCATGGGGTTCCAGGGGACAATGAGTTACACTTGCTGTTCTGAATGTATCCTCTCGTATATAGTCTGAATTCTTAAATCCTTCATCTATATCACCAAAGTCCCAATATATTTTTGCACATATATTATGCCCCAACCCAACAGTTTCGGATTCTGTTAATTTGCTAAGCTCATCAGGTCTATATCTTGCATCTATATTCCTTACAGTATATTCATGAATTAAAGGAGAATCCTCCCTCATAGCCTCTTCAGGATCAAAAACCGCAGGTAATGGTTCATAATCAACATGGATTAGTTCTAAAGCCTCCTCTGCTGTATCCTCATCTATAGCTGCAACAGCTGCTACATCATCTCCTATATACCTTACCTTATCCACTGCCAATGGATTCTTATCTGCTGGATATTGGGGGATATCTATACACCCATATTTGATTCCCGGAGTATCCTTCCCAGTCACCACAGCCTTAACCCCAGGTAGTTTCAAAGCCTTACTGATATCAATATTTAGAATCTTTGCATGAGGATAGGGAGATCTTAATATCTTCCCATAGAGCATACCTGGCAGTCTTATATCCCCTGTAAAATTAGCCTCACCTGTGACCTTTAAGTTAGAATCTAAACGGGGTAATCGCTTGCCTATTACTGAATATTCCCTCATTTATCTACCTCCTTTAACTTTTATCAGGAATAAATGGCTTCCACCATTTCTTTATCTTAAAATCTTCAGCGATTATATTAGCAGAATTATATCCTGGAGCTCCACTACAACCCCCTCCTGGATGAGAGCTTGGTCCACACATATATAAATCCTCTACGGGGGTCCTATAGGGTGGAGTATCTAAAAATGGTCTGAATATGCCTGATTGATCTAAATCCAAGGATCCTCCACTGAAGTCTCCTCCAATCATCGATGGATTCCTCCGGGTGATATCGATCGGAGCACAAACTTTCCTTGCAATTATATTATTCTTATCCATATTCGGAGCATATTTCTGCCAGAATTCGAGACATTTATCCGCATAATCCTCTTTTATCTCATCCCATTTTTCAGCTCCACCATCCTTAAGATCATAAGGAGCATATTGCCAGAGAAAGGCTGTATGTTTGCCCTCAGGAGCCTGAGTTGGATCCAACACTGTTGGCATTACAGTCATGAATGCAAGGTCCTTGGGGGGCTTACCCACCCTGATATCTGCCATCTGATTTATCAATACCTCTCGAGAATCGCACAGGGTTACAACCCAACAATCCTTTATTTTGGGATTCTTTTCTGCTGCCTTCCAGACAGGAGGATCATTCAGAGCAAAATGAGGTGTAAATAAAGCTATCTTCCCGGGCCTCCATCTATCCACCTCTCTTAAAAATCTCTCATCTAAAAAATCCCTGTGCACCATCCCTTCATTTCCAAACACAAGAGCAGGACCGACATTACATATAACCCCCTTTTTTGCAAATATCTCTCTGCCATCCGCTGTCCTGACTCCAACAGCCCTTTTATCCCTAATAATTATTTCTTTGACTTCACTATTATTCCTAACAATCCCTTTGTTTTCTCCTATAACCCTTACCATAGCATCTGCTAAGGTCTTTGAACCTCCAATAGCAAGCCCTAATATCCCTTCTCTCCCCTCAGAAATAGATCTCACAGTCATCATCGCAGGGAAGAAAAGCCCGGTCCCTATATCATCTATGGGTGTTCCAAGCTGCGTTATCATTATTGCTAACGTTGTCTTTACCTCTTCACTATCAAAATAGTAATCCAGAACATCATTGGTACTTGAAAACATAGTCTTTATAAGCTCCCTTCCTTCCCTCAGTCCTTCTAAAGGAGAAAACATAGCTGATAGAGGAATAGGAGGACTAAACATAAATCCCACTGTAATAGGAGCTATTGTACTCCAGAGGTAATAAAGTTCTCTAAATGTTTTTGCATCTTTCTTTGAAAATCTCTCTATCTCTCTACAGAATCTGTCAAGCTCAGAATAGTATATAAGACTACTCCCATCAGAAAAGATATTAGCCAGTGCAGTATCCGGAAATATATAATTGGAACCATATTTCTTAAGTTCTAAATCTTTATATACTGGCCCCGCGTGTATCCATTCATGCATGGTAGAATGGGTATTATGCTTAAATCCCGGGAGAGTTATCTCCTCTGTCATAACCCCACCTCCCACAAGATCTCTTCTCTCTAACACTATTACACTCTCACCAGCTTTTGCCAGATAAGCTGCACATGTAAGCCCATTATGACCACCACCTACTATAATAAAATCAAAATTATTCATGTCTCACCTCTTAAATCCATATTTATCCCATTTTTCTTCAACTCTTTGCATGGACTTTGGAGAAGGTATTGCCTTCCCCCTTTTATACCCTTCATCCCATGGAGAAGGTTTCTCTGTACAATCCATAATCATAAAATCTGTCCATCCCCAGCTTCCAGACCATGGCTCAGAGGGGTCTAATAAACACCCCAGGGTTCTATGGGCAATAGTCAAATCCTTAGTAGCCTGAAATTTATTCAATATTGCATTTACAACTTGATAGTAGTCACTCGGGTCTTCAACATCCTCATCTACTACTACACATATTTTAAGGTCATGTTTACATAAGTTCTTTGCTACATTTGCCACCTGTTTAGCATATCCTACCCAGTTCTTTGCTATCTCCTTCTCAACCCTGATAACCATATATAGCCATCCATGGCAATAGACATCTAATATTCCAGGAAATACCTTTGATAGTTCCCTGTAAGTTGATATTGATAGCATTAAACTTCCTATTTCATGGCCTTCTGTTGGAGCCCAACCCATTCCCAAGTAATAAAATATAGGATTTTTCCTCATTGTTATAGCATTAATCTTAACCTGAGCCACTGATGCAATTGTTGTATAATATCCCATGAATTCTGGAAATGGTCCATCAAGCTCCCTTGCTTCTGGATCAACCTCCCCTTCAAGGACAATCTCTGCTGTTGCAGGGACCAGTAAATCGCTTGTTTCACATTTAACAACTTCTAACGGCTCCCCGGTAAAGGCTCCCCAGAGGTCATATTCACAGACTCCGGGAGGCTGCTTTGTCTGGGATACCAGATATGCACATGGATCAGCCCCAATAATTATAGCAATGGGCATCTTTTTCTTAGCCCTCCTATAATTAGCCCAGATTGCAAAGTCCTGGTTCCCCGGGTTAATAAACTCAGAGAGAGTACGTTTCCCTTTTAATCCGAATCTTCTAACAGCGATATTTTGCCATCCCGTATCAAGGTCTCTGATATTACTCATTCCAGCAGTTATATTTGGAGTCCCTTCAAAAGCTCCAGTAAATGGAATAGGAAGCATGGTTAAGTCAACCTCATCACCAAATATCTTAATCTCCTTACATGGTCCGGTGGAAACCTCAATCGGCGAAACCCTCATATCAAGCTTTTGGGAAACCTCTTTTAAAATAGTTTCTCTGCCCACCCCAAGAACCCATGCCTTTCTATGTAGTCCCAAAAATGTGCTATTTGCAATCCTCCATCCAGGATACCCCCTTACATTTTCATGCAAAATTGGAGAATTATTTGTCATAATTATCTTCTTCGCAATAGCTGAAATCTCTTCTCTTAAGTCAACCTCTTCTCTATTTTTTACTAAGTCGCCCTTCTCTTCCAAGAAATTCAACCATTCTCTTAGTGACCTGAATGGAAATTCAGTCATCATAACCTCCTTTTAAGATGGGTATGGAACATAGACTATATTTTCAACAGGAACCAATATTATTAGGGTCTCTTCTTCATTACACTTACCCTGTATTCCTTCCATTACTTCATCATAACTCAAGCCACTAAATATTATTTTTTTATCCCAGACAGCTATTATCTTACCTTCATATTCTTTTTGAATATTCTCTATATTCCTATCAAACCATTCTCTATTTTCGAGCAATCTTTCCCTTGCAAGCTGAACTTCTGTTTTTCCATTCCTCACCTTGCCCTCCTTATAAGCCATCTCATGGTAAATTTATCAGCAGTCATTTTAGGATCATTTGGAGTACCAGTAAACGTAAATACAGTAGAGTGATCTGCTATATAGTCATGTATAAAGACATACTGCCATACCATATAGTGGGTCTTAGAATCCCAGAAAAAAGATATATTCCAGCTTCTGAATAATCTCCCCCTCTGGTCATAGAATAATCCATAATATATGGTAAAAAATCCATCTTCCTTATCCACATATAAGACCCTTTTACTATAGACATAGTTTGGATCATTTATATTTACTTCTAAAACATAGAGAGGTCTTATTTCCCACTTCTGTCTTTCTTCTGGAGCTATAAATGGATTTATTCTTCTTAATTTTTGTTCTCTCCATCTAACAGGAACAAGAAATTTTTTTACACCAAGATTTTTAAAAGTCATCTTTGGAGTTATCTTCTGATACCAGCATGCAAAATCATCATTAATAATATCCGAACCAAATAATGGATCCTGAACATCCGACCCGGTAAATCTTCTCACCCTCCTTAAGGCAGGAACATAGGCTAATACATCGTCATCCTTATAAGTATCTACATACTGGGTTCTTAATAAGGCAAAGGGAGATATGTCAAAGGGGTATATAAATACATTAGCCTCTCTTCTCCATCTACCTTCTTTATTTTTAGGTTCCTCAGGAATTGGAGGAATCTCTGTTCTGCCTGTAAATAAGTGCCTGTATGATAACATTTTAAGTAATCTTTCCCTTTTAAATCCCTGGTATAACACAAGAGGTTGTTCTTGAAAACTAAATTGATCTCCCACATCATACCAGAGTCTAACATCCCATGCTAACTCGGTTGCATTCTTTGGATTTATAAATGGAATCCCAGCCTTCCAGTTCAATAGCCTGTTTCCAGGACCGAGCTTGCACACCCCCTTATTCTTTCTTGACCACTCAACAAAACCTTTGGGTGGAAAATATTTCTTCTTTTTAACAACCGGAATCTCAACTAAACCCATTTTTATTCCCTTCTCAAATACATCAAATATTCCTGGAGGCATAAGCTTTTTAAATGCCTCTCTGTATTTCTCATAGTTATCCTTCTTTATCACAACCCCGGGCTTTATCTCATCAGCTCTGCTTATTATGGTTAAAGATAAAATAATTATCCCTATAAAGAATAGCTTTACTGCTACCATATTTATCCTCTTTATCATCATCTCGCTCTCCTTATAAGCCATCTTATGGTGAATTTATCCTTTGTCATCACAGGATCATTCGGAATTCCTATCATTGAAACAACAGTATAGTGATCCGAAAGGTGGTCATGTATGATGACTTGTTGCCACATCATGTAATGGGTTTTAGGATCCCAGAAGAAAGACATACTCCAGCTCCTGAATAATCTACCCCTTTGATCATAGAATAATCCATAATAGATGGTAAAGAAACCGTCTTCCTTATCAGCATATAACACCCTTTTACTGTAAACATAACTGGGATCATTTATATTTACCTCTAAGACATAAAGGGGTCTTATCTCCCATTGCATATTTTCCTCTGGAGCAACAAATGGATTCAGCTTTCTAAGCTTTTGAAAATCCCATCTTACAGGGACTAATGTATCTTTAACAGTATACTTGAAGGTCATCTTTGGTGTTATTTTCTGATACCAGCATGCAAAATCATCAGCAATAATATCCGAACCAAATAATGGATCCTGAACATCCGACCCGGTAAATCTTCTCACCCTCCTTAAGGCAGGAACATAAGCCAAAACATTATCATCCTTGTAAGTCTCTATATACTGGGTTCTCAGCAATGCAAAGGGAGATATGTCAAAGGGGTATATAAATACATTTGCTTCCTTTCTCCATATACCCTCTTTATTTCCAGGTTCTTCTGGAATAGGAGGGATTTCAGTTCTTCCTTTATATAAATGTCTATGGGACCTCATCTTTATCAATCTTTCCTTTTTAAATCCCTGAAATAGATGAAGATCCTGCTCCCTAAATTTAAACTGATCCCCTACATCATACCACAGTCTTACATTCCATGCCACCTCCGTTGCATTTTTAGGATTTAGAAAAGGAGCTCCTGCTCTCCAGTTGAGCAATCTATTACCAGGTTCTATTTTACATATCCCTTTATTCTTCCTTGACCATTCAACAAACCCTTTTGGAGGAGAATATTTTTTCTTTTCAACAACAGGAATCACAACCAATCCAGCTTTTATACCCTTTTCATACATTTCAGCTACTCCTGGAGGCATAAGCTTTTTAAATGAATCACGATATCTCTCATAGTTATCCTTCCTTATCACAACTCCGGGCTTTATCTCATCAGCCATTGCTATCATGGTTAAAGATAAAATAATTATTCCTATAAAGAATAGCTTTACTAATCTCATCTCTTACCCCCCTTTTAAAATTGATATTTTATCATAAAATATATTTCATCCTTCTTATCCATAACACCA
>CAZCTP010000113.1:0-6183 GCA_964501575.1 uncultured Thermodesulfobacteriota bacterium
AGAAGCCCAAAAATCTCTATTTCGGAATTTGGGTTAGTAATTCATGGTGAGATTTTTCCTTATGTCTATTATTTTAGACATTTCCCTCGGTATACCCATCAATTTACCATAATCTACTGATATTATTTTTATAGAATATAATAATTTCTCCCGTAGCATTAACAACTTCCTCTTCTATTCTCTAATCAAAAAACTCCATAGCACTGGCTGAGGGAAAGTTATTTAGAAGTTATCAAAAAGCCGTTCCTATCGCGATGGGAAGAAGTTTTATGAATCCGAAGTCTAATGTTTTACCCAATACTACCAGAGTAAAAGAGTTCCAGAAATATTTTACCCCATTGAGGGTCAAATTGTGTTCCTAAGTTATTCTTAATCTCCTCTGCAGCTTTTTCAGGAGTCCTTGAAGAACGATATGACCTATCAAATGTCATAGCATCGTAAGAATCTGCAATCGCCAATATTCTAGAACCTATAGGGATTTCTTCTCCTGCTAAGCCATCTGGGTATCCCTTTCCATCGAATCTTTCATGATGATGTCTTACTACTTTCGCCACAGACTTAAGTCTCTCAATAGGTATCAATATTCTTTCCCCGATAACGGGATGTTCTTTTATATGATCGAATTCTTTGTCAGTTAACTTTCCTGGTTTGTTGAGTATTATTTCTCGAATACCAACTTTTCCAATATCATGGAGTTTACCTGATAGTTCTACTATTCTTACTTCTGGAGAAACTCCGTATCTGTGTTCAGCTATCTTTACTGCCATAGTGTAGACTCGTAATGAATGCCCCTTTGTATAGGGGTCTTTAGCTTCCAGTGCATTGATTAAACTAGTCATCGAAGATATAAATAAGTCATGAAGCTTTCTTGTTAATTCTGATACTTTTTCTTCAAGATTTTGCAGGTATGTTGCACTTTTTTCTTCAAGTTTTCTTCTATCTGTTATATCTCTTGAGATTATAATTGAACCAATATAATTATTAGCAGTATTCATAATAGGAGCGTAGATATTTTCGTAGTACCTATTCTTTTTTTTGTCTATAACCATTCTTGTGAAAGTTTCTGGTTTTTCTCTTTTTAAGAATTGTAAAGCACGCTTTACCCTGTTATAGGATTTTTCGGGATGACATAATATTACACTGCGTCCTATTATTTGATCTGCTAAAATATTCCTAATTTCTTCAGCAGCTCTGTTTATAAAAATAATCTCATCATTATCATCAACAATAATCACTCCTTCAGGCATTTGCTCTAATACCGATTTAAATATCTTATCTTTATTGATTACCATAACCGCTCAATTCCTTTAAGTAAGGAAGTAAAATATATTTCCTCTTCTCTTCTTATCTTATTAACTCTTATTAACCTCCTCAAGTTCTTTTTCAAATTCTCTTTTTTGTTTTCTTATCTTTCCTAATGTAGGGTTTATCTCTCACCAATATTCTTATTATATTTACTACAATATTCCATCTTTCCTCATCCTAATATTGTCTTTTTCCCATTCATCTAGTATTTTGTTAAGTTTATTATATCCCCTATTTAATATTTGATCAATTTACTATTAAAATCTTTTTCTATTTTTGCCCAACTAATATAAAGTCCTTTAGCTTATTATTCTGTGAACTTATAACCCAAGTTACCTCATGTAAAATTGGAGAAGCTGTATAAATAATAATAGATTAGGATAGAAATAAAGTTTCCTATTGATGCTTAATCCTCTTCTGGTAATCTCAAATAAACCTAATTAAAAAGAAATAAAAGGATCTAAGAGAAATTATCCTTTTGTCCATAAGACTTTAGATAGAATTCAGAAGGGATAAAGTTGGGTTAAAAAAATACTTGATATTATTATTTTAAGAATGGTATAATAAATGACGAACGCGGGGTGGAGCAGCCTGGTAGCTCGTCGGGCTCATAACCCGAAGGTCGTTGGTTCAAATCCAACCCCCGCTACCATATAATATTAGGACTTATAATTTTTTTCCTAAATTTATAACTATTCTAACAAAAAGCCTATTTTAGATTAAATCTTTCAGAGAATAGTTAAATTGGGCAATTTTTTCCTGGATTGTTTTTGAGAAGCTCCATAGATTCCTTTTTTGAGGAAGCAGTAATATCTCTATAAAGGTAGGTCCCGATACATTAATTTATATTGAAGGATATTCCCGCAGATTCAGTAAATCCGGATTTCATACAAATCTATTATGTTATTATTTATTAAAAATTAAAACTTTACCTATCTTTCTAATATTTTAAATAAGACTTGTTTACAGCTATTTAGAAGTAGTTAAATTACCTCTATTAACTGAATATCAAAAATCAGATCTTTCCCAGCTAAAGGATGATTAGCATCTAATGTTACGTTCGATTCAGATACATCAGTTACCACAACTACAATTGTCCGGCCCTCACCTTGGGGAATCTGTAATTGCTCTCCAATCGCTAATTTCAAGTGACCAGGAAATTGCTTTTTGTCTACTACTAGTACCATTTCTTTACGGTGTGGGCCAAATGCTTTATCTGCAGGAATTTTTGCAGTTTTAGATTCTCCGGTATTCATCCCTATCACAGCTTGCTCAAATCCCGGAATTATCTGCCCTTCACCTATTGTAAATTGTAAAGGATCGCGGTTAATTGAAGTGTCAAATATTGAACCATCTTCTAATTTACCTGTGTAGTGAACTTTAACGGTATCACCATATTTTGCCTGTTTCATTGTTTCTCCTTTCATTTTTAAATTGTTATAGAATTCCCTTAATCATAAATTTCATTACATATTATCCACTTCTTTATATTTAAATATTCAATAGTCTTTTTATATTTTCTATAACTTAATATCTATATTACATAATTATTTAGACTGTCTCAAATACGCTCTATTCTTTAAATTAGACGGATTAAATAACGAGAGGAGAATTTTAGGATAGCATGTATTTGAGTTTCTTTTCTTTCAAAGCTCTTTGATATATCTTTTAATATTTTACATGTAAGTGGGCTATGAACATTCATTGTTTTACTTTTTTCATCGAATGGAAGATGTTATTGTGAATAAAATCTTACTATTATATTCTATCTTCTTAAAAGTTAATATCTTTCCCATTTGGTATATTTAATTATCCTTATGTAGAGAATTAAACTTTACTTTAAAGTTAATACCTATACTAAAAATTGTCAATAGTTTTTTTTGGAGACGGATTGCCGAGAATAGCCGTTTAGTTTTTAGAATTTAATAATAGGACTATATTGCTATTGTTTAAATCATCTATTTATCGGGTTAGAAAATATCTACTATTTTGATAATCGGGATATTACGATCCATAATTATAAAAATTCATGGAAACTCCGATAATTACTGACAAGTAAGTGACACTATCCACCCGAAAAATGAAACTGCTTGACTTTTTTTATAAACTATATTTATATTAAAACTTATAGGTTTAGTAAATGGCTATAAATAAAGAAAAGATAATAAAGTTAGTTCAAAGGTTTCTGCAAAAGGGGCAGATTGAAAAGGCTATTAATGAACTTAATAGAATAATAGAAACCAATCCAAAAGAAGTAAGATTAAGGCTTAGGATTGGAGATTTATATATAAGAATTAATAAGAGGGAGGAGGCTATAAGAGAGTATCTAAAAGTAGCTGAAATATATGAAGAAAAAGGATTTAATCTGAATGCCATAGCAGTATATAAACAAGTCCTTAAGATAGATAGCTCTTTAATAGATATATACTTTAAGTTAGCCTCTTTATATCAAAAGCAGGGGCTTATTGGTGATGCATTGATCCAGTATAGGAGATTAATTGAAACCTATGAAAGGGAGAACAGAATAAAGGATGCCTTGGATGCTATGGCAAAGATGTCCGAGCTTGATCCTAAAAATAAGATAATAAAGATGAAATTAGCTGAATTATACCTGAAGGAAGGATTAAATGATGAAGCAACAAAGGTGTTTGAGGAGATAGCTAAACTTCTCAGGGATGAGGATAGAATTGATGAGGCATTGAAGGTATATGAGAGAATCCTTTCCTTTGATCCTGATAATATAGAAGCTATTAAAGGACTGGCAGAAATATTATTGGAAAAAGGAGAATATGATAATGTATTAAATATTTTAGATGAAAGGCTAAAAGATAATCCAGATAATATAGATATACTTAATATTAAAGGAGATATTGCCTTTAATAAAGGGTGGTATGAGCAATCCGAATATATTTCTAAAAAGATATATGAATTAAGTCCTAAAGATTTAAACAATTTAGAAAGACTATCAAAGATATATAAACTCAAAGAAGATCAAGAAAGTCTATCTAATATATATTTGGAACTTGCTAAAGCTTATGAGGAGAGAAAATTATTTGATAAAAGCAGAGAGATATATAAGTTAATAAAGGGGCATGAGGAAACATTGCCTTCAGAAGAAATTTTGATTGAACCGTTAACAGAAGAAGGGATAGATAAGGAAATAGAAAGTATTAAAGAGGAAGAGGAAGAATTAGAAGAGGCGGATGTTATAGGAGAAGAAGAGATTGAAGTTCTGGTAGAGGAATCAGAAGAAAGGTTAGAAAGTGAAGGTGAAGGGATAAAAGAACAAATATTAGAGGAATCAAAGGAGAGAGAAGAAAAGGAAGAGATAGCTTCTGAATTCTTTGATCTTAAAAAAGAATTGGAAAGTACAGATGTATTTGAGTTTTTGAATGAAAAAGGAGAATCAGGGGTTGAAGAGGGTTTTGGATTTGAAGAAATATTTAAGGAATTCAAGAAGGGAGTAGAAAAGGAGGTTGGTACTGAAGATTCAGATACGCATTATAACTTAGGTATTGCTTACAAAGAGATGGGATTGATAGAAGATGCCATTAATGAGTTTAAGATAGTCACAAAAGACCCCAATAAGATATTCGAAGGAAGTATAATGATAGCTATATGTTATAAAGAATTGAGGAAATATGAGGAAGCCATTTCAGCGCTTACGGATGCACTTAATAGAGAAAATATTCCAAAGGAGGAGTTATTAGCTTTAACCTATGAATTAGGGCTAATACATGAATCTGCAGGTAATAGAAAGGAAGCTATTGAGCTGTTTAAAAGAGTTATGGATATTGACAGTAATTATAGAAATGTAAAGGATAAAATTATTAAGAAACAAGCCCTTTTAGAAAATGATATATCAAAAAATAAAATATCTTATATTTAAATAAATAAGAGGGTTAAATATTAGTTACCTTGAATTTTATGAATTAACTGAAGAACCCTTTTCTAATGCACCAGAGAGTAGATTCTATTATAATAGTATACCACATTCAGAAGCTCTTGTTAGGCTTATGCATGCTGTGAGTTCAATGAGGGGGTTAGCAATACTTGTGGGAGATATAGGGACTGGTAAAACCACATTGGCTCGAAAACTATTGGAGAGTCTATCTGATGACGAATATGAAGCTGGTTTGCTGATTATTATTCATTCAGGTATAACACCTGATTGGCTATTGACCAGGATAGCCTTTCAGTTAGGTGTTAAAGAACCTGCAAAGGATAAGTTGGCTATTTTGCATCAGCTTTTACAAAGGCTTATGGAAATCTATAAAAATGGCAAGAAATCGGTAGTTCTTATAGATGAAGCCCAGATGTTAAAAACTAAGGAGATAATGGAAGAATTCAGAGGATTATTGAACCTTGAAATTCCAGGACGCAAATTGATAACATTTGTATTTTTTGGACTCCCTGAGATTGAAGAAAACCTCAAAGTAGATGAACCACTTGCTCAGAGAGTCGCCTTGAAATATAAACTTAAACCATTAAGTGAAGATTCTACAGAAGCTTATATCAGACATAGGCTAAATGTTGCTGGAACAAAAAGGATGCTTTTTACAAAAGAAGCAGTAAAGCTTATTCATAAGTATTCAAATGGGACTCCCAGGCTAATCAATACTTTGTGTGATAATAGTCTATTTGAAGGGTATCTTATAAAAGAGAAGATAATAGATGAGAGGGTAATAAGAAATGTAGCATGGGATATAGGACTTTGTGATAAAAAGGGAGAAGAATTACCCAAAGAATCTCAATTAGAGCCTGCATTAGGCGATATGGAAGATATAAATTCTATATTAGATAGATTAGAAGAGAAGAAGGATTAGGGAAGCATCTCCAATTTCGTGATGGAAAAAAGGATGGCTCACCTTAAAATAA
>CAZCTP010000114.1:0-5936 GCA_964501575.1 uncultured Thermodesulfobacteriota bacterium
AAGGTGGTAAGATATGCTGCATAATGTTATCACGAAAAAAGAGATGCTTACCTTCATCATTTTTTGTTTGACAAAGATTTAATAATAAACTATATATAATTATAGATTTCAAAAAGTTTAAGGAGGATGTTTTATGGCATATAAGAGCCACAGAGATTATTTAGAAGCATTAGAAAAAAATGGAGAAGTAGTGAGAATAGAAAAGGAGGTGGATTGGAATTTAGAGGCAGGAGCAATAACTCGAAGATGTTATGAAATAAGAGAGAGATCCCCTCTATTTTTAAATATTAAAGATTATCCTGGTTTCTCAATGCATGGAGCTCCAATTGGTAATTATAGGAGATTAGCTATAGCGATGGGACTTGATCCTGATAGTTCTATTAAGGATATAAGTGAAGAGTATGAAAGAAGGATGTCTTCACCAATAAAACCTATATTGGTGAGTAATGGTCCATGCAAAGAGAATATTATGAAAGGGGATGATGTAGATCTTTTTAAGTTTCCTGCTCCAATGGTTCACGATGGCGATGGAGGAAGATATATTGCTACATGGCATTTTATAATAACCAAAGATATCGATAGTGACTGGATTAATTGGGGTATGTATCGTCAGATGTTACATAACAGAAAATATATGGGTGGTCTGGTATTACCAGGTCAGGATATTGGCAGGATGTATCAGAAATATGAAAAAGCTAATAAACCTATGCCCTTTGCGACTGTTATAGGCCCTGATCCATTATCAGCAGTAGCAAGCACCGCATCTGCAGGTATTGGAGATAGTGAAGCAGATTTAGCAGGAGGATTGAGAGAAGAGCCTGTGGAGCTTGTTAAATGTGAGACTGTGGATCTATATGTTCCAGCTCATGCAGAGATTATAATAGAAGGTTATTTATTGCCAAAGGTAAGGCTCGAGGAGGGACCCTTTGGTGAATATACTGGATATAGAACATCACCGAGGATTCCAAGGCCGGTATACGAAGTTACATGTATAACATATAGAAATAATCCTATTGTTCCTTTAGCAAATATGGGGACTCCTATTGATGATTGTGATATTCTAACTTCTATTACCTGGAAATCTGATGCTAAAAAGGCGCTATCAAAGCTTCCGGTTATAGATGTTCATTTTCCTCCTGAAGCTATAAGTCATATGGCGGTTGTTTCTGTGCATAGAGCCTATGGAGGAATTGCAACCCATGTAGCTGATGCGCTATGGGGAAGCAAATTAGGATATTTAACACCATATGTGGTAGTAGTAGACTCTGATGTAAATATATATGATGTTGGTGAGGTTATTCATGCTATTGCTACAAAATGTCATCCTGTAAGAGGGATAAAGAGCAGAGATAATTCTCCAGGTCATTCACTTGTTCCGTTCTTAAGTAAGGAAGAGAGGATATATGGAAGGTCAGCACATGCTCTGTTCGATTGTACATGGCCATTGGAATGGTCAGAAACAGATGAAATCCCAGAAAGGGCATCTTTTAATAGTATTTATCCCAAGGAAATTCAGGAAATGATTTTAAAAAACTGGAATGAATATGGTTTTTAGGAGGTTATTATGAGATATAGAATGTTTATTAATAATCCATCATTACTCAAAGAAGGAGAGGCTGAACTTATTATTCAAGATGCCAAAACCTTTGAGACAAAAAGAGTTATGGCAATTATATCGAATGAGAATAAGGAAGGATTTGACAGACTTCAATTAAGATACCCGGGAGGGAGACTGAACCCTAATTCACTGTTTATAAAGATAACGAAAGAATACAAAGACCTTTTAAATATATGATGAGTAACATTAGAGATATTTTAGTTAAAATAAGGAATGCTAAAAAAAAGATAGTGATGGAGAATGAGGCGAAGGAAATATTAGGTCTCTATGGGTTTCCTGTTAATCCATGTTTTATAACAAAGAATGAAGAAGAAGCAATTAAATATGCAAGGGAAATTGGATTTCCTGTTGTTCTAAAAATATTATCAGAGGATATAGTTCATAAATCAGATGCAGGAGGGGTTATACTAAATATTAAAGATGAAGAGGAATTGAAGGAAGGTTATAATAGGATCTTGAATAATGTAAGGAGAAATAATCCAGGAGCTAATATTATCGGCTTAAATTTACAAAAGATGGCTGATCCTGGTGGCATTGAGATTATAATTGGAACAACAAAGGATCCACAGTTTGGGCCTGTTTTAATGTTTGGAGTGGGTGGAATATTTGTTGAGCTTTTTAAGGACGTATCATTTAGAATAATTCCGATAAACAATATAGATGCTAATGAAATGATAAGAGAGATTAACGGATTTCAATTGTTAAATGGTTATAGAGGTTCAAGCCCTGTTGATTTAGAGGGACTGGAAAATTTACTTATTAAAGTTTCTCAATTTTTTTATGAATATAAGGATCTTATTAAAGAGATTGATCTAAATCCTGTTATAGCCTATCCAGATAAATTCCTTATTGTAGATGCGAGGATAAATTTAGAATAATTTTTATTAAAGGAGGTAATTTATGAGATTAAAAGACAAAGTAGCTGTTATCACAGGTTCAGGGAGAGGAATTGGGAGAGCTTTAGCTATTGCTATGGCAAAAGAGGGAGCAAAAGTGGTAATAAATGATATTGATGAGGAACCAGCAAAGGAGGTTGTAGAAACAATAAAGAAAAACGGTGGAGAGGCTGTATATTGTACAAATAGTGTATTTCCCTTAAGTAGTGCTGAGGCTATTATAAAAAAGGCGATAGATAGCTTTGGGAAGATAGATATTCTTGTTAATAATGCAGGGGTAATAAAGGATGCGATGGTCCATAAGATGACTGAAGAGGATTTTGATATAGTTATAAATACCCATATTAAAGGAAGTTTTTGCTGCACAAAGGCTGCGTATAGCTATATGAGAGAACAAAAGAGTGGCAGGATAATAAATATTACCTCATATGCTGGTATAAGAGGTAATGTTGGACAGGCTAATTATTCGGCTGCAAAGGCTGGTATAATAGGGCTCACAAAGGCGAATGCAAAAGAGTTTGGAAGATATAATATAACAGTTAATGCAATAGCACCAAATGCAAAGACAAGGATGGTGGAGAGTATACCAGAAGATGTTTTAAAAAGCTTTGCCAAGCAGATACCTCTTGGGAGATTTGGAGAGCCTGAAGAAATGGCTCCTGCTGTCATATTTCTTGCATCTGATGAAGGAGGATATATAACGGGTCAGATATTACCTGTAGATGGAGGATTCTCTGTATAGTATATATAATATAAGGGGGGGTATCCCCCTTTATAACTAAAGTTATGGTATTACCTGATATACCTCGAAGAAACGCAAAGCTTTATCCTGATAAAATAGCTGTTGTATCTAAGTATCGGAAATATACATTTAAAGAGTTAGACAGAAGAATAAACCAGTTATCCAATATAATCTTATCCCTGGGAGTAAAAAAAGGGGATAGGGTTGCAATACTATCAAAGAATTCTACTTATTACCTTGAGATTCCCTATGCTATCCTCAAAGCCGGAGCAATTGTAGTAACAATAAACTATAGACTGAAAGAGAAAGAGATTTCATATATAATTGAGGATTCGGGGGCAAAAACCTTAATTACAACGGATGAATTTATAGATAATATAGGAAATTTAAGAAATAGACTTAAGAATATTATTGTAATAGGAAATAACATCCCTGAGTATACCATAAATTATGAAGATTCTATTGCTGGTGCTTCCTCATATGATCCGGATATAGAGATTGATAAAGATGAGGTAGCATTCTATCTCTATACAAGTGGGACAACTGGGGTTCCAAAAGGGGTTATGCTAACACATAATAATTTTATAGTAAGTGCAAAGAACTTCATAATGGAAACACCCATATTATTCAATGATGTATATCTTGCTGCAATGCCTTTATACCATTCTGTTATAACATTGCTACATGCTTTCTTTATGAGGGGATGTACATCTGTAATTGTAAATTTTGACCCAGAAGAGATTTTGAGCATAATAGAGAGAGAAAAGGTTACAAAAACAATGCTTGTTCCAACAATGATAAATATGTTATGTGAATGTAAGAATATAAATAAATACGATCTAAAAAGCCTTGATACAATCCTATATGCTGCCTCTCCAATGCCTTTGCCATTACTTAAAAAGGGAATAAGTATATTTGGTAATATATTTTATCAGATGTATGGATTGACAGAATCTACAACTCTATGTACCACCCTTACAAAGGAGGAACATAAAGGAGAAAGAATAAAATCTATAGGAAGAGAGATTATGACTGTAAGAGTCAGAATAGTAGATGAAAATGATAATAATCTTCCAGCTGGGGAAATAGGAGAGATAATAGTAAAAGGAGACAATTTAATGAAGGGATACCTTAATAGGCCCAAGGATACTGGAAAAGTGATAAGAAATGGATGGCTTCGCACCGGAGATATGGGATGGATGGATAGAGATGGATATATATATCTCGTTGATAGAAAGGACGATATGATTATAAGTGGTGGTGTAAATATATACCCAAAAGAGATAGAAGATGTTATAATTTCATATTCAAAGGTTAAAGATGTTGGGGTTATTGGTATTCCCGATGAAAAATGGGGAGAGGCAATAAAAGCATTTGTAGTTATTAAAGAGGAATGTAGTGAAGAAGAAATATTAAACTATTGTAAAAAAAACCTTGCGTCATTTAAAAAACCTAAATATATAGAATTTGTTGATGAGCTTCCAAGGGACCTTGCTGGAAAGCTTAATAGAAAATTATTAAAGGAGAAAGGGTGAAAATATATGAGAAGATTGTTATACCTTTCATTATTAGTTCTACTTATTAGTTGTAATGGAGATGGAGGAGGGTTTACGGGTCCTGAAGGAGTACCAAAGATATCAAATATACAGGTTAATCCTGCTGCTATTCCAAAAGGTCAGGCTTTTAATGTTAAATTTGACTATTTAGATGAGGATAATGATCTAAAAGATGGGATAATAAGAATGACTACAGAGGTTCCAATGAGTATATATTTTCAGGGAAAACTTATGAAAGGCAACCTATTTAATATTCCTATTGGAAGAATTGACGGAATTCAAGGGACAATATCTCTATCAATAATGATAGAGATATCAACATTACCTAAAAGATATAGCTTTAATATACAGGTGATAGATAAATCTGGTAATGTGAGCAATATATTAAACGCCTCTATAGATGTTATTTAGGACATCTTTTTAATATACATATATAGCTTAATTTATTAAATTCTCAACTCTAAATTAATCATTTCACCCTTGGTGAAACCCATAGCATCAAAGAACTTAAGTAATGTCCAAGTCCTCCAATTAACAAATGTATAGATAGTATTGACACCTAATTCTCTAAAATGTGACTTTAATTCTCTAAAAAGTTCTGTTCCAATTCCCCTATGTTGGTAATCGGGGTCAATTCCCATAGTATCTAAATACCCATAGGTCTCAGGTATCCCATATTCCCAGCCGCTTACTTCACCTATTATAAATCCTACAACCTTCCCATCAACAACAGCAACAAATCCTGGCATAGGAGATCTCTTTTTATAGGACTCTATTTTCTCTTCCCAAAATATTTTTCTCTCTTTACCAAGCACCTTTCTATCAATTTCTACAACAGCTTCAAGGTCATCCAATTTCATTAACCTTATCTCTAAATCTTTTATTGCCATAGAAACCTCCTTATTAATTATCTATTCTATATAAATACCAAATTTTGAAATAGAGAGCAAGTTAATTTTTATAAAACATAGAAATACTAAGCATATACTAAAGCCAGCTTACAGAAACAGAATAGTTCTATTTTTTTATCATAAAGATAGGTCTATTTTTGTCAATATAAACATTTATTTAAGATTGCTGAAAAATCCTATTTTGTCACCCTGAATCCTGTGCTGATGAATATC
>CAZCTP010000115.1:0-5837 GCA_964501575.1 uncultured Thermodesulfobacteriota bacterium
TCAAGGAGGGCACTACTTTTTGGCTTGTTTGACCTTCCTATTTCGGAATTTGGGACCGATGTTGGTAGTGTAATTTACTATTATACAACAAAGCCTGCAAAATCTTTATCTTTCCTTCCAAGTAAGTATACTACATTCCATTAATTTCTAATAATTTCTAAGAACCCCAAATTAAGATGACAATCACCGCTCCTATACCGGTTCACTCCATATTTCTTTAATTCTAAATCATCGGATATATTCAATTTTTAAGAAAAATATATTGAAAAAATTAAGTGCTTAACCTATAATATTCTCTAATTATTTAATTTGATTCCATATAAGAGATTAGGAGGTAGTTATGGGGTTTAAAGACTTAAGAGAATATATTGATAAGTTAGATGAGATAGGTGAAGTTCAATATATTGAAGAGGAGGTTGATTGTAATCTTGAGGTTGGAGCAATAATTAGAAGATCCTATGATCTGAAAGCTCCTGCCCCATTCTTCCAGAAATTGAAAGGATACCCAGAGGGTTATAGAATATTAGGAGCCCCTGCGGGGCCCGGGAAGAAGGATTATGCAAGGGTAGCTATTGCCATGGGTATGGATAAAGATTCTCATCCTTTAGATATTGTAGAAAATTATATAAATAAGAAGAAAAATCCTATAAAACCCATATTAATAAAGGATGGTTCATGTAAAGAGAATATTCAGATTGGAAATGATGTAGATTTAGAGAAATTTCCAGCACCATTGATTCATGAAGGAGATGGTGGAAAATATCTTGGAACATGGCATATTGTAGCAACAAAAGATCCTGATAGTAATTGGGTAAATTGGGGTATGTATAGACTTATGCTTCATGATAAAAATAGCATGGGTTGTTATTTAGCCCCCATGCAGCACATAGGGATGATATTTTATGAAAAATATGAAGCAAGGAATATTCCTATGGAATTTGCAGTAGCCATTGGTACAGAGCCGGTAACTCCTATTATTGGAGCAACCGGATTACCTGCAGGAATAAATGAAGTCGATGTTATTGGAGGCATAAGAGGAGAACCTCTTGAGCTTGTTAAATGTGAAACAGTAGATCTATATGTCCCTGCTACTTCTGAAATAGTTATAGAGGGTATAATAAATCCTAATGAAAGAAGGATGGAAGGACCATTTGGTGAATATACCGGGTATAGAAGTGGCGTTGAGGCTCCAAAACCTGTTCTCCATGTGAAGGCTATAACCCATAGAAATGATCCAATAATTACAACATCATGTATGGGAGTTCCTGTTGATGATGGACATGCTGCACTATCTATAACATGGTCAGCCGAGATATTAGATTGTTTAAGAGAGCTCAATCTACCTGTAAAAATGGCATGGGTTCCTCCTTATGGTGTAAGTCATATGGTTGCAGTATCTACAAAGGTCCCCTATCCATACTTTGCCCAAAAGATAGCCTATTCAATATGGGGATCTAAGTTAGGTAATTTCATGTATTATGTTGTTGTTACAGATGATGATATAGATGTTACTGATATGGGTCAATTATTATGGGCTGTAACAACAAGATGCCACCCAGAAAAAGGAGTTACAAAGTTCCCTCATAGTCCATCTGCTCCATGGATTGTTACATTCCTTGATCCTGATGATAGAATAAAGGGTAAAGGTTCTAAAATTTTATTTGATTGTACGTGGCCACTTGACTGGTCTAAAGAATCCATTCCTGTTAAATCTTCTTTAGATGTGTTATGGCCTGAGGATATTCGGAGAAAAGTTCTATCAAATTGGGGGAAATATGGATATAAAGATAAAGAAAAGGTAGGAAGTTAAATGAAAAAGGCATTAATTACAGGAATAACAGGTCAGGATGGTTCTTATCTTGGTGAATTCTTGTTAAAGAATGGATATAAAGTGTATGGAATGATAAGGAGATCAAGCACAGAAAATTTTGAAAGGATAGCTCATATAATCAATGATATTGAGTTAGTTCAAGGAGACCTTTTAGATCAACTCTCTATTATGGATATAATAGATTCTGTAAGACCTGATGAAGTATATAATCTTGCCGCTCAATCTTTTGTGCCAACTTCATGGAATCAACCTGTATTAACAGGTGAATATACAGCTATTGGAGTAACAAGGATGCTTGAAGCTATTAGATTTGTTGATAAAAATAATATAAGATTTTACCAGGCATCAAGTAGTGAAATGTTTGGAATGACAAAAGATTCCCCCCAAGATGAAAATACCCCTTTTTATCCAAGAAGTCCGTATGGTGTTGCAAAATTATATGCTCATTGGATAACGATAAATTATAGAGAGAGCTATAATATATTTGCATGTTCAGGTATATTGTTTAATCATGAATCTCCAAGAAGGGGTAAAGAGTTTGTAACTAGAAAGGTTACCCATGGAGTTGCAAAAATAAAGTTAGGACTGGCAAAGGAATTAAAATTAGGTAATTTAGATGCAAAAAGAGACTGGGGATTTGCAGGTGATTATGTAGAAGCAATGTGGCTTATGTTAAACCAAGATAGCCCAGATGACTACGTTATAGCTACTAGTGAAAATCACTCTGTCAGGGAACTGGTCGAGATCGCTTTTGGTTATGTCAACTTAGACTATAGAGATTATGTGGTTATCGATCCAAATCTTATCAGACCGGCAGAGGTATATAATCTATGTGGCAACTATTCAAAGGCAAGAAAGAAATTAGGATGGGAGCCAAAGATGAAATTTAAGGAACTTATAGAGTTTATGGTTGAAGAAGATATCAGAAGGCTTAAAAATAAGAAATGAAAGCTTTTATTACTGGAATATCCGGTTTTGTTGGATCTTATCTCGCTAAACTGCTTATCGATAAAGGATATGAAGTCTTTGGAATAACATATTCAAAGGATATTAAATATAACAATTTAAAGGTATTTAAGTGTGACCTAAGAGACGGAGAGAGCTTAAAAAAGATTTTAAACGATATTAAGCCTGACCATATATATCATCTTGCAGGAATAACATCTATTCCTCAATCTTTAAAAAATCCAGAGGCTACCTACGAAACAAATATATTAGGAAGCATGAATCTATTTGAAGCATCAAGAAATATTAAAACAAGGATCCTGTTTGTTGGATCGGGTGATGAATATGGGTTAGTAGATAATAAGGATATACCAATAAATGAAAGAGTTTTATTAAGGCCTCTTAACTTTTATTCTGTTAGTAAAGCATCTGCCGATATGATGGCATTTCAATATTTTAAAAATTATAATATGGATATTGTAAGAGTCCGTCCATTTAATCATACTGGACCTGGCCAAAGAGCAGAATTTGTCTGTTCAGACTTTGCAAGGCAAATAGCATATATTGAGAAAGGGATAAAGGAACCTGTAGTATATGTTGGTAATCTTAATATAGAAAGAGATTTCTCTGATGTTAGAGATGTGGTAGAAGGCTACTTGCTTGCATTAACCATGGGTGATGCTGGTGAAATATATAATATATGTTCCGGAAGAGGAATAAAGATAAAAGATATATTAGAAATACTAATAAACTTTTCTAATACAAGGATTAAAATAAAAGAAGATAAGGAAAAATTCAGGCAATCTGAGACTCCGATTATAATAGGAAATCCAGATAAGTTTATGAATAAAACAGGTTGGGAAATTAAAATACCGATCCATAATACTCTTAAAGACCTGCTATATTACTGGAGGGACTTTATATAAATTGGATATATTTATAAGATTAAAAAACCTTTTAGCCTATAGATCATTGATATCCACTTTAGTACTAAAGGAGCTTAAAACAAGATATAGAGGTTCTGTTCTCGGGTTTATATGGTCTTTTTTGAATCCACTTTTATTTATGTTGGTATATATTATTGTATTCTCAGTATATATGAGAATAAATGTGAATAATTACGCTTTATTCTTATTTTGTGGGCTCTTACCCTGGATCTGGTTTTCACAATCCTTGTTAAATGCCGCCTCATCTATAGTTAATGGTGGTGCTTTAATCAAGAAGGTTGTCTTTCCTATTGAAATCCTTCCCATAGTCTCTGTAATTACTAATCTGGTGAACTTTTTATTAGGACTTCCAATATTGTTCTTATTTATTTATATATTTAAGATTAAATTGGGGTATTTTATTATATTCCTCCCGATACTCATTATTATTCAAGCACTTATGACAATTGGACTATCATTGGTGTTATCAGCTATAAATGTCCATTTAAGAGATGTAGAACAGATTTTAACAAATCTTTTGAACCTTTTTTTCTTTCTAACACCTATTTTATATCCAATAAGTACAATTCCTGAAAGATATAGGGGAATAATATTATTAAATCCTATGGCTCTATTAATGATATCCTATCAAGATATTCTTTTTAATGGTAAAGCTCCCGACTGGAGATACCTATTGATTTTAATTATAATATCTATTTTAATATTTATATATGGTTATATAATTTTTGACAGATTTAAAGATTCTCTTATTGAGGAGGTATAGACTGATTATCTGAAGGCTGTTTTAATTCAGAATCTACATAAATCTCTATATATATTATGAAAGTATCATTTCTCGATTTAAAGAACCAATATAGATCAATAAAGGGTGAAGTCCTATCTGCAATAGAAGCTATATTAAATGAGCAGAAGTTTATACTTGGTCCCTTCGTAGAAAAGTTTGAAGAAGAAGTTAAAAAATATCTGGGAGTCAGAAATGCCATTGGTGTTGCTTCAGGATCTGATGCTATTCTAATATCCCTTATGGCAATTGGTATTGAATATGGTGACACAGTTATTACTACGCCATATACATTCTTTGCAACTGCTGGGTCAATATCAAGATTAGGTGCTATTCCTGTATTTGTAGATATTGATATATCTAACTATAATATAGATCCAAATAAGATTGAAGATTGTCTCAAAAGATTAAATAAGAGGCCAAAGGCAATAATCCCTGTCCATCTATATGGACAGGCTACGGATATAGATTCTATTATGGATATTGTAAATAGATATGGCTTATATGTTATCGAGGATGCTGCTCAGGCATTTGGCGCTATATATAAAGATAGAAAAGTTGGAACCACTGGAGATTTAGGATGTTTCTCCTTCTATCCTTCAAAGAATTTAGGTGGATATGGAGACGGGGGTATGATTGTAACAAACAATGATGAAATTGCTAAGAAGATAAAAATTTTGAGAGTTCATGGTAGTAGTCCTAAATATTTTCACAATATAATCGGATTAAATAGTAGATTAGATGCTATTCAGGCGGGAATATTAAGTGTAAAAATGAAGTATATTGATGGATGGAATAAAATGAGGAATAAATGGGCTAATCTTTATAACTCTCTTTTTATAAAATATGGTCTCTTAGATAAGGACAAGGGGCCGGTTTATAAAATTCCGATCCCAGCACCCTATAACTATCACATATATCATCAATATGTAATAGCAGCAAAAGAAAGAGACAAATTAAAAGATTTCTTAAAGATGAATGACATTGGCACCGAGATATACTATCCACTTCCTTTACATATGCAAGAATGTTATAAACATCTTGGATATAGTATGGGTGATTTTCCAAATTCTGAATATGCTGCATTAAATACCCTTGCGCTTCCAATATATCCTGAAATTAATGAGGAAATTATAGAGTATGTGGTAAGTAAAATAAAAGACTTCTATTCCAATTATCTATTATATAGCAATAACAGATGAATAAATTAGATTATTTTCAGCAATTAAATTCTTTTTGCTCAAAAGTTCGTAAACTGGAAAGTTAAATAGCACGGAAGTATATTTTATTTGACAAAAGATATTTATCAATTTATAATAATTTTAAACGAAGA
>CAZCTP010000116.1:0-5753 GCA_964501575.1 uncultured Thermodesulfobacteriota bacterium
TCCTCCATAATATATGAGTTGCTATACCTCCTTTTCCCTCCACTCTTATCTCATAAAAATGAGAGATGATACTGTAACTGAAATCTATTCTTTATTGCTTCCTCCTTCTTTGCCTTACCCTCGGATATACAATACAGGAATACCTCATCAGGATCTTCTGCCCTTATCGCTTTCACAGCTCCGTATTCAGTCTCATGAATAATATTTTCTTCTCCTTGAGGAATATCAGTAGATCTTCTCCTATCTACACAGATATAATCCAAACCCTTATCTCTTATTATCCTTAGATTCTCTTCTGTTACAATACCTGCATCCATGACTATAGTAGGCCTCTTATCATAAAGTCTAAGCTGACTCGGTATGTTCTTGAGCAGATCTTCTAAAATCTTCTCTAAGGTAGATGGTTCGGATACATTACCTGAAAAAACCCTGCTTATCTTTGGAAATCCCTCCTCATCAACAACAATACCAACAGTAACAAGTGGCCTGTCATTACGCCTCTCTTTCGATACCCCCCTTCTGGCTAACTGAGAATCAGAAACTAAACCCTCAAAATAGGTATTGGTCAGATCATATAGAATAATATTTTCCCCAAGACCAAAAAGACCCCTCTCCTTCTCTATAAGCCTCTCCTCTATCCCTTCCTTCTTTAAGAGTAGCTTATCCGTGATCCTGTAAAGACTGGCAAGGGATATCCTCCCTTTAATCCCCATTATATCATAAAGTCCACTTCTCTCTGTAAACCATTCATGAATCTCCTTCTCAGAATGCAATGTCAATAATTTCAATAAGTTACGAGACAGTACCCCCTATTTTAGAGCAATTTCAAGGTAATTTTTGACAAACTTGGGCTAAGAGGTATATACTACAAAATTCTACTGATATTTAGATATATTTAAAATTTTTGATTCTATACCGATGTTTCTATATAGTCTTCTAATCCATATCGACTCTACAAGATTATCTTTATAGACTACCTTACCCACTGGTTTGTTTTTAAATAAAGCCTTTATCTCAATAATGTTCCCTCTCTTATAGATTACATACCTGATTCTATTTTTAAATAATGTCATTATATATTTTCTAAGATTACTTTCAAAAGGTCTCAAAATATTAAAAATTTTTCTTTTTAAAGGTCCTGGAGTCAAATTATAATAAGAAAGGATAGCTATTAATCTATTTAAAAGCTTGGATACCTTTTTATTATTTATACCCCTAACAACACCTATTATATCTTTAGATTTCACAATTCTATTATCAATCTCATCTATATTATCTCCCTTTGTAATAAATGAGCCATTAATAATATTTATAACCCTGTGAACTATATTAGCTCCATCTCTTTTAAATATAATAATATCACCTATCCTTGGTTCCCTCTTCTCACTCGTAATAATATCCCCTGAGATGAGGAATGGATACATACTTGAACCTCTGTAAATAATCATTATTGAAGCCCGCTTCAAAATTATTTGGGAAGACTACCAAACTCACATTCATGCTGGGCGCTGCTTCCAATCTTACAATCATGATCAGCTCTATTTCCTACTTTACAATTTTTACCCTTTAATCCATTTCCCTTTCTACAAAATCCAGTTGGAGCCCTTCCTTTTGCACATCCACCTAATGCCTGCTCATACTCATCTGATATATCAAATATCTTTGGTGGTTCATACCTTAAATTCATAAAAGCCTCCTTCCTGCTCTATTCTCTCTATCTCAATGCTCCACCCAAGAAGCACAATACTATCCGGGGAGAATTACCTGCCCTGCATAAAACACCGGGTCTATTCCCTGCTCTACAAACCGGGGTCCATAACCCCCTACCATATCTACAGAACCCAGTTGGAGCTCTTCCAGTTGCACATCCACCAAGTGCCTGGTCATATTCATCTATTATATCAAATATCTTTGGTGGTTCATACTTCATATAACACCAAAAAATTCTTTGGTTTTATTAAAATATAGATTATATGCAGGGGTCTCTCTGCAGATTCTGGTAATCAAATTAAAGACCTTCCTTGCACTTTTAAGAGGAAAGAATCTGAAATAGGGTATATAATGTAGCAGGATCAAAGCAGATGCTTTAGCTGGACTTAAGGGCTCAGTATACGTATTTCCATATTTATGGATGAAAAACATCTTTTTAAGGGGATATCCCATACTTAAATCATCGCTAATTATCTCAGTATAAGGTGTGCCAAATATCTTATATCTATTTCCACATTTCCTTAAAATTATTCCATCATCGGATAAAACCAATGCCTCTTTCTGAGAAAATTCTGCTATTGTGGTCTTACCAGAATTAGGAAACCCAAGAAATATATAGCCCCCTTCATCCTTAACAATACCACAGGCATGCAAAAATATACCATTAAAATCAGGGGCTGAGCTCGATAACAAAATTTTAAGTCCCTCTAATATATTAAAGAATATTAAACCATCATCGATTGATTCATTTAAGAATAAAAATGCTTCCCTATTACCAGGATCAAATAAAAACAGACTATCATCTTGAGGATATACTATACTTTCTCTATTTATTTTTGATATAATAGCTCCCCATTTCTTACTTGTATTATTTATCTCTCTAACCAACTTTTTATCAAATGGGAACCTATCCAAAAGAAAATCAAAGTTAAATCCCACATCTTCTGATATATTATGTCTTTTATCTACAAAGATAACCTTTAAAACTTGAGAAACCTTCATCCTTGAGGAATTCTTCCCTATTGGACATATATTTTTAAAGCTATCAGATATCTCTTTTTTAGATATTCCTTCTATTTTTATATATATGCCTCCAATATGAATAACTAAAAATTCTTCATTATATGAGTCTACTTTTCGGAAACAGCCCGTTCTCATAAGCATCCTTGCATATATAGTAAGGAGAAAATAGGTCTTTATTAAGGGTGTAATTATTAGCCACGCAACATCCAAGGCATAATTTTTTAAGTATACATCTTTTGCATATTCCTTTAAGATTCTTGGGTATATTATCTCTTATAGAGATTAATAGTTTGCTCTTCATCCATATATCCTTTATATTATCTTTCCTTATGCTTCCCATTACAAGATCTTTCTCTTCCTTTCCTATCCCGCATATAGATATATTCCCATCAGCCAGAATTCCTAATATATTATGGATATTACATATATGATAATCCCCTTTTTTAATCTTTTCCATACTTATAAAAGCTATAGGAATATCAAAGATGATAGGTATAGAATATTTATCCTTCCAAATTGTTTCTATTTTCTCAGTCAAGCTTATAAGCTCATAACTGTCAAGCGTTTCTCCCTGTTTAACCATATCCTTTCCTCTACCAGACGGAAGAATAGGATTTATCTTAAATGAGGAGGCTTTAATATGCTTTACTAAATATATTGTATCTTCTAATTCACTTATATTCCCCTTATATAAACTAAATATGATCTGAGGACTTAGTCCTGACTCAATAAGAGCCTCTATTCCTTCTATAGCTCTTTTAAAAGAGCCTTTGATTCCTCTTAATCTATCATGGGTTTCATCTTTTGCACCATCTATGCTCACACTTATAAAGGATATTTTTAATTCTTTGAGCCTCTTTGCAATCGCTTTATCTATCAATGTCCCATTCGTTTCTATATCTATTAAAATCTTAAAATCCTTTAATATTTTAATAATATCAATTATTTCTCTTCTTAAAAATGGTTCTCCCCCGGTAAACTTCACTCTTCTTAGCCCCAAAGACATAGCATCCTTTACAGCTCCCTTTATTTCATCAATAGTAATCTCCTCATCTTTATATTCTCTGTCATCAGGATAGGGTGATATCCAGCAATGTCTGCATCTAAGATTGCATCTCTCTGTTAAATTCAGATATATGTTGGTAAGGGAATATTCTTTTTCCATTTATAGACCTTATAACATTGAAGTGGGTCTATTGCCAAGGTATTTCTATGCAAAGAGTAAGGAACTGCAGGGCAACCCCCGGTGCAACCCTTTTTATAAAGACATTCTTTACAGTCTTTTATTATATCAAGTGATATATCTCTTCTGTTTCTAAATTCATTTAATTTAGGGGAATTTAACCATATATTATTAAAATCTTCTTCAATCACATTTCCTACCTTTATATTGGGGAGTAAATCACATGGTGTAACAGTCCCGTCTGGCATGATTGCTATACAATTTATTCCACCTCCACAACCTGTAAAATAAGAACCTCCTTTCTCATCCTTTCTATCCTTCTCCATTTCTTCCCAGAATTCAAGTATATCAAAGAATGTTCCGTTCACAAAGTTTCCAAATCTTTCAATTAAAATATCTCTCATCTTAAATGCTCTTTTTTTCTGTTCCTCAGTAGGCATAAGCTCTAAATAATTTTTTAACCCCTCTCCTTCTGGTATAAGATTGTTTATTTTTAGTCCATTCATTCCCAGATCCCTTACCAGTCGAACTATATTAGGAAGATCATTGAAATTGTATCTCATAACCACTGTAAAACCAGAAACACTATTTTCTGCATTAATGAGACATTTTACTCCATTTAACATCCTTTTAAATGACCCCTCACCCCTAATTCTATCATGTATCTCTGGGTTTGATCCATCAATACTTACAGATATATAATCATTTCTTTTTTTAAAATCTGACAACCTACGAGCTATATTATCGTTAATGAGGGTTGCATTAGTATTTAGGCTAAATCTAAAGGGCTTTTTAAATATAGCCTCAATGATAGAGAATATGTTTCCTCTTATAAATGGTTCTCCTCCACTTATGTGTAGTTTAAATACCTTTGCTCTCTCTAATTTTTCTATTATTCCAATCCATCTCTCAGTAGAAAGCTCCTTCGAAGGCTCGCTACTATACAAAACTGCACAATGTTTACATAGAATATTACATCTTCTTGTAAGGATGAGAGTAACAAGATCAGGGGCAGATAGAATATCCATCATTTATCCTCTTCGTATATATATCCTATGAGTCCCCTATTTTCTATGTCTTTTATAAAACTTTTTATATCCTTTTCTAAATCAGCTCTTGCAACATCTTTAAATGTACTGGATATATTTTCTAATATACTATCTTCGGTATGTTTACCATCACACATCTCCCATATCATTGCTCCAACTACATTTAGAACCTTCAAATCTCCAGTCTCAGGATTAAAAAGGAAGGCACCCTCTTTTTCCTTTCTAAATACCATATCAGGATTAGCAACTAAATACCCTGTTTTTTTCATATAGGATGGACAATCCCCCTTTTAAGAAGATTGTTATAAAAATTAGAAATATTCTCCCTTACTTTTTTTTTATCAATTTTGTATTCTTCTGCTATTATCTTTATTATATCCTCTTCGTTTCTTTCTCCATTTGTAAACTCAAGAACTTTAAATGCGATCTTATTTACTATATAGGGAAGATAATTATTAAGAGAAAATAATATTCCTTCTTCTTCAAAGAATTCATAAATAAGATGAGAATCTTTAACAAATTTTCTAACCATATATATACTTTAATAAAATTTATAAGATATTGTCAATATAGCAATTTTGTAATGATGTAAAATATAAGATTGTTGCCGAAAGAGATAACATATAAAAAATTAGAGGGGAAAATTAATAAAGTTTACTGTAGGTATAAAAATATCAAGATTTAAATTAAAGTAGAAGAAAGTAAGCAATTTAATTTTAAACTTATCTGATAAAAGGAAGCATCTCCAATTTCGTGATGGAAAAAAGGATGGCTCACCTTAAAATAAT
>CAZCTP010000117.1:0-5651 GCA_964501575.1 uncultured Thermodesulfobacteriota bacterium
CGATTACCATGTATAGAAGGTATGCAATAACAAAAAATACTTGACATAGGCAGGCGCTTTCAGAAATGACAGGGAACTGGTTTCAATGGCAATCTTTCTATATCAGGATTTGAGGAAGCTGGTAAATTGTATCAAGAAACAGTGAGCTCTAATTCTATTCCAGCTGCCTCATGGTCGTAATTTTCTACCCTTGCCCTTTGGGGCCTATCTGTTCCATAGGACCCTTCAAACAAATCAACATAATCATCACCATTCCTTTTCATAATATTCCCAATTACACCCAGCAGTTCGTTTACTGCCTGTCCAATTGCAATCCCTGTTGCTAATGATGGATTAGCTGAAATTGCAGCAATTAAGCTTGCAAGTTTACTCTTTTCAACTTTATTATGGATTTCAGTGAGGGTTTCTCCCAATTTTCTGACATCATTATCGGATTCATACACAATAACTACAATATTAAGAGCACCAACAACAATTTTGGGAGGCCAGATATTAACGCCATCCCCGATAAATTGGCGGGTATTTCCAGCTTTTATAGGGATTAAAAAATCAGAAGCCTGGACTCCTTTGGGAGGATACACAAATGGTGAAGATCCACTGTAGTCCCAGGTAAGAGTGGTAAAGTAAATTTCATTGATTGGATTGAGAAAATTTGCTATAAATCCCTCAAAGCTTTTATAGAGAGAAAGACTTTTTAGAAAAAGTCCCCATTTGTTTGGAGATTTAGCCAGTTCCATGGTGGGTGGTTCAATGTTGAATGATAATTCTGGTAAAGCCTCAAGAGAAAGAGTACGTGGAAATGTAACTACTTCTTTATGCTCTACTTTCACCACTCTTGCAGTATCTGCAAAAGAGACACCAATCTGACTAAAATTACCAACTTTAAATAATGGCATAAGCATTTCCTCCTTTAAAAATTTTTTTTATTCTATTTAGATGCAAACTAACGATTTACAGGTTTGCCAATTTTCATGTTATAGCCTCAAAAAATAACTGTTCTTATTTAGCCAGTCTTTATGTTTTTTATAGTCAGGCATCAACATTTTGACCTTGTTCCAGAATGCTTTTGTATGACTTTTTTCTTCAAGATGAACAAGTTCATGGATAACAACATAATCTATCACAGGTAGAGGTGTCATTATTAATCTCCAGCTAAAGTTAAGATTTCCTTTTGAGGAACAGGATCCCCACCTTTTTTGCGCATTGGTAATGTTGACCTTATTGTATTTAAAACCCCTTTTCTGTGCATACCATCTAACTCTTTCTGAAATTTTCTCATAAGCCATCTTTTTGTACCAATCAATAAACACTTTTCTTGCCCGGGGCAATGCATTTCTTAAAAGATAAAATCTATTCTCAAATTTCAGCAGTGCTTCCTGATTATCCACTATTTTTAACCTATAATATCTTCCAAGATAGAGAAACCCCTCACCATTAACAAATTCTTTAAGAGAAAACTTTGGATCTCTTGCCTCTATCTCTCTTTTCTTTTGCTCAATCCATTCTTTATGTTTAAAAACAACTCCCATTATCACTTCATCACTTACATCAAAGGGAGCTTTTACAATTAGTGTGGCATCATCTGTTATCTGCAAAGCAATAGTTTTTCTCTTTGTCCGTATTATTCTATCAATCTCAATATTCATACCCATAATTCCTAATTCCTAATTTATAATACACATCTCGTCATTGCGAGCACCTGAGAAAAAATTTTTCATACAGTCTTTCACCTAATTCCATAATATCCTGTTTTCTAACTATGTTATTTATCCATTTTTTAGGTATATTCTTATAATCGTAATATATGCCGGCTATTCCACCTGTAACAGCACCGATAGTATCTGTATCGCCTCCGAGGTTTATTGCTGTCAGAACAGCTTCCATATAAGTATTACTCCTAAGAAAACTCCATAAACTTGCTTCCAGTGTATCTATTACATAGCCACTTGACTTAATAGATACTTCCGGTAATTCAGATATATCAGATTCTAAAATCCTTGCAAAATTCCCTAATTCTTTTTGATATGGATCCCGGGAGTAGTATTTTAAAGTAGCCTCTTTCATATTATTGTATGCTAATTTAGGGGTATTTCCATTAAGGAGGTTTATTGCAAACTGGATATAAATTCCACAAGCCATTTGAGAGCGCAGATGTCCATGGGTCAGACAGGATACTTGATGGGTAATCTCAAATTGCCGATCTCTGTCCTTTTTTTCTAAGTAAAATGCCAAAGGCAGAATTCTCATTAAAGACCCATTACCATTACTATATTCATCATTTGGTCCTGCCTCTAAGGGATTTACACCCTCTTTTAGGCGTGAAATAGCAATCCTGGTAGTATTTCCAACATCAAAAGTTTTACCATGTGGAGTCCAGTAATCTTCATATAACCATTTAACAAATCTATCAGCAATATCTTGAAGATTAAAACCCTCACAGAGAGATTCAGCCAGACAAAAGGCGAGTGAGCTGTCATCTGACCATGTCCCTATTGGTTGATTATGAGTACCATAGGCAATCATATCTTTTACAGGATTTTTCTTCAGTGTATTCCGCGACACAAATTCTACAGGGACTCCCAATGCATCCCCTACACACAATCCAAATAAACCTCCAAGTACTTTGTTTCTTTTCATGAATTCCTCCTTTACATATCTGTGGCATATTATGTCCCAAGTGTGTCTGAAATCCATCCACCAGGGTGAATTGGGGTGAAGCACCGAAGATGCAAACCTTTTATAGTATATTATCTGGGGTTGTAGATTCCTCATTGTCTCCCTCTTCTGCTTCTTCTAATTCTGCATGCCAACCTGTTGGTTCATTGACTTTTATAGCCTCTTTAATAAGTTCGTAAGACTTTTTAACGGCTGAAAGCGTTTTTTCTATATCTTCCTCAGTCCTCAAGTGTATTCTTCCCCATTTAGCACCGCCTTTCTTATAATCGAAGCTCTTCACGCCATTTAACTTTTCTCCTCTTTAACTCCCTTTTTATATCCTGCACTTTGCCATTATCTAATATATGAGTAGTATATAGCAAAGAAAAACAAATCTCAAGGAATTCAAAAAGATTTTTCCCCCACTGGGGATAATGCTTATCATTCTTTTAGAATATGATAAAAAGGGCTGAAAAGCAGAGAGAAAGGAGTTTGTTAGGCAATCTTTTTCCTGACAAACTCATCTTCACCATGTATATCATTATATAGTTGATAATGAAGTTCGGAAATTCTATCCCAAGAGGTCTCCTCTCGATATTTCTCTATTCTTCTTCTTATCTCAAGTCTCAGCTCATCCTCTTTTAAAAGTCTTACTATAACTCTTACCAGATCATCCCTATCTCCAACCCTTACTACAGCCTCTGGAGAAGTCATTTCTATCTCTTCATAACGAGGAACCCTGGTTACAACACATGGGACCCCAGCTCCGATTCCAAGGTGTAGCGCTCCACTTATCTCATGATATCCCTGATCATAAAGTGAGATGAAAAGATCAGCCATACTGAAGAAAAGGGGAAACTCATGATCAGGAATAAACCTTTCTACGAATACTACATTCTTCAAATTATATTTACTTATAATATCTTTTCTTTCCTCCACCACTTCTTCGTCTTTTTCCTTAGAGAGTGGATGTACAGATCCAACCATTACTAAATAAGCCTCTGGAACTTCTTTAAGAATTTTGGGGAAGGCTTCCATTATAAGTTTCTCATTCTTATCTTTTCTGATGAATCCAAAGGAAAGGATAATCTTTGCATCAGAAGGAAGATTAAGAACAGAAAGGGCATTTTCTCTTTTAATCCTCGGAATGAAGAGTGTTCCATGGGGTATTACTGATATCTTTCTTTCCTGTACCCCAAGTCCCATTAAAACCCTCTTCATATCTTCTGAATGTACTATTATCCTCCTTGCTAAACTCCCAAATAAATAATGCCTCTTTTTTAAATCTTCTAATCTATAGAATAGAGAGACCTTTTCAGGAAATTCCTCTGTATGAACTTCATGCATGGTAATAACTACTGGATACCTGGAGAGGAGCTCAAACAAATCATCTCCGAACCCAAAGATGCCATAATGATGCTGAATATGAACAAGATCAAGATTCAAAGAGTCCAAGCTCTTTATAACTTCATCATTCTTAAAATTTCCAGGTTCAAAGCAGTTTATAGGGGTTACACCCAGGGTTACATCCGGTTCTTCATCATAGCTCTTTAAGATGAATACCTCAAGGGATGGATAGTTCTTCAATAGGGCGTTAGTGAGAAAAGATGTGTATCTTCCTATTCCACAGGGATTGGGAGGATAGGTAGAAAGTAAACCTATTCTCATCTTACCAAACATTTTTTTACCTCCTCTATAAATCTTTCTGGCGAGAAGAACCGAGCCTTCTCACAAGCTCTGGATTGTAGCTGGAACCAAGCTTTATTATCCATCTTTAAAACATATTTTATATAATTTAAGAATTCCCTATCATTATTAGCAAGAAAACCGCTCTCTTTATGAGCAACTGCCTCGACAAGCCCCCCCGAACCATACCCAACTACTGGAACCCCCTGACTCATAGCTTCGATAGGGGATAGACCAAAATGTTCACCAATTCTTGGATGGCAGAATATTTTTGCTCTTCTATACAGGTTTAGAAGCTCTTCATCAGTAGGATTGATATAAAATTTTATTTCTTCACTCTGGTAGGATTTTATCTGCTCAAAGTATTTATCAAATCTTTTATCTATAAAGCCTGCCATTACAAGTTTAGCATCATGCACCTCCTTTCTTATTTCTTCTTTAAAAATCTTTATAAGAAAATCCTGTCTTTTTAGAGGAGTAAATCTTCCAACCGAAAGAATAATATTCTCCCTTACTTTTCTAAGATTATCAGGTTTCTCCATAAAAATAGGAGAAAGCGGTGGATAAACAACCTGAGCCTCCTTCCCCCATACCCTCTTTATAGCTTCCTTAGTGTAATTAGAGTTGCAGAGCATATAATCTACTGCCCAGAGAAAGGAACGATTAAGCCATTCTGGAAATCTAAAATATTTTTTATAAAGTCCTTTATTTCCGGTCTCTTCTCTTTCCTCCTCACGAGGGAAATGAATATACTGGATGGTTTTAACTTGACGCCTGATTAATTTTGATAAACCAAGATTAAGTATATCCTCTGTCATTGATATAATAAAATCAGGCTTTATTTCACGGATTGCTCTTCTTAAAGATAATCCTAAAGAAATAATCCTCTCTGGAAGAAATTCACCTTGAGAAATAATCTCTTTTATAGGGAAAATTCTCAATCCATTTAAATCAGAAAATCCGTCCTCAACAGATTTAGTAATTATTGAAATCTCGTAACCAGGCTTTACTAATCCTTTCGCAAGAATTGATGTAAGACGTTCACCACCACCCTTTACAAAGAGATGTGGATGAACTATCAACACTCTCATTGCAATTTTACCTATTTTAATCTAATTTTGAAATTTTCCCGAGAATATCAACCAAAAAATAAAGTAATTAATTTTTATAAAGTTATAATATCTGGATATATTTTAGAGTAATAAAAAATATATCCAGATATTATATAATTATATCAATAAATTTATAAATTGCAATAGATTTGTTAGTACCCAAATTCCGAAATAGGAAGGTCAAACAAGCCAAAAAGT
>CAZCTP010000118.1:0-5585 GCA_964501575.1 uncultured Thermodesulfobacteriota bacterium
GGGAAAAAGTAACCCGTTCTCTTTTTTACTCGAATATATTATGATATAATTTTAACATATTTAATAATAAGATGTATTTTAATCTTCTTTATTACATAAAGACTTATTGAAAAAAATAAAATTTAAAAGAGGGAGGAATATGCACGCTAAATCGCTTTTTGACCTTACCGGAAAGGTTGCAATTGTCACAGGAAGTAGTATGGGTATAGGGAGTTATATGGCAAAGGGATTATCAGAAGCTGGGGCAAAGATTGTTATATGTGCCAGAAGGATAGAAAGAGGAATGGATGTAGTCAAACAGATAGAAGAAGCTCAAGGAGAGTTATTATGTTTAAAATGCGACATCTCCTCTAAGAGTGACGTCGAACATATGGTCGAAGAAACTCTTAAAAAATGGGGAAGGATAGACATTTTGGTCAATAATGCGGCGATAACATGGGGAGCTATTACTGAAGATATGAAAATAGAAGATTGGGAAAAAGTTTTAAAAATAAATCTAACCGGAACATTTATATGTACTCAAACTGTTGGAAGGGCTATGATTAAACAGGGTGGAGGTAAGATTATAAATGTTTCCTCTATAGGAGGTATTGCGGGAGTGGATTATTTTGATGCAATAGCTTATGTAACAACTAAAGGAGGAATAATAGCCTTTACAAAGGATCTTGCAGTGAAGTGGGCCAAATATGGAATTACAGTTAATGCTATTGCTCCAGGGTATGTTTTAACTCATATGTCAGAGCCAATACATAATAAAGTTAAGGATAAAGTTCTTAATAGGATACCCTTAGGAAGATTTGGGAATGAGGATGACTTTAAAGGAGTAGTTCTGTTCCTTGCTTCAAGGGCATCGGATTATATTACTGGACATGTTCTTGTGGTAGACGGAGGATATTTAGCAATTTAAGGAAGGGGAAGTATGTCTTTATACATTATAGTCATAAAAACCTTTCCCACTCTTCTTTCCTAATCTTCCAGCTCTAACCATCTGAGTAAGTATTGGACAGGGGAAGTATTTATCTTCTCCATAGCTTTCGTAAAGATTTTTAAGGATAGATAAAACAGAATCTATTCCAATAAAATCTGCTAATTCAAGAGGACCCATTGGATGGTTTGCTCCTAATTTCAATGCTCTATCAATATCTTCTATACTTGCTCTTTCTTCATATACAGCATAGAAAGCCTCATTCAATAAAGGCATAATAAGTCTCGTTCCAAGAAATCCCGGGTAATCCTTAGCTATCATAATCTCTTTACCCATCTTTTGAGCAACTGACTTAATAGTATCAACTGTTTCCTTAGATGTATCAAAACCTTTTATAATTTCTACTCCTCTCATAACTGGAACCGGATTCATAAAATGCATTCCAATAACCTTATCCTTTCTATTGGTAGCACTTGCAAGTAGCGTTATTGGAATGGCTGAAGTATTGGAAGCCAATATAGTTCTTCTATCACAGATATTATCAAGTTTGTTAAACATATCTTTTTTAAGATTTTCATTCTCAGGTATAGCTTCAATAATTATATCCATCTCCTTTAAACTTTCTATATCTACCGAAAGCGTAAGCCTATTTATAGCTTCATACTTTTCTTCCTCCTTGATTTTCCCCTTTTTTACCATTCTGTCAAGTCCGTCATTTATCTTCGAATATGCTCTATTTAGTATCACCTCACTTATATCACTCAGTATTACACTAAAACCAGATTGAATTGCTACTTGGGCAATACCATGGCCCATCTGCCCTGATCCAACTACTCCTATATTTCTTACCTCCATAATTTCCTCCTAAAATGGACTGCATTCTTCAGAAAATTTAACTCTACATTCCTTATTAGTCCTTATAAAGGATCTCGCTATCCATCCCCCTTTTTCAGCTTTTAATTCTTCAGTAACCCTTCCTATTTCAGAAAGGAGGTGAAGATTTCCAAGAATTCCAAAGTATGGCCAGGGAATAAACACATTATGATTAAAGAAATGGTATCCTCCCAAACTGAGATGTGGAATATTAAGTCCTTCAACTAAAGTTTTGTCATTCTTCTGCCCTATAGCGAAGTCTACTTCTTTCTTTATAAGTGCTTCTCCATACTGATAGTATGTAGGATTTTCATAAAGCTCAAAGTCTAAATAACTTTCCATACTTGAGAGCATCCTATTTGCATATTCCATTGCTCTTTCAGTTTCTCCCCACACCCCTATTACAACAGGACGAGCATTTAAATCAAAGAAGAGATATCTTGCCATAGCAACTACAAATGGAACATAACCTAAGATTCCAACCTTTTTGCCAGCAACATCATGGAACACCCAAGTTGCATTATAATCTATGCCTATCCTTTTTTTTATCCTGTTCATATCAGTTATTAAAATCTTTTTTGCTTTTTCAACATTCCCAAATTTCTCTGCTATAGAGAGATACCATTCCTCAGTATTAGCTACTCCTACTGGAAGTACAGAATCAAATCCATATTTCTTCATTTTAAAGTCATCACATATAGCTTCGAAGTTCGAAAATTGTTCGGGAGTTAAAAAATAGTTAGCCTCTGCATCAAAAAAGTTTTCAAAGTCCGATAACTCATTATTAAATGTCATTACTACATTAACATCTACATCAGCAGCTTTAAGGAGTCTTATTACCTCATTTGTATCATCTATCATATTTCGAGTACCCATAAGATGGGGACATATAATATTTATCTTACCCTTTTTAGGTTTCCGAGATTTATCTGCAAAATTTTCAATAAGTGCGCTGTAAATCTCGTCACATCCGAATGCAACTCCTCCTTGAAATCCTGGAGTATCTATAGGAATAGTCCTTATTCCCGTTTTATTTTCTACCTCTTTTGCTACGCCATATATATCATCCTGAACCATAGATGTAGCACATCCAGTTAATATCCATATAACTTCTATATTTCTATATCTTCCTGCTTTTATAGCATCTAATATACATTTCAATAATTTTTCTGTTCCCCCCTGAATAAGATCACTCTGTTGAACAGCTGAATGAAGAATAGGAACATAGGTCCCATCTGGGATATTATTACTCCGAAAATGGGTTGCGGTTATTGAACATCCTGAAGGACTATGATTTACAACCAGGCTATTTCTAATCATAGTAGCTGCCATTATAGCTCCTATCTCCATGCATGGCATATATCTGTCATAGATATCAGTATTTCCAGGGATCACTTTCATCATAATATATTTCCTCCCTCTTTTAGCTCAAAATCAAAACTTTTACCCCTCATTAATCTCCCATACAGAGTAGGCCGCCTATTTTTTTCTTTTATATCTCTTCTTGCTGCTTTTATAGCATTTATGACATCTATTGCCATGCCTTTAGCCCCTCTAAACCCAACATCCCTTGGACCACATTTTGTTCTGCGGAAGGGTTGACCTGCATTTGAAACACAGGCAACATTCGATGGATCCCATGTTTCTGCCTTAGCATAAGCAAAAGCATCATTATGGAAATATACCACCTCTTGAGGATCAGCCCCTAAATCTTTAATAACACTCTCCTCTCTATAAGGACTTTTCTGATAGTGGTATGGGCCAACCAGGGCTAAAGGATTTACTCCTTCACTTAAAAAATATTTTATAGTTTCCTCCTTTGCTTTAATAGCTAAGGGGTGGATAAGAATAATATACGGGGTCATCCCGAGCTCCATACAAAAACGGGATTGAGCAAGAGGTCTTGTTACAGAGGCCCCTCCACCACGGCTCCCATCGATAAGGGCGATTTTGCCCTTTGCCAATCTTTTTGCCTCTTTCCATACATCCTTCATATTCTCATATTCTACATTCATAAATTTTTCTGCTTCTTCTTTTACCCCGGTAAACTCTGCAAGCTCTCTTATCCACTTTATTGTTGATTCAACACCTATAGGCTTTGCATGGTGCATAAATGGTGTTCCAAATCTTTCTCTCATTGCCTTAGCCAATGGATACCCCCAACACGGACAATCTATGACATTTACCCAAGCTTCAGGGGCTTTTCTAAAATATTCATAGCTTCCCCCAAACAATGCCCTATGCAATTTAAGTCCTATACTTTCTATTATCCTTTTAAATTCGTTGGCATTATTTTGATATTTAAGAGTAAAACTCCTATCAGTAGGTATATCAGGACCTGTATCTATTATATCCTTATATAAACCGACTATATTAACTTTTTTAGGGTCAATATTTTCTGGTTCATCCATAAGATCCACATATAGCGGAACATTCAATTCAGCAACACTTCCTGTCCAGGTACATGAAAACCCTTCACTGGGAATATATATTAATTTCGCATTAATATCTGGTCTAACATCAGATACCACCATATTAATATCATCCATATTTAAACCAGCACAACAATTAGTATGGACGATTATGAGAGAAGGCTTATATATTCTATCTACCTTTATTATCGCATCCCTAAGCTCATCCTCTCCCCCCATAATAACATGGGTATTTTTCATAGAAGAAGAAGGAATATGAAGAAAAGGTAAGCCAAAATTTTCCTCAAAATGTATTCCGTGAAAAACCCTCCCAGATGCCTGACAGCCCTCTGGACCATGAACTACAATTACTGCATCATCAATCATTCCACTTAGAGTAACCATCCATTGCCATCTGCACCATAATCCCCAAGCACCAGGATATTTTTCATCTATGAGAGACTGAGCTTCTAAGTTGGGAGTCTCCTTTAATATATCTTCAATAGTTTTCCACTCATAGCCTTTTATTGAGCTCATTCTATTCCTCCATAATTTTCATAATTTCTTTTATTTTACTAACCGTATCTAAATTACCCTTTTCTATCTTTTCTATTAATTCTTTAAATATCAATTCTAACTTAGCTTTTTTTACAAAAGAGATAGTTTTCTCCTCTATATTATCCTTCTCCCTTTTTAGAAGTCCATACAAAAATAGATCAGAAAAAATATCTGCAATTTCAGAAGGCTTCAGTGTTCCATGAGGTGAAAACCATTTAACAACCCAATTACACATACCGAGCAAAGCAAATGTAATAATTTTTGGATCACGAATTTTTCTAAAATATCCCTTTTCTATCCCCTCTTTTATAATATCTTCAAATATGCTTACATATAAATCTCTTTTATTATCTACAATTTTAAACCTTTCAGGGCTTAAGGCTTCGGTGGTCTCAATTGCAATAGCCATTTCATCTTGATGCTCTGATACAAATCCTATATGGGTTTTAATACTCAAAATAAGCTTCTGAGGTGGCTCCAACTTTAATAATAAAACATGTTTAAATTCAGATATAGCCTTATCTAATATAGTATTTATTATCTCAAATAGAACATCTTCTTTAGAGCTTATATAATAATAAAGACTCCCCTGTTGTATACCAGCATCTTCAGCTATATCTTTCACTGTTGTACCTGCAAAACTCCTTTTTCTGAAGAGTTTTGCAGCACTTTTCAATATGGCAACTTTTTTGTTCTCCCTTTCATTAGTAACGGTCCTACTCACTGTCTTATCCATTTAATTTAATTAACTTGTTATATTAACTAATTAACTATTCTATAACTAATAGTAAAAATTGTCAATAGAAAATTTGGAGAGG
>CAZCTP010000119.1:0-5435 GCA_964501575.1 uncultured Thermodesulfobacteriota bacterium
TATTGATAAAAAATCTATCCCTTTATTTCCCATATCTTAATCACCTCTTTTTTAACTTCTAAATCAGGATCAAATTAAATTTTTATTAATCTGAATCTTACAGAAGTAGTAATATTTTATATTTTTTATAATTTTTCGTAAAGGACTTGTCCTCTTTTAATATGCCTGAATAAATGAATCCTGACTTTTTAAATTATTCTTGCTTTTATAGATAATTTTAGGTAAGATTATTGTATAAAAAGGGGTTAATAAGCTATTGGGGAGAGATGCCCGAGAGGCTTAAGGGGCACGACTGGAAATCGTGTGTAGGGTTAAAAGCTCTACCGAGGGTTCGAATCCCTCTCTCTCCGCCAGGGACAAAAGGGAGGGGATTTTTTATTCCTTATTATTTTCCCTTTTTTGCTAATAAACTGAGGAGGGTGTGATGAAAAAAATCTCTATTATATTTTTTGCTCTTTTATTAATTATAAGCTGTTCTAAGAAGAAGGAGGAATCTCCGGAAGGCTTTAGAGGTGGAGTTTCAATGCCACCCCAGTTAGGAATTAAGATGGGTAAAACCCATGTGGTTGTGCCTGATGAAGTAAATAAAGTATGGAAGTCTGTAAGTATCGAGGTTTTTGACAAAGAGTCTAATGAAAGTAAGAAGTTTAATATAGATATAGGTAAAGAATTTACAATTCCGGGATCTGATATTAAGGTAAAAATTGAAGTATTTTTACCAACATTAAAAATAATGGATGATACTATAACATCTTCATCCAATGAGCCTAAAAATCCTGCTATTAGGACATTAATTACAGAAAATGGTAAAGAACTTTTTCATGGCTGGTTATATAAAAGATTTCCAATGATACATCCATTCCAACATAATAAATATAGGATAACATTAGTTGGATGTTCAAAGAAATAGATGCGCCCATGGCTCAGCTGGATAGAGCGGCGGACTACGAATCCGTAGGTCGGGGGTTCGAATCCCTCTGGGCGCACCAGTCTGATCTTATATATATGCAGGAAGCTTTAAAAGAGGCTAAGATAGCCTATGAAAGTGAAGAGGTACCGGTAGGAGCAGTTATAGTTTCCGATGAAGGAAATATAATAGCAAAGGCTCATAATAAAAGTATATCATTGAATGATCCCACAGCTCATGCAGAAATATTAGCATTGAGAAAAGCATCAAAAATAATAGGGAATTATAGGCTATTAGGGGCAACCGTATATGTCACTCTTGAACCGTGTCCTATGTGCACATGGGCACTAATTATTGCAAGAGTTAAAAGATTGGTATATGGTACTACCGATTCAAAGGGAATAGGATGTAAATATATATTTGATAATATAAAGAACAATCATAAAATATTATTATCCACTGGTATCTTAGAAAAAGAATGTAGTATTATATTAAAGGAGTTTTTTAAAGAGAGGAGAGATGGCCGAGTGGATTAAGGCGGTTGACTCGAAATCAACTGTGGGAAACCCCCACCGGGGGTTCGAATCCCCCTCTCTCCGTATAAGCATGGATTAAAAGTTCCATTGATAGCCGGGACCCGGGTAAATAGAGGTTATGAACCCCGTCAGGTCCGGGAGGAAGCAGCGGTAGTAACTATCTATTTGTCCTGGGGAAACCTGGTTATCAATGGATTTTATAGGAGAATAGGGTGAGTTATCTGGTATTAGCAAGAAGATGGAGGCCTCAGCTATTTAGTGATGTTATAGGGCAGAAGCATGTTACAGATACTATAGAGAATGCTATCACTTCAAATAGAATTCCACATGCATTCCTATTTGCCGGGCCGAGAGGGGTGGGTAAAACCTCTGTTGCCCGCATTTTAGCAAAGGCATTGAACTGTATTAATGGTCCAACAAACAATCCTTGTAATAAGTGTTCAATATGTGAAGAGATAACAAATGGACACTCATTAGATGTTATTGAAATTGATGGTGCTTCTAATACAAGTGTAGAGGATATAAGGGGATTAAGGGATAATATAAGATATTTACCATCAAGGAGTAAGTATAAAATATATATAATTGATGAAGTTCATATGCTTTCAAATAGCGCTTTTAATGCTCTTCTTAAAACTCTGGAGGAGCCTCCAGGACATGCTATATTTATATTTGCTACTACCGAACCCCATAAAATTCCGCTTACTGTAATATCTCGCTGTCAAAGATACGATTTTAAGAGAATTTCTATAAAAGATATAATAGATAATCTAAAAAATATAGCTTCAAAGGATAAAATTGATATAAGCGATGATGCAATATTTTTGATAGCAAGAGAGGCAGATGGAAGCCTGAGGGATGCTCAGAGTATATTAGACCAGATTGTATCTTATAAAGGAAATAATATCTCTCAAGAAGATGTTATATCTCTTTTAGGAATTATGGATAGAAAGGTGATTTATGATTTATTGAGAAGCATAATAGAGAAAAACGCTGATAAGTCTTTAAAGATTATAGAAGATATATATAATTATGGATACGACCTAAAAAGATTTCTGGGTGAGTTGTTAGACTTATTTAGAAATTTAATGATTGTTAAAACTACTACAAATTATAAAGAGTTAATTAACCTACCAGATTATGAGATAGAAGAATTACTATCATTTAGTAAGAGTCTTAAAACTGAAGAAATACAGATGCTTCTGAGCATACTTTTAAGAGGAGAGGAAGAATTCCTGAGGAGTGATGTTCCTAAGCTTATTCTGGAAATAACAATAATAAAAATGCTTCATATTGAGCCTTTTATTCCAATAAATGAGATAATTGATAGATTAGAAGAACTTGAAAAGAGGCTTGGTTCTTCTCAAGATATTCCAGTAAAAAAGGATGATGTAAATACAAAGATTGAAAATCCATCCTGGGATGGTTTCATTGACTTTTTAAAGAGTAAAAAACCTTTATTGTTTTCTCTACTTGAGGGACCTAAATCAATAAAGATAGATGAAGGAGGAATTTTTCTCTCATTTGACGGGAATAATTCCTTCAGGAAGGAAAGTCTTAAGGATAAAGAAACTATTGATATATTAAGAAGATTAGCAGAAGAATATTTTAAAAGAGGCTTAGATATAAATATATCTATTGAGGAATCAAATAATAGGGAAAAACATGATGAGAAGAGAATAAATGAAGATTTACTAAATGATCCATTTGTTCAGCATATAGTAGATATTTTTGGTGGAGAGATAGTGGAGATTAAGAGAGGAAAATAAAAATATTGAAAAGTTTTGTGTGTTATAATAGAATAAAAAAATAAAAGGAGAAGAGATATATGGCAAAAGGCATAGGAAATTTAATGAAGCAGGCCCAGAAGATTCAGGCAAAAATGGCACAGATTCAGGAAGAGATGGCTTCGAAAACTATTGAGGCTCAATCTGGAGGGGGAATGGTTAGTGTGGTTGCAAATGGAAGACAAGAGATTCTTTCTATAAAGATTGATCCAGAGGTTGTAAATCCTGATGATATTGAAATGCTTCAGGATCTTATAATAGCAGCAGTAAATGAAGCTTTAAGGAAATCAAGTGATATGATGAAAGAAGAAATAAATAAATTAACTGGTGGGTTAATAAATATTCCAGGGATATTTTAGGAATGATAGATTTAGTTGAACCTTTGTCTAATCTTATCAATGAACTAAAAAAGCTTCCTGGTATTGGAGAAAAAACAGCTTTACGTCTATCCTTCCATATTTTACACTCTTCTAAGGATGATATAGAAAATTTAGCCCGATCCATAATGAATATTAAAGATAAAATAACTTTATGCTCAATATGTTTTAACATTACTGATTCTGATCCATGTAATATATGTATTGATAAAGGTAGGGATGATTCAATAATATGTGTTGTTGAGACCCCACAAGACCTGTTTGCAATTGAAAAGACAAAGAACTATAGGGGGAAATATCATGTCCTTCATGGTTCTATTTCTCCTTTAGATGGAGTTAATCCTGATAGTCTTAAGATAAAAGAACTTTTAGAGAGAGTTAAAAATGGAGATATAAAAGAAGTAATATTGGCTACAAATCCTAATGTAGAGGGTGAGGCAACTGCAGTATATATAAGTAGATTAATAAAGCCTTTTGGAGTGAAGACAAGCAGAATTGCAAAGGGAGTTCCTGTAGGAAGTGATTTAGAATATATTGATGAGGTTACACTGAGTGGAGCCATTGATGGGAGAAGGGAGATTTAATGGGGTAGATATTGAAACTTTAGGGTATTTGTGATAAATGGAGGAATATGTTTTAAAAGGTGGATAAAATTCTTTTCAAACAGGAGATGAAATATGTCTAACCCTCAAATGATAATTTATGATGATGAGTTTAAACAGATAACAGTAATAATCGAAAAATTACTGAATAATGCTAAAGCAAAAGCTGTCTTCCTTGTTGATAAGAATGGTCAACTTATTGCCAATGCCGGTGAAATTGATAATATGGATACTACCTCATTGGCTTCGCTAACGGCAGGGAATATTGCAGCTACCGGAGGATTAGCAAATCTCCTTGGAGAGAAGGAATTTTCTATCCTATTTCATGAGGGTGAGAAAGATAATCTCCATATATCACTTGTTGGTCAGAGAATTATATTAGTTGTGGTATTTGACCAAAGGTCATCCCTTGGGTTAGTCAGGTTAAGAGTTAAAAAAGCGAGTGAAGAACTTGCTGCTATATTTGATAGGCTTTTAAAGAAGGTGGAGCAAGAGACTCTGGAAGAATCACCATTTTCTGAAATAACAGATGAAGATATTGATAAACTATTTAGCTAAGTAATATGTCATTTATAAACTATTCTTCAAGGGAGATAAATTGTAAAATTGTCTATTATGGTCCAGGGCTTTGTGGTAAGACTACAAACCTTCAGTATATATATGAAAAGACTTCTCCAGAATCAAAAGGAAAGATGATATCCCTTGCTACTGAAACAGAGAGAACACTCTTTTTTGATTTTCTGCCTTTATCTTTAGGAGATATAAGGGGATTTAAAGTAAGGTTTCATCTATATACAGTACCCGGTCAGGTGTTCTACAATGCAAGTAGGAAATTGATTTTGAAAGGTGTAGATGGAATAGTTTTCGTCGCAGATTCTCAGATAGAGAGAACAGATGCAAATATTGAAAGCCTTGATAATTTGAGGACAAATTTAAAAGAGCAAAATTATGATCTTGACAAAATCCCCTGGGTGATACAATATAATAAAAGGGATTTGCCAAATGCTGTTCCTATTGAAGATCTTAGGAAAGTTTTGAATATAGATGGTGTCCTTGACTTTCCAGCAGTTGCTGTTAAGGGTGAAGGAGTTTTTATTACTTTAAAGGCTATAGTTAAATTAGTATTGATTGAATTGAAAAAAGGATATGGTCCTCGGTAGCTCAATCGGCAGAGCGGGTGGCTGTTAACCACTAGGTTGCAGGTTCGAGTCCTGCCCGGGGAGCCA
>CAZCTP010000120.1:0-5285 GCA_964501575.1 uncultured Thermodesulfobacteriota bacterium
AGAAGCCCAAAAATCTCTATTTCGGAATTTGGGTTTCTTACAGCAATTCTCGGTGACCCATGAAGTATTTATAATTCGGGCACTGAATGTTTCAACTATAACTTATTGATAAAAAATCTTACCTATTACTTAAAGTGTGCAAGGAAAAGGACAAAAAGAGGGATAAAAGATTAAATCTCGTGAAATGTAAAAATATAGCATTAAATTATAAAAACTTAAAAGTCATTTTTCATTAATCTCTACAAAAAATTATTGACATTACGTTATATTCAGAGCATTAAATATCTTTTCCCCTTTTAAAATCAACTCCTTATATTCCTTATTAGGATCAGAATCTGCAACGATTCCTCCACCTATATTCAAATATCCATATCCATTTTTTTGTAAAATAGTTCTTATAGCTACATTTAGATCCATATCTCCTTTATAGGTTATATATCCTATAGAACCCATAAATATACTTCTTGAAATCCTTTCTATTTCATCTATTATTTCCATAGCTCTTATTTTAGGAGCCCCCGTTATAGAACCTGACGGAAAAGAAGCATTTATTAAATCAGCTAAAGAGAAGCCTTCTTCAAGAATACCTTCAACAGTAGATACTAAATGTAAAATATTCGGTAGTTTTTGAATTCTACATAATTCTTTTACTCTTACACTACCATATTTACTTACCCTCCCTATATCATTTCTTATAAGGTCGACTATCATTATATTTTCAGCAATATCCTTTTGGCTGTTTATAAGTTTATTTTCAACAAGTTTATCAATTCCCTTTCTTCTTATTGTACCTTTTATCAATGAAGCCTCAATTTTTTTATTTCTAACTCTAAGAAATAATTCTGGCGAAGCACTGAAAATAATCCTTTTTGGTGATTTTATAAATGCTGAAAATGGAGCCCTATTATCTGCTCTTAGTTTTAAGAATATATACTCAGCCTCCTTACTATGTAATGGAAATTCAAATCTCACAGTAATATTAACCTGATATACATCACCAGAAGATATATATTCTTTTATTTTATTAACAGACTTTATATAATCTTCATATGTAAAGTTTGATATTATCTCTCTTTTAGTTAGAAAAGTGGGGTGATGACTAATAGATTTTATAGAAGTATTAAGAAAATCAGCTATTATACCATTCCCATATAACATAGTTGACCCACAAAGATAATCATGTATAATAAGGTTATCATAAAATGAAAACGAAATATCCGGAATGTTAAGGGGATCGTTTAACCTATTTGATAATTCTTTAAAAAGATCATAAGAAAAAAAGCCAATAGCTATGAATTTCTTATATTTAAAATATTCTATCTTTTCAAATAAGGTTCTAAGAGGATTACCTTTTCTCTTTAATCTATCTCCATTACTATATTCAAATATATTTTCACCCTTTGCTTCAAATCTATAGAATGGAAGGAATCCAGCTATTAGATACCTACCATAGGGCAGTTGATAGGAACAGCTATCAAGTATAGATAAATAATAAGAAGATGGAAGGTTTAATAATCTATTTAAGCATTCATCAATAGGGAGATGGATTATCTTCATATAGATTTAAATTTGATTCTTCAAATGAGAGTTCCACTATTTTAAGCATTTCACTATGTATCCTCCCGTTGCTCGCTAATATATTATTCTTATATATATTAAATTTACTACCAAAGAAATCTGTAATAATTCCTCCCCCTTCTTTGATAATTAAACTACCCGCTGCTGTATCCCATGGGGATAACTTAATTTCCCAAAATCCATCAACTCTACCCATTGCTAAATAGCATAGATCTAAAGAAGCCGCTCCTGTTCTTCTGATACCATGGGATCTCTTCATAAAATTCTTGAAGAATACTAAATAATCTTCTGCCCTTTTCCTCCTATCATAGGGAAAACCAGTCGCTAAGAGACTTTTATCTAATTCTGAAACCTTAGATACGAATATCCTTTTCCCGTTTAAATATGCTCCTCCATTCTTCTCCGAGATAAATAGTTCATTATTTATAGGGTTGTAAACAATACCTATAACAACTTCCCCTCTTATCTCCAAAGCTATAGATATAGCGAAACATGGAAAAGTATGAGCATAATTTGTTGTCCCATCAAGGGGATCTATTATCCACTTATACTCTGAGAGACCAACATTCCCTTTCTCTTCTGTTAATATCTGATGATTTGGATACTCCTTTAATATTATATCCAATATCTTTCTTTCAGATTCTTTATCTACATTTGTAACAATATTTATTATATCTCCTTTATATTCAACACTATTTATAGAGCCAAGATTTTCTATTAATATATTTCCACTTTCATAGATAGCTTTTATAGCAATATCTATATATGACTTCATTTTAATGCTATATTTAATACCTCCTCCATTTCTTTTACAAATATAAATTCCATATTATCTCTTATATGTTTTGGGATTTCATCCAGATCTTTTCTATTTCTATCTGGAAGAATAACTTTAGATATTCCAGCTCTTTTAGCAGCAAGAACTTTCTCCTTTATTCCACCAACCGGAAGAATCCTACCCCTCAACGTTATTTCTCCTGTCATTGCTATATCATGTCTTACTGGCTTTTCCGTCATAATAGATGCCAGTGCTAAAGTCATAGTTATACCAGCAGAAGGACCATCCTTTGGAATAGCACCTGCTGGAACATGAATATGAATATCATAATCTTCAAAGAAATCTTCCCTTATATTCAGTTCCTTAGCTCGTGACCTTATATAACTCAAAGCAGCCTGAGCAGATTCTTTCATCACATCACCAAGCTGACCTGTCAATATAAGACCTTTCTTCCCTTTCATTTTTGTGGCCTCAACAAATAATATTTCACCACCTGATGAAGTCCAAGCAAGCCCTGTAGCAACGCCTATTTCATCCTCTTTCCCTCCTATCTCAGAGAAGAATTTTAATGGTCCTAAATATTGAGGAATATCCTTATCTTCTACTATAACCTTCTCCTCTTTACCACTTGCTACCTCTTTTGCTACCTTTCTACATATCGCTGCTATCTCTCTTTCTAAGTTTCTAACCCCTGCTTCTCTTGTATATTCCCTTATTACCCTTATTACTGCTCCATCAGTAAAATCTACATGTCTTTCTTCAATACCATGCTCTTTTAATTGTCTTGGTATAATATATTTCCTTGCAATTATAAGCTTCTCTTCTTCTATATATCCAGGAATCTCAATTACTTCCATCCTATCTTTTAATGCCGGAGGAACAGGATCTATTATATTAGCTGTAGCAATAAACATAACCTTAGATAGATCAAAAGGAACATCAAGATAATGATCAACAAAACTATTGTTCTGCTCAGGATCAAGAACTTCAAGCAATGCTGAGGCAGGATCCCCTCTAAAATCTGCTCCTATTTTATCTACTTCGTCTATCATAAATAGAGGATTATTTGTGCCCACCTTTCTAATACTCTGAATTATTCTCCCAGGTAGTGCACCAACATATGTCCTTCTATGCCCTCTAATCTCTGCCTCATCCCTAACTCCCCCGATAGATATCCTTATAAACTTTCTGCCCAATGCCCTTGCAATAGATTTACCAAGGGATGTTTTACCAACCCCTGGAGGCCCTAAAAAGCATAATATAGGTCCTTTCATATCCTTTTTAAGCTTTTGAACAGCAAGATATTCTAGTATTCTTTCTTTGACCTTCTCAAGATTATAATGATCTTCATCCAATATATTTGATGCCATATTAATATCTAAGTTATCCTCAGTTGATACTACCCAGGGTAAGGTTATAAGCCAATCAAGATATGTTCTGATTACTGTATACTCTGCTGCCTGAGGTGGAATTACAGCAAGTCTATCAAGCTCTCTATTGGCTTCCTTTTCAACATCAGAAGGCATATTAGCATTTTTTATCTTCTCTTTCAATTCATTTATCTCTGCTGTTTTTTCATCAACCTCTCCTAATTCTTTCTGAATTGCTTTAAGTTGTTGCCTTAAGAAATACTCCCTTTGTGCCTTACCCAGTTCAGACTGAGCCTCTGCCTGGATCTTTGAACCAAGTTCCAATATTTCAAGTTCTCTATTTAAAAGCTTAAATAATTTCTCAAGCCTCTGATTTCCATCAAGAGTTTCTAATATTTCTTCTCTCTCCTCGAGCTTTATATTAAGATTTGAAGCAACAAAGTCTGCAAGTCTTCCAGGGCTTTCTATATTCATAGCAATAATCCCTAACTCATTTGGTAAATATGGAGATAGTGAAACTATCTTCTGAAAATTAGTAAGAACATTCTGCATTATAGCCTTTGTTTCAGTAGTAATCTCCTCCTTCTCAGGAATCTTTTCCACATATGCTTTTAAAAATGGCATCCTTTGAGTATATTCTATTATCTTTATCCTTACTATACCCTGAACAAATATCTGAATGGCGTTTCCGGGAAGCTTCAATTTTCTCATAATCTGTACAGCTGTTCCATAATTATAAAGATCATCTGGATTGGGGTCTTCTATTTTACTATCTTTTTGGGCTACAAGACCTATAATTTTATCTCCAATCAAGGCGTTATCTACAAGGTTTATGCTTTTCTCTCTTCCAACCTGTAGAGGAGCTATCATTATAGGATATATTATAATATCTCTTACAGGAAGTATCGGTAACTCTTTTGGAATTTCAAATGATAAAGGTTCTTTTTCTCCATTACTCATAGATCCTCCTATCCTGCTATCTCTATATTTATAGTAATTTCCCCTATTTTTCTACCCTCTACTTTCGGTATAACTACTTCAAGAAATCCATCTCTATAGGATGCTCTGACATTCTCTGAATCCATTGGAAAAGGGAATGTAAATATCTTCTCAAAATAACCATATGGAATTTCCATCTGATGATATCTATCTTTAACATAATTACTAGAATCCTTCCTTTCTCCCCTTATTATTAACTTTTCTTCATGAACTATAATATTAAAATTGTTGGATTTCATTCCAGCAATCTCAAGCTTAATAACAAAAGCATCCGAGGTTTCAAAAATATCGGTATTTGGTTCCCATACCTTCTTAAACGGCATAAATAAAGGATTTACTATCCTATAAGATGTTAATCTAAATATTATATCCTCATCGTCTGGGGGAATTCCCATCACTATATCCCTTTCTTTAATCACTGAAGGCCTCCTTCTTAATTTTATATAAGGTTATCCTTTAAAAATTATAATTATTATTAGTTATTGAGTCAATCATTTAATTATTTAGGTAAGCATCTCTTTTTTCGTGATAACATTATGCAGCATATCTTACCACCTTTT
>CAZCTP010000121.1:0-5262 GCA_964501575.1 uncultured Thermodesulfobacteriota bacterium
ACTATCCTCCTAAAAATTTTAAGATTATAGGAAGCATGCTCCCCATACTACCACCAATTAACCCGGAACCAATTAGAGCCACTATTAGCCCTTTTCTAATTCCTTTTTCATAGGAATTAGATATAAGGTGGTCGTTGAGTTTATATCCATATCGATCCAATTTATTCTCTATTCTATCCAATCTATTCATTATCAGTTTCAATTCATTTAATTCACTGGTGTTCATTAGTATCCTCCTTATATAAACAGATATAATTGGTCTTCCCGTTTACCCAACACCCATCATTATAGTAAGTATAATCTCCATCAAACCACATACCTTTTCTGTGAGTATGTCCCATAACTATCTTCTTTAACCCCATGTCTTTAATCAATTGAAAAGCCATCTTCTTATACTTCTTATCTGTATCTGCCCAGCGCCCATATTTAAGTAGTCTATCTAACTTAATATCAATATCCTTATTGATTTTCTCTTCCATATATCTAAGAGCTTTAAGAGCCCAGTCTACCATCCAATAATGCTGGTTGTTTAACCAATCAAATTGGTGTCCATGTATGAATAGAATGTCATCAATAATAAACTTATCAACAACTGTAACTCCATAAAATTCTTTTCCTAACATTTTTATGTCATGATTTCCTGCAACATAGATAATATTATTTCTCATAAAGATTTCAGTAAGGAGATTCCCATAGGCTTCTATCACTTCATTAAGAGAAAATTGTTTAAGGTCTAATATATCTCCTGCAAGAACAAGATAATCTTCAGGCATAAGCAAGGATAAGAAACATTTTAGAAATGTTTCACCTGTGAAATCATCAGCTTTACCTTTATTGCCTAAGTGTAAATCTGATATACAAAATATTCTCATAAGTTATTATATACCTCCATGAATTTTTTAATATACTCTTCAGGAATATACTTATCCCTTGCATTGCCGCTATTATAAGCGTCTGCAAAGGTTTCTATACTATTAACTCCATATACAGGATTGGTTATCAGGTCATTGATTAACCTGATTACATAAGGGATAGAGATAGTTATAAATGTCAGTTCTATAGGATTGCCATTAAAACCATATCTCCTTGCTGTGAAATATAATATTTGAAATACGCCAAAAGACCCGGCTATATTAAGCCCGTAGTTAAATAACAAAGGCAAATATTCATCATTCCAATATTTGCCTCCAACCCAGTATGCCGGTTCAAATCTTGGATAGGCATTTTTACCATAATCGGATTCTATAATAGCAATACTTTTTAATAATCTAATAGGTGCTAACCAGTCTCTTTTCTCTATTTCTTTAGCTCCCGTCTCTATTACCCTATCTATTATTTCTTTTTTAATGAGAGCTTTACTATTCATTCTCTACCTTCATATAGTAAGTTTGCTCTTTCAATGTCTCTCAGGAAAGCATTGTAAATCCTATTGTATTCCACTGCAAATACTTTGAAACAATGATTGCAGATTTGAATCATAAGAGGTGAAGTGCTTCTTGCTGGCTCACCTCTATAATTAAAAGCCACAAAATCTATATGCCAGATTAAACTCCATTCAGGAATAATTTTTCTACAATAAAAACAATAATTCCACCCTTTATATATCCCTTCTCCCCCTTCATCCTGTTTTTTTAACTTTTCCAGTATCTCCTGCTCTTCTCCATAATCGTATGCCATCATAGAAGGTATATACATTTATTTATCCTCCAATATATCTTCATATTCTTTCCTTATAACTCCATATTTAATCATACCCTTTAGTATATATTCTACCAATTTTTCTTCATAGATTCTAAAATCATCACTCAAAATAGGATAGGGAATTTTCTTCCATCCAAAATTTAATTCTTGATTAATATCTAAAAATGCCTGATGGGCATAATCCACTAACTTATTGAATATTACTTTTTTATGATTCATAATTAAATTTGACCTCTATTATCCTCCCTTTTATAATTAATATATCTCCCTTATTGATACAAACATAAGGAACATTATATCTTTGTAACCTCTCTTCTATAGTTTCTTCTATGAATAATCCTGCATCATCTTTTTCTTGATATCCTTCCTTATACAAAAACACTTGTTCATAGTTACACCAATACCAAGCTTTTTCAACAATCTTGATAAGCCCTTCTAATCTTCCAGCCCAACTTCCTATCCTCTTCCAATGCCATACACAGTAAGCATATATATCCCAGATAGTTGTATCACAAACATAGGATTTCAGTTGAGATATATAAAATAAGTGATTGTATAGTATAGCCATTTCAAAGTTATAGATATGGTCTACATTCTCTGATTTCTTCCATTCAAAACCAGTATCAATAATCATTTCCCTTGCAAACTCAGGAATTAAGAATAAATTAGCTTTCTCAGATATTCTCTTAGCAAGTGTAGTTTTTCCTGCCCCATAAGCACCACATATAGCTATTTTTCTTGCTTCATCAGACATTGTTCCTCCTACGAAGTTCACTCATTGAAATACATCTCCTTAGCTTTTTTCAATATCAATATCTGCTGTTCTTGTGGCTGTCTCCAAAAAGGAGCTGTTTGAATTGTAATATATGTATTATCTCCTTTCCTTCTTACCTGTATTTTATCAAATCCGAAGGTTACTATATATTTATCATCAAATACTTTATTGAAAGGAGGGAAATTAAACATAGTGACCTCCCTGCCTATCCTTAAAAGGAAGAGACCCATGGTCTCTTATCAGTAAGGAGGAACCTTTAATTATATACATATTTAATCCTCCTTCCTTTTTTGTTTATTATACCACATCAATTTTATTTCTTGTGTAGAATTGTTTAAATATTTTTGCCTTTCTTCTGGAGTAGCTTTTTTCAATACCTCCATTTTATATTCTTTAGGTAATTGTTTGTAAAGAACAATATCAGAAGGTAATCTCAATCTTTTAAAGAAAGTAGAAAATCCTTTATGGGTAATATACTTTTTCTTAAATCCTTCTTTAATTAATTCCTGTATTTGCTTTATTTGCTTATCATGTTCTTTGCCTTGAGATATTAATGAACGGTGATATAAATTTTTAACTTTTCTTCTCCATTCTATCTTAGGAATTAACTTCTTGCCAGTAATCCCTTTAGTAGCAGTATATCTATCATAGATATATTTCTGTGCTTCAGTTCTTGTTAAGTATGAAGGAGCTTTGAGTATTCCCCACATACCGCCATAAGCTAACTCACCTTTAGCCCCTGCCTCTTTTGCTTTCCTGACATTCTGTATAGAGAAAGGTAATCCTGCCTGTTTTATTGACCATTTTACTCCCTCATAAATTCTCTTATACCATTCATCTTCAGGATCATATATTTCACTATTCCAATAATCTTTATTTTGGGATAAAGGAATAACAATATTCAATAATGGAGATAACTTATTTCTTACCACTTTTAAAGAAGGTTCATTAGCAAAAGCAATCCAATCTTTCAGATAAGAAGCAACAATTCTTCTATCTTCTGAACCATCAGGGTTAATATGTCCTGTCTTCCATGCAAAATAATCAAATAACTTTTTAGGCTTAACACCATGCAACATTGAATATACATACCCTTCTATGGCAATTGCTATCGGCATTGCCAACACAAAGAATAACCTTTGAGATATTTCTTTTTGTTTTGGTAATTTGCCTTCTATTATAAATTTAGAAACTATATCTTTAATGTTAGCCCCTGCCCCCACAACTTCTCTTATATCTCCATAATTCCAACCAACAGATCTTAAAGATATAAATAATAAATCCTTCAATAGCTTGTGCCATGCAAGATTATCGTAAGTCATCTGGCCAAATCTATCTTCTATCATATCATTAACCTTATAAGCTATCTCTCTTCTTTCTAAATCAGTCTTAGGCTTTAGTCTTTCTAATTCATTCTTCATCATATCGGCAAAAGTAACAAGTTTAATGTCAGGCACAAGTTCTTGCATAATAGGTGCTGAAATAAGTTCTATGCCAGCAAAAGGAGCTTTTGCCCCCGCTTTCATATAATTCCCTTCTCTTATAGCCCTTTTAAGCCCTTCCCATGCACCTATTGCATAATATCTATCAAGTTTAGGATCTATGTTCGCATCTTTTGCCCATTCTAAGAATTGTTTTTCATATTCTGTTTCAGGTAATCTTCTACCAACCAACAATTCTTTTAAACTTCTACCCCTTGTAATATCTTTAGAGATAGCAACGAGATTAATGCCAGGGATTGTTTTTAATCCATATTTGCCAGCTTCAAGGATCTTGCCTCTTGTAAAATTATCCATTGCAAGAGATAAATTCTGTGCATTCCAGGTATTAAAAGTAAACATTGCATGGTAAGCACTAACCCCTAATTGATACATATTAAGAGTATTGTTGAAATTTCTTACAATATCGTATAATTTATATTTACCGTATAATCCTGAAGAACTCATGTTATTTATTAACCTTGCAACATCAGGATGGGCATAATAATCACCGCTATACACCATACCTTTTTCTGTAGGGAACATAACTCTACCAACATTTTCTCTTAATTTAACCCAATCAGGATTAGCAGGAAATTTGCCGAATTTAACAAATTCTAAAAGATTATTTTTCTTGAGTTCTTTTAAGGTATCATGTAAAGATATAAGCTTTAATACGCTATTAATATAGAAAGTATCTATATCAACAGGGTTGGTTAGTCTGGGTTTAAGCCCGAACTTTATCCCCTGTCTATAATTAGGAACTTTTTTGTGTCTCAAGAAATATCTGGTAGCAAAACTCTTTGCTTTTGCCTGACTTTCTTTCTCCCATAATTGAGTCCAGTAATTGTCTATAAATTCTTTTAGAAGACCTCTTGACTCAAGATTTTTTCTAAAATGTTTCATAATAGGGTCATGCATTCTTTTATATGCCAATGCCACATTTACAAATTTGCCTCTAATACCTTTCTCTCCTAATGTTTTAGGAGTAAGCCTATTCTCCTGAGATAACATAACAATTTCCATTTGTTTATCTTTATCTAACCATTGAAATACTTTAGAAAAATCTTGACTTTTGTCTATCCATGTATTTCTAAATAGAGTAGTTTCCCCCATGTGCCGTCTTCTAATAGCTTCGGCAATATTTGATACTTTAGATACAGAAGTAGGAGCAAATGTTTTAGCAACAGATTTTGTAATAGTGTCTATTGCAGGATTAATAACTTTGGTAAATAACTTTCTTGGCTCTTCTAATAATTTCCCGGTACCCAGGAAAGATATGGTTTCTTCTTTACCATACTTCTCAGC
>CAZCTP010000122.1:0-5031 GCA_964501575.1 uncultured Thermodesulfobacteriota bacterium
CCTGATACTGGTGATAATTGTTGGTGGAATGGTGATGTAATAGATCATGTAAACCGTCATAGGACATTTTGGACAATGGAAGCTATTCCCAATGATCCTAATGTTACAGAGGATTTTTTTGATCTTAAGTTCTTAGTTAAAATGGCTCATTAAATAGTTAATTGCTTAATGAGTTTCCAACTATAAGTTTTAGTTTTAAAGGCAACTATCTTGGAAGATAAAAGATGGTTGCCTTTATGTATATTTAGTTAATTTTAAAAACATCTTTAACGTCTTATTGTGATGTCCTATAAGACTAAATCTACTGTTACTACTACGTTAAGATGTTAAATTCCTAAATTCCCACCTTTTTAGGCACTATGATGTTAAGAAGGGATAATATTTCTTTTTGCTGTTTTGAAACCTCTTCTATCAAGATCTCTTTATCAAAAACCTTGCACTTTAGATTCCTCATGCTCATAAGGGCTTCTTCTACTGTATACCTGTTCTGTAGCTCTTTCCTTAACATCATAAATACTACAAGGGTCAAAAACATCAAAAACAGGTATCCTTTAAATATCTCCTCCCTATGCACCCTCAATGGTATCAGGTTTAGATCATCCTTGGAAAAGCCAAATAACTGCTCTATCTTTGCCCTCATATAATAAAGAGAAACCACATCTCCTCTTTCTATCTCAAAGGAAGAAAGAAAGAGCATTATCCCCCTGCGGGAAAGTTCATACTTAAGGCACTTCTCCTTTAACCTCCCCTCCTCTATTGCCTCAAGCATCAGTCTCCTTACCTCTCTGCCCTTCCTCTCAGGGTCAAGTACTATATGGACATAGACCTTCCTGCCATAAAGATCAACCTCTTCTTGTCTTATAAACAAAACCTTTTTGCCGAATCTTATGGCATTCTTAGGCTTCTCCACCTCATGAGAGTATCTTCTTATCAATTCCTTATATACCCGCCTTGAAGCCGGAAGCCTTATCAAATACTCTATCCCCTCTCTGTGCATCTGCCGTATGTTCCCTTCTGAGAAAAAACCTGCATCAACTAATACAAAACTGCTCCCAACCCCTATCTTACGGAGCTCCTCTATCGTCGTGCTGAAAACGCTCACATCCACTATATTCCTACCCGTGTAACGATAATAAACCGGTATTCCACTCCCACGATCTACCACACAAACCAACCTTATCTGCATCTCAATGGATGAATCACCATAACCCCAACTGCTTAGCCCCATGTCTATCTCATTTGGTAAGGCTGTGCTGTCTATTATTATCCCCTCAGAATCCTTGAAATACTTGCTCACATACTTTTTGAAAAAATCCCTCTGAATAGTCTCTCTACCTATCTGCTTTAACAACCTGCTGATCCGTTGAGAAGTTAATTTCACATCCTGAAAAAATATCCTGCTTATATTTCCTTCAAACCATAATGGCAGATGCCTCATCGCCCCTCCCTGACAGAGCCTGTAACACAAAAGCACCATAACCTCATCTGCCCTTTTGCTAAATACTTCTCTAAGCAACCCGCCTATCCCCTTTTGTTTCAAAAGCTCTTGAACCAGATAACCATCCCCAAAATCCAAAATTAGTTTCTCCTGAGGCCTCTGCCTGGGACGCTCAAATACCTTCTTTTCCTTGTCTACAACTACTCCTAAATACCTGGTTTTCTGTCTGGGTCTCTTTGCCTCAGGGTCCCAGTAGGTTTTTACCTCATAGGCATATTCCTTGTTACCAAATTTCTTGTATCTTATAAAACTCATAATGTCTATTAGGCATTATAACAAAACAATTCAGATATGTCAAATATTCTTACTAACTTAACTTAATTATCAGATCTTTTGGGAAATCCCATTGGTTAATCTGTTCTCTGGCTTCTTGCTAATGCCTAAATATTGCGGAATTCAGGAAATTACTACAATTAATGGCATGATGAATAAATCCATCTACTAAAGTTCTTGCAATTCTTAGCATATTTCAAGTTATGATCTAATAATTAATAAAAAAGTAGATAGTTTCCATCCTTTTATTTATGGAAGTAAAGAATTTATATTATGCTGATGGATTAATAAAGATATTATAGCTACAATAAAAACAAATAGCTCTGGTATGAATAGCATTTTGAATATCTTTATAAAATCTGCTTGAAAATAATCTTTTGTTAATATAAGACAGAGATGAAGGGGAGAGAGTATTACACCAGCATATCCACTTGCGAAGGCAAAGGCAAAAAGATATTCATTTATTTTCCCTCCTTCAATAGCTATAAGAAGCGGATAAGTGGGTCCTACAAAACCTATTGTCATCCCCGTTAAGATTCCAGCTATAAAGGGAAGAGAGAAAAAAACCAGGGCTTCTGGAAATCGTCTTGTAGTTATATACTGTGATATCATATTTATAGATCCTGATCCTTCTAACATACCTTTAAATATAACTACTCCAACTATAAGGAAAAGTGTTCTTATGGATATACCCTCTTTAATGGATTCTAATATTTCATCAAATGAAAACCTATGGAATATAAATAGAGATATAATAATAATTCCCATAAATAAAGCGAAATCTATATGTAGAACCAAAACCGCTATAAGTATTAAAAAAATTGGTAATATCCCTGAAATAATTGCCGAGGTATCTCTATATATTTTATTAACCGATCTACTTGAATCTTGGTTCTCTATTTTTATTCCTCTGAGCCCTACGAATAATCCTGCTAAAATAGTGGCAAGTGTATAAGGAATCTGAAGCATAATAAGCCTTTTAAGATCTATTTTTGTAATAAAAGAGGCAAGAAGAATACCAGGGTAAAGAGGAAGTATATATTCCCAAAGATGTCTAAACCAATAATTTATAAAACTTTTTTTCTCAGGGGATACTTCTATATTAGATGTTGCCTCATCCACCATTGGTGCAGAGAATATAGCACCTCCTGCTGAAGGCAATAAACCTACCATTGCTGGCATAAAAGCCATTATTATTCTTCTATCCTTTATTAATTTGTTAAATAAATTCATAAGTCTCTTTAAAATATTTCTTTTTTTCCATATGTTTTCAAGAATCATTATTAATGCTAAGATTATTACTAACTCTATAGTAGAATAGTTAAATACAGCTCCTTTTATTATATAGATGCCCTGTATAAATCCTACTCCATATAAAGCCCATATTAAACCTGATCCTATAACCATAATCATACCAAGGTCCCATTTGAGGACAATTAAAAATAGTATAATACCGAATATCAATACAATCTTAATAATCTCCATGGGTGAAAATTTTATATAAAACATACCCATAAGTCAAATCTATTTTATGATATTGCTTAAAATAACCTCTGCATTTTTAGAATTTAAGGGTGAAGATGCTTAATTTTAGTTATTCTAATTAAATGTATAGAGAAAAGCGTTCGGTTAGATAAGTATATAACACAAGGTATTAATATGCTCCTTTTCCGGATATCACGATTGGGATTGTCTTCAAGATTATCTTTATATCATTAAGAAATGACCATTCATCTATATATTTTAAATCGAGCTTCATCCATTCATCAAAATCTATTTCATTTCTACCGCTAATCTGCCACAGAGAGGTTAACCCCGGCTTCATAGAAAGTCTTCTCTTCTGCCATCTTTCATATTTCTCTACTTCACTAGGCAAAGGGGGTCTTGGGCCAACAAGGCTCATATCCCCTTTAAGCACATTTATAAGTTGAGGAAGCTCATCCATGCTTGTTTTTCGCAAAAGCCTTCCGATAGTAGTAACCCTTGGGTCCTTTTTTATTTTGAAGACAGGACCTTTAAGTTCATTCATAACCTTAAGTTCTTCTTTTATCTCATCAGCTCTTTCGACCATAGATCTAAATTTGTACATAACAAATTTTCTGCCATTAAGTCCACAGCGTATTTGCTTGAAGATAACAGGCCCCTTAGATGTTAGTTTGATTAGAATAGAAATTATAATAAATATCGGAGAGAATAGGATTAGTAAAAACAGAGATCCTAAGATATCAAAAGTCCTTTTACTAATAAGTGCGATTTCATTCCTTGGTACAGCTGAGAATGTAAGAAGAGGGGTATCCTTCAAATTTTCAAGAGAGACTTTTGAGATGATTCTGGGAGAGAAATCTAATACTACTCTTATTTTAATTCCTATTTCATCACAGTGGAGAAAGAGAGCCTCAAGAGTATCGAGCCTTTTTCTTGGAATAGCGAAGATAATCTCATCTATTACTTCCTGTTCTATAACTCTTGGGACATCATTTATTATGCCAAGAATCGGATAACCATCTATTACAGAAGTTTTTATCTGAGATTTCTCCGAAATAAAACCCAAAACCTTCATACTGAGAAGAGTATCCTTCTCAATTTCTTTTGCCAATATTCTTGCCTTCTTTCCTGTTCCGATTATTAATACCCTTTTCTTTTCTCCCTTTTTTGCTAATAGATATATAATATGGTGGAAAAAAGGTCTTGAGAATGCTAAAATAACAAAGTTTATTACTCCAAATAATCCTATTAAAAGCCTACTTATATAAACAGATTTTAGCATAAAGATAATGGATTCCAGGATAAGGGTTCCCAGAATAACCGCCTTAAGTAATTTCCATATCTCGGTAATTATTGGATAAGATTTTTCTGTATTATAAAATCCCATAGAAGGAAGTATTATCGCCCATACAGGAATTATAACCAGAAATAACCAAAGATAGGTCTTTAAGGGATATATTGACCCTGTATACAGATATAGTAAGTCTCTTATCCAGTAAGCTATAAAAAAGGATAGAACAGTAATAAGAATATCAAATAGAAAAAGGGAAAAAAGAATGATCTTTCTTTTCTGATCAATCATATTAAAAAAAATTAGCATAAAAAGAGCAAAGTATCAAGATACTACTTGAAAGAGTGAAATATCAGTGAAAGTATATAGGTAATCAGTGGTTTAAAGATAGAATATTGTCTCTCTGAGTTTAAACTCCGGGGACTCAGAATCCCAAATTCCGAAATAGAGATTTTTGGGCTTCTCTCAATGATAAAAACATAGC
>CAZCTP010000123.1:0-4810 GCA_964501575.1 uncultured Thermodesulfobacteriota bacterium
TGTACATTTTTCATAAGGTTATCCCATAGGTTTTTATCAATTATTGCTTTAGATAAGAGATATTTGGGTATATCAATATCAAATGCTATAAAGTTTACTGTATTGTCCATTCTTAGCTGATAGATGCCTATTGTAAAGTTCCCAAGAATATGATTTTTGCCAACTGTAAGATTAAATGGTTCATATATTGGGGTATATCCACTTTCTCCGGTTGGGCTTACCCACTGTCTTGCATAAACCCCCTCTCTCCCGGAAAATAGCTTCAAGAATCTTACCAGTTGTGAATCTGTAGGTACTCCTCCAGAGTCTTCTTCCGTGGAAGTAGTATCTTTAAAGCTTTCTTTTCTTCTTTCAAGAGAATTTATGAGCCCTTTAAACTTTCTATCACCCGTAAGCTCAAGCCCTTTTTCATATGTCTTTTTTGCCTCTTCGTAATTACTTATTTCTTCAAGCAGGCTTCCGAGCTCTTTATAGGCTTCTGTATTTTGCGTTTCATTCTTTATTATTTCCTTCCAGTATTTAATTGCTCTTTCCAGATCCCCTTTATCATAATAAATTTCTGCGAGCCTTTTTATAACTTCAGAGTTATGAGGAGAATCACGTAAAGCAAGGTTAAGTTCCATAATAAGCCTATCTATCATGCCTATCTCCTCGCATATATCAGCTAATTGGATATGGAAAGAAAAGTTTTCTATATTTTTTGAATCTGTTCTTGAGATAAGTTCAGTTGCCTCTTCTAATTCATCTCTTTCTATAAGAGATTTTATATCTAAAATTTTTTCTTCCATATTTCACCTCACAACTCTATCTGTGGGAAATTTGGTAAAGCCTCTTCTTTTATATCCACAAATTCCAGTATACTAAAATAAAATTTTTCATAAGCATTCTTACTTATGGAGTTAAATCCATGGGCAAGGATAGAATTATTTCTTAAAGAAAGAAGATATTTTAAATTCCTTTCATATTGAGTCATAAATTTCTTTCCTATTTCATCCTTTAATTCTTTGAGCAATTTATAAGAAGCATAGAGAGGAATCTCAATTTTGCCTTCATTATTGGCATATTTTTTTATATACTCATCTTTCAGTGCAATAGGCAGGGTTTCTTTATCCACATTGGATGTATTTATAGAGTATTTTAAATTCAATCGGTTTTGTGCAAGGAATTCTATTGCCCTATACAGCCTTGCCACCGCATCGTCATATTTCTCTTCTAAATCAGCCCTTCTTTTTGCATTTGCAATAAGATCGTAAAAGTAATAATCTTCTTTTTCAGTAATTAACTTTTCAAGAAATTCAACATTCCTTTTAATATGCTCTACAAGCTTGTTAAGTCTATCCTCTCTACTTCCATAACAATACGCCTTAAAGGTATCCAGGTTTTTTCTTATTTTTATATGGGCATCTTTATGTTTAAATCTATCCCAGAGATCATATCCTTCAACTATTCCACTAAAAGATTTAAAAAATATACCCTCTTTTTCAGGAAGCTTGTTGGCAATATTCTTTAGTAACTCTGCTGCTGAAGCGTATTTCCCTTTATTGAATAAAATTGATGCCCTTTTCCTCTCCACAAACGCAAGTTCCATCCATGGATTATCATGAAAAAGTGTCCTTTCTTTTCCATCTATTACTATTCCGAGTCCTTCCTTTGTTCTTTCGGTTCCACCTACATAGGAATATCTTGAGGTATATTCAATGGTACCAAGAACAAGGGCAGCACTCATGGTCTTTGTCCCACCGGTATAGTCAACCATTATATCCTTGTAGTTTATTCCCCATTTTTTAAGAATTCCCGGAAGCCCCTCAGAGATAGCTCTATAGGATTCTGATAACCCTTCTGCTGTAGGGGTAACCACAAAATCCCAATGTTTTGGAGTAAAGATAAGATTTGGAAGAATTTCTGTCTCAAGTGTCTTTTTACTTTCTTCTGATACAAAGAAACAGATATATTCGGGTTTTTGCTGATTAAGGCTGACTACAACAGGACTTGGGCTTCCACCAACAGAAATAAGAATAAACTTTTTATCTGAGGACATAGTTTTGCTCTTTAATTAATGTAAGATTCATTTCGTGTAGATAAGCATATCACGCATTATCTTATCCTTATTTTTTCTAATAATAGTCTAATTAATAGATTTTTTCAAGTTATAAAATGATATTTGTAAAAAGTGAGAGAAGAGGTGTTAGCTTAAGGGAGAGAATTGTCTCTCCCACACTTACTTAATTTGAAAGTAGTCTTCTATAACATTATAACCACTTTGGGCTTGAGCCGAGAGTTCTTTTGGAGTTAAGCTCATAACATATAGGCTCCCTGGAGGATAGGAATATAATCTACTTATAGCAGAGGCAGTCGTAGGAGATATCCTTAGGTATCCATAATAGTTAGTCTGAATAAATTTAGAAAGGCTTGCATTATCCATTATACTTCCATCATTGGTATGATTAAAAATTCCTATAGCATGTCCAATTTCATGTATAGCTATGAGACGAGTTATAATAAAAGCATCCCTTTGTGTAAATCCCAATTCTATTATATTAGGTAATCTTATGTTACATACTTCTATGATTCCTCCCACATAATCTATTCTCCATTCAGATGTTACACCAATAGCATTTATTTTAAAGATTCTATTATCAAGTCCTATATAGATATTTGCATCATTAAAATTAGTTAAACTAAATCTTACTGCTCCTGATGTAGCTCTTGTCCATTCATTCGCTGCTTCCATTACAGCATTCACATCTACCCCTTCATAACATTGAATCTTAATAGGAAGTTCAGCATATCTTATACTATGTCCTGTTCCTCTACTGTTATAAGTTATAAGCCATTGAGTTATACTATCATAGGACATTCTTTGAGGGATTCCACTTGGAGAAGTAGGTCCTGATCCACCTCCGCCCCCTCCACAGCCAGCTAATAGTATCAACAATAAAAAGACTAATTTTTTCATACCTCCCTCCTTAATGGATAATTATTAATAAAATTTTAAAAGTATTTAATATCCGGAGTCAATAAAAACAATATTTCAGAAATATTTTTATTTGTCTTGGAAATTCCTGGGGCTTATTTTCGAAATAATTGATTAATTTTAAAAAATATTTTATATAGAAATAAGAGAAAAGATTGGAAACCATGGAAATATGAGATTTAGAGAAATATTCGTCTTTGTAGCAGGTGCAACTCCGCAGATAATAACAGAAACTATCTATGCCCTTGCACATAAAAATCCTCCGATCTATCCTGATGAAATTTGTATCATTACAACAACAGTAGGAAAGAGGCTTATTGAAGAGACTCTTTTAAGAAAGGACATTCTTGGTAAGATGGTTGAAGAATTAGAATTACCTGAAATTACTCTTGATGAAAGTTCTTTTGTAGTGGTAAAAAATGAAGATGATCTTATAGATGATATAAGAAATGGGTTAGAGAATGAGACTTTAGGTAATATTATGACAGAGATTATAAAGGAAAAAGCAGAAGATTTCAGAGTAAGGCTTCACTGTTCCCTTGCTGGGGGAAGAAAAACTATGGGATTTTATCTGGGGGCTGCACTTCAACTATTTGGAAGACCATGGGATAAATTGTATCATGTTCTTGTGACCCCGGAGTTTGAAAGCAATCCAGCATTTTATTATAAGCCAAAGAAAGATGTGTTTATTGATGTTAGAACTCCTGATGGAGAGGTTAGAAAGTTAAGTACAGAAAAAGCAGAAATTATCCTTGCGGATCTTCCTTTTATTAGATTAAGAAATAAATTATCTTTGAGTGGCAAAGGATTTAAGGAGATGGTTTTAGAAGGGCAGAAAGAGATAGATATGGCAATAATACAATCTGAGATTAAGGTAAGTCTTTCAGAGAGAATGGTCTGGATTAAAGATTATGCTATTGAAATGACGCCTATTCAGCTTATGTTTTATATTACATTTTTAAGGCAAAAGGTGAATTATTGTGAACATTCTGATAGAGAATATTGTTTTGAATGTAGAGATTGCTTTAAGACTGTAGTTGAGCTTTCAAATAAAGACTTGGTCAGATATATGGCTAAGGATTATAAGGAGATTTACCAAGATAAGCCATTTAAGGATGAAGAATTGCTTCGTAAATGGAAAGATGGGATAGGTATGGACGTAATAAGACAGAATATAAGTAAGATAAATAGTGTGATAAAAAGAGGACTAACAGAGGAAATACTCTTACCTTACTATTTAATCACAAACGTAAAGAAATACGGAACTACTAAATATGGAATAGGTGTTGAGAAGAGTAAGATAAGGATTGAGTGAGCTATTTCTTTTTGTTTTAAATAATAAACTTGCACAGTCTAATTTGATAAAATATTGAGGATATCGATGATTTTTTTCACATTTTGTAATTCCTTTAGAGTTGGCGAAATTTGCAATAAAACAAGATTAATCCCAATTCCTTCTAACTGTTTTATCTTATTTGCCACTGTTTGGGGAGAACCTATCAATCCTGTATCCAAAGTTCTATCCAATATCTCTTTGCGACCACCTGTTATTTGACTTACATATTTTTCAGCATCCTCATCAGTATCTCTAATAAATGTTAAACCCGGGATGGCATATTTCAATTTACTCCTACCCTCCATTTTTAAACGTTCTTTCATATCAACAATATTTTTTTTAGCTTCTTCGAGACTACATCCTCCCATTAACCATCCATCCATTTCCTTGGCAACGAGATTTCGAGACGATTCAGACATTCCTGCATACCATACTGTAGGTATAAGATCTGGTTTTGGTACAAGCAAACCATTATTAATCGAATAATATTTTCCTTTAAA
>CAZCTP010000124.1:0-4792 GCA_964501575.1 uncultured Thermodesulfobacteriota bacterium
CTTATATTCCTTGATAACTTATATCATGTTTATCCAAATTTTTGGGGAAAGTCCAGATAATCCTAAGGTAAGCCTATTACTTTTTAGATTTTTTAAAATATTTCTTTGTGTGGCAAAATATTATATTACTTTATATCTCATAATAATTTTACATAATATTCAAAAGTATTTATAATAATGTATAGAAATATTTACCCTAAAAAATAAAGAAGGGAGGTATGTATGTTTTTTGAGGAAGAATGGGATGATTTACTCGATTTCAGATTCGGACCTTTTAGAATTGGAACTTCTTTAAGACCGTTTAAAATGAGGTACAGAAGTACAAGAGATTCTCATATTATTAAATTACGTCTTGACCCAGGGCTCAAAAAGGAGGAAATTAAAGTACGATTATTAAAAGGAGGTATCTTAGAAATTGAATGGCCAAAGAAGATAGAAGCTGAAGAAATTGAAGTAGAATAAAATAAAAAAGAGGATTATATGTCTATTTGATATTTTCATCTTTTTTTATAAAGATTGTTATTGATCGTTATTAATAGATGTCCATTTTATCTCATCTTCCGATTTTTCTTGACAAGTAAGCTCAAGATATTATTAAAATAATATAAAATGAAAAATGAGCTAAAAGCAATAAGAGGTATAAAGGATATAATTCCCGGTGAAGTGGAAAAATGGCAATATTTGGAAAATATTTCAAGATCTGTATTTGAATCCTATGGATATTCAGAGATAAAAATACCAATAATAGAAAAGACAGACCTATTTTCAAGGAGTATCGGGGAAAGTAGTGATATTGTTGAAAAGGAGATGTATACTTTTCCTGATAGAAAGGGAAATATGATATCCCTTAGACCGGAGGGAACAGCTTCTGTTGTGAGAGCTTATTTAGAAAACAGAATATATATGGGTGACCCAGTATCAAAGCTTTATTATATAGGGCCTATGTTCAGATATGAAAGGCCTCAGATGGGTAGGTATAGACAATTTTATCAGATAGGTGTTGAAGTATTTGGTATAGAAGGTTCAATAATAGATGCTGAAATAATATCTATAATTGTAAATATATTAAATAAGATAGGTATAAAAGAGATAGAAGTACATATAAATTCACTGGGATGTGGGAAATGTAGAAAGGTCTATAGAGAAAGTATATTAGAGATATTGATGGATAAGATGGACATATTGTGTGAAGATTGTAAAAGAAGGGTAAAGGTAAATCCTCTTAGGATATTGGATTGTAAAAAATGTAAAGAAATTAAAGAATATCTTCCATCTATTTTAGACTTTATATGCCAGGGATGTTTATCACATTTTAATGGATTAAAGAATTACCTCAATGAATTAAATATAAAATATGTAGTAGATCCAATGATTATTAGAGGTTTAGATTATTATACAAGGACTACATTTGAGATAATAAGTAATAGACTCGGGGCCCAGAATGCATTAGCTGCTGGAGGTAGATATGATGGATTAGTTAAAGAACTCGGAGGACCCGATATACCAGGAATCGGATTTGCTATGGGAATTGAAAGGGTTGTATCACTTATGCCTGAAGGGGAATACGTTAAACATCCTGTGGTGTTTATTGCATATTTAGGGAAGGAAGCAGAAAAGGTTTCTTTTAATATTATTAATCAATTAAGAGAAGCTGGTATTAAAACTGAAATGGGCTATGATGGAAAAAGTCTAAAGAGTCAAATGAGAAAAGCTGATAAATTGAGAGTAAAGTATACTATTATAATAGGTGATGATGAACTTAAAAATAGAAAAGTTATATTAAGAGATATGATCACTAAGGACCAAGAAAAGGTTAATATCCACGATATTAAAGATACAGTAACTTCTAAAATAAATAGAATAACTAATTGATTTTTATTGATAATTTTTATATCTATTTATCAAAAGTTTCTACCTTAAGAGAATCTTTTTAGGCAATAGTTTAAATCGAGAATCTAAAAAGTAATATAATACTAAACCACTCAACCACTCGGTATAATCTGAGGATTTATCTATACTGAATAATATTCCGGTAGCCAGATTAGGGGTAATAAGTTTAAATCCCTGAAGCTGAATATTATAACCAAATCCAGAAAAATCCTCTCCTTCATATTTACCAAATAATTTTGAGGAAATCCTTTCGTTATTTAAAGGATAATAAGAAGCAGATTTTGTATGAAAATCAAGATATCCTATAGCAACTCGGGTATCAATAAAAGAAGATTTATATGGCTTTGTCTCAAAATGAATTGTTGGGCCTACCATAAACAATCTCTGTGGACTAAAATAGCCTCCATGCCCGAAGGTAAAGAAATCACTGTTGTTTTGAAAATATTCTCCCTTAAAGAATAATCCCACTGAAATATCTCCTATATTTTCTGAAAATCTCCTTTCTGCTGCCATCTCTCCCTGTACCTTATGATTCTTCAGAACATTTCTTCCCCAATAGTAATCGTATCCCATATTAAAAGAAATCCGATAAGGAAATAATTTAAATATAAACTCTGATTCTATTCCACTTTTTAATACCCTTCCCCATTTTCTATCGCTATAAGGGTCTCTCAAACCAACATAGGAAAGAATAGACTCTTCTACAGGGTATTGATGTATATTTAACCTCCAATTTAGATGAAAACCTCTTCCTTCAGCCTGAGCAAGAATAGTAGGAATAGGAGATATTGGACCATTTAGGGGAGTTGTACCTAATCGAATAACATAGCTTATATATCCTTCTTTTTCTAAACCTACCTGGGGAGAAGTCACCCATAAGGAGGTAATTAGATCATGTCTTTTAGACCCCCCTGATAGATATTTATAATAATTACCTGCAAAAGGTGCATTTGGAGAAAACCCGGCAAGCAGACGTTCTGTGAAGAGAGAGAATCTAAGCTTATTACCAGAATGGATAGGATAGAAAATGGTAAAGGGAAGTATAACTCTTTTTAGTTTAGAAAATCCTAATGTTCCGCTCTTATGCTTATATAATATGGACAGATTAATCCAGGGTTTATCAGCATTATGATAAAAGTTTTTAGGATCATGATAAATCTGAGCTGCAGTAACAGGCATCTCCTGTTTAAAAAGATAGTTTGCTGAAATCTCATTTAACGAAGGGATAGATAGAGTCCCGATCTTCTTCGCAAAGTTAATAGCCTCCTTTCTCCTCTTTAACTTTTCATAAATATCAAGAATTACCTCAGCTATATCTGAGGATTTCTGTCTTTCAAAATATCCGAGGAATAAGGGTAAGGCAAGTTCTAATTCCCCCTGATTGTATAAACACCACATAAGAAGCTCCTTTGCCTTAATATTTCCTGGGTCCGGGGCGAGAACTTTCCTTAAATACTCCTTAGCCCTAATATAATTCCTCAGTTCATATGCTCTATTCGCCTTATTTAAATAAATTTCCCTCTCTATTTTTCTCTTTTCTTCCTTACTAATTCCAGACCTCTTAACCATTCTTAGAGCATCATCCTCTCTACCAAAGCCCATCAGGTTATAAATCAATCCTAAAGTATAATCCTTATTTTCTGGATATTTCTGATAAAGCTTCAAAAATATGGGATAACTTTTCTTGTATTCCTTTTTACGATAATACCACCAGGCTATTGAAGAAAAAGCAACCGAGTCCTCAGGATTAATAGATAGAATCTGTTCCGCAATTCTTTCTGCTTCAGGTGAAAAAGGAGAAATTTTAGCAAGCCTTTCTTTCAAAATATCTGTTTTTAACCTAATAATCTTCTCTCTATAGTCCAGAGAAAGACCAGAGCGGGTTAGCTCATTTTCAATCATTATTTCAATCTCCGGGAATTTAAGGATGGACTTTAATTCATAAAATATTCCCAAGCGTAAATCCCATTTATTTAAACAGGCGGAAAGAAGACCATGATAGATAGAAACTGCTTCCTTTTTTGCTCTCCCTTGAGCCAATAGCTGAGCTATGTTATAAAAGACAATAGGTGCTGAGCATTTCTTGAGTTCCTTATCATATTCTTTAGTAATCTTCTTTAATAGCTTGATATTCTTTGTTTTTTCCGCCTTTTTAAATCTTCTATTAAGTAGACCTATTCTTACCCTTTTCTCCCATTTCCTCTTATCTTTCAAGTTAAGTCGAGCTAAATATAAATTTGCCTTCTCGTATTCCTCTTCATGCAATAGCAGATCAATAAGCTCTGGTATGGTTTCATTTAAGCGAAATCTTCTTTTTACAAGCTTCTCAAATATAGGTATAGCCTTTTTAAATTTATTCTGTTTAATATAACAATAGGCTAAACCGAACTCTGCTTCCAGATTTACCGATTTATATTTTGAAGCCTTCGTAAATAGAATAGAAGCTTTTTCATATCTTCCTTTACTGTACTCTTTCCATGCTTTACTAAGATATTCTCTCCCTTCATCAGGATGGTTAGCCTTTCTGGAGACAGATTTCTTCTTTTCCCTGGGAGTTATTAATCTTATTCCAGCATAATCTTTTTTTATTAATCTTTTAAGATGATTCTGTTTCTCTTTTTCCCCAGATTTTGTTTTTGCTAAGGTATAGGAAGAATCTATTATTAATAAAATTATAATAAATATCTTCAAAAATCCATTCATTAAATTCAATCCTTTGCTAAAATATCTCTTGTAATTCTCAGTAAGAATAAAAATTCTTCTTACCCTAACATTTACCTCTAAAACTATTCTTCAGTTGCTAAAATTATATAAAAATGGATTTTAATGGTCAAGGATTTTCCCATCGATGTAAGCATCTCTTTTTTCGTGATAACATTATGCAGCATATCTTACCACCTTT
>CAZCTP010000125.1:0-4586 GCA_964501575.1 uncultured Thermodesulfobacteriota bacterium
ATTATTTTAAGGTGAGCCATCCTTTTTTCCATCACGAAATTGGAGATGCTTCCAGCTATAAATGGTATAAATTGAAATCTTTTCTGTTCTAAAAACCTGAAAGCGAGGTTCATTATACACTACAAATTTAAAATTTAAATTTAATCAAAGGTATACCACTTGAAAACATCCTTCTTATTCAACGGTGACTTTTAACAATTTCTTTAATTTTTAATTGCTAATCTGTTCAAAAAATATTGACTCTTTTAATAATAAATATTAATAATAAATAATAGAATAATTAAAAATTTTAAGAGAAGGAGGAAATATGTCTAAACAACCAGAAATTTATGGAGAATGGAAAAAGAACGAAAAGTATGATTTTGTATTTATTGGAGCAGGTCATAATGCTCTTGCCTGCGCAGGATATTTAGCGAGAACAGGACATAAAGTAATACTTTTTGAGTCTAAAAATCTTGTTGGTGGTGGAGCAATGACAGTAGAGCATGAAGACCTTATAGGTGGTCCGTATGAAGGGTTATCAATAATGACAAAGGAAAGAGCGGTCCCTGGATGGAAGCATAATATACATTCACAGATGCATGGATGGTTATGGGGAGGGCCAATGCCAAGGGATATGGAGCTTGAAAAATATGGATGTAGATATATCCAACCCGAGATTCAATATTCATGTGTCTTTAGTGATGGAAGGAGCATAACCCAATATAAAAGTGTAGATAAGACGTGTGAATCTATAGCAAAGATATCAAAGAAGGACGCAAAAACCTATAAAGATTTTTATGAAGAGTTTAAGGGGTTTGATGATCTTATAATGGGAGCTTTTGCAAACAAACCGGTTCCATATTCTGAATTTTTTAGGGTTTTAGAACAGAATGAGATGGGAAGAAAGATATTAAGATGGACATTAAGTAGTGCTAGGAAGATTATAGATGAATTATTTGAAGAGGAATATGTAAAGGTATGGCTTATGTGGTTAATATGTCAAATTGCAAATCCCCAGGATCAGGAAGGTACAGGCTTTTCTATACCAACCTTAGTTTCTCATACCCACAACCATCCATGGGCAATTGCTGTTGGAGGATCGAGATCATTAGCAATAGCACTGGCGAATAATGTTGCAGCCCATGGAGGAACTGTAATCGGTGGTAAGAAGGTTACTAAGATTATATTTGAAGGTAATAGAGCTGTTGGCATCAAGTTGGATAGCGGGGAAGAGGTAATCGCTGAAAAGGCTATTATATCCTCTGCTGGTGTCCAGCAGACAATATTAGGTATGATTGATGAGAGCCTATTAGATGATAATATTCTATATGGAGCAAAAACCTATAAATGGGATGCTATGGTTCTTTGTACACCTCACTTAGCTTTGAAAGTTAAACCTCATTTTGTTGCAGCAGAAAAAAATCCTGATGTAGATGAATCTTTCTGCTTTTCCTTTGGAGTAGATACCCTTGATGAAATGCAGACAGTATTTAATGATCTTAGAGAAAAAAAGTTACCAAGAATGCCCGGAGGACTCGGATGTAATGCATCCATTTATGATAGATCAATGGTCCCTGAAGGAAGTAATGGCACAACTCCATTCTATTGGCAATTCACATGCTATGATTTAGAAGGAGATCCATATAACTGGGAAAAAATGAGAGAGGAAGCATTAGAACATTTATTAAAACCATGGAGAAAGGCATGTTCAAATGTAAAAGATGATAATATTGTAGCAAAGTTCCTGTATACTCCCTATGATATAACTATAGGTAATCCACATATGGGGAAAGGGTCAATGCTATTAGGAGATGGAACACTGGATAATTCATTTACATTTAGACCATTTATAAGTGGATTTAGCTATAAGGTACCAAAACTTCAGGGGCTATACTTTACAGGTGGAACTACACATCCCATGGGAGGAATTACAGGTATGTGTGGATATAATACTGCAAATCAGGTTGCTGAGGACTTTAATATTAAAAAATGGTGGAAGTAATTTATTTAATTAGATTATTCTTGCCCTGTTAGAAAGTAATTCTTTCTAACAGGGTTATTTTAATATCTTTAATAAAAATATCAAAGATGAAAGTTGAGTTATTATCAATAACCTCAAATGCTGAAAAATTAATAGAAGAGGCTGGAAGAACCTGCTATTTATCATTTAATAGAATAAGTAAGGATTCTGAAAAGAGATTTATAAGGATGCTTATTAATAGCGGACATCATTCTGTATTAGAACATGCCTATGCTACATTCAGAATAAGAGGAGGGTCAAGAAGTTTTACACACCAGATAGTAAGACATAGGTTATGTGCATTTTCACAACAATCTCAAAGATATGTTGACGAGAATAACTTTAGATTTATTGAACCTGATTCCGTAAAAAATAATAGGGAAGCACATAAATTATTTATAAAATTTATAGAAACATCAAAAGAAACATACAAAAGATTGAAAGAGTTGGGGATCAGGAAAGAAGATGCAAGATTTGTTCTCCCAAATGCAATTGAAAGTGAGATAGTAATATCTGCAAATTTTAGAGAGTTGAGACACATATTCCAGGTTAGATGTTCAAAAGATGCACAATGGGAAATAAGAGAAATAACTCTTGAGATGTTAAAAATCATGAAAAGAGAAGCCCCCGCTGTATTTGAAGATTTTGAAATAGATGAAGATAGGAAGATAGCATACATAAAAAAGTCCTAATCCTATGGATGCTGACAAAAGGAAAGAGATTATAAATGTAAGCCTTGGTAAGGAATCTGCAGATATTGCTATCCTGAACTCTGGACTTATAGATGTATACTCCTCTGAAATATTGGATAATATAAATATTGCTATTAAAGGGGATAGAATAGCTTATGTTGGATACTCTACTCCTAAAACTGATAAAGATACAATAGTTATAGATGCAGGAAACTCTTATGTCTCACCGGGATTCTTTGACCCTCATGTTCATCTTGAATTTATAGTTGGTCCTTTTAGCTATGTAGACTCAGTTTTACCTCTTGGTACTACATCTGTAGTTGTAGATTTGTATAGATGGGGAAGATTATTTGGAGCAAAAGGAATGTTAAACTTTGCAGAAATGGTATCCTCGTTCCCAATGCACATATTCTGCGCTCCAACAACAAATTTTCTAAGTGATGGTATAGAATTAGCAAACCAACTTTTCAATCATCCTCTTGTAGTGGGAATGGGAGAACATGTTATATGGAAAGATATCTTAAACGGAGAGGAAAGGATATTAGAAGAGATTTCCTTTGTAGAAAAGAAAGGTAAGAAGATAGAGGGACACACAGCAGGGGTTAAAGGAGATAAAATTGATGCATTATGTAATGGTGGACTTACATCATGCCACGAGCCTATAAAGGCAGAAGAGGTTTTAGAAAGACTGAGGCTCGGCATGTATGTTGCTCTTCGTCATGGATCTATAAGAAGTGATATGGAAAGTTTATCAAAAGCTATAACAGAATATAAAGTAGATACAAGAAGACTTATGTTTACCTGTGACTGGATGAATCCTCATGACCTTGTTAAAAAGGGCCATATGAATTGGATAGTAAAAGAGGCAATAAAAAATGGTATAAAGCCTATAAAAGCTTATCAAATGGCTACTCTGAATCCTTCAGAATATTTTGGACTGGATCATAAAGTAGGAGGGGTATCCCCATCTAAATATGCAGACATATTGATAATAGACGATCTAAAAGAAGCTACTCCTCATACCGTTATTTCCAAAGGTAAGATAATAACTATCAATGGGAAAAGAGTGATGGGGAAGGTTGATATGAATTATCCTGACTATACAAAAAATGCATTAAATATAAAAAGAAATTTCCTGTCCGAAGAGTTCTCTCTTTCCCCTGATGATACTAACACCAATAAATATCCTTGTATTGAATATTATAATGGACTAATAACAAAGATGGTAAATATATCTGTCGATATAAAAGAGGGAATAGCTGTACCTAAAGATAACGATGTCGCTATTGTAGCTATGGCAAAAAGGGGAAGCAATAGAAAACCAGCTGTTGGTTTTGCAAAGGGATTTTCGTTAAACTGTGGGGCATTTGTTTCCTCAGTAGGTTTAGATACACAGGATCTTTTTATAATTGGTAAGAATAAAGATGATATGGCATTGGGTGCAAATTATATTTGCAAAAAAGGAGGAGGAATTGCTATTATTGATAACAATAGAATAGAGTCCTTTTTCCCCCTTCCAGTAGCTGGTGTATTAAGCAATTTACCATTAAAAGATATGGCTTACTACTGGGATGATATAGAATCCAAGTTATTAAAATTTGGACTAAAGAGTAGACCGCCTATCCTGTCAATTCTCTTCCTGACTTTTACACACTTACCCTATATAAGAATAACTCCTGAGGGTCTTTTTGATGTACTCAAAAATGAGATTGTTGGGAAACATTTCTAATTCTATTTCTATAAATATTTTATTATTGAATAAAACAAATAACCTATTCCAACAATTAAACCCTATAACTACAACTACTAATGAAGTAAATATTTCAGTAAGAATATACAAGGAAGCATCTCCAATTTCGTGATGGAAAAAAGGATGGCTCACCTTAAAATAA
>CAZCTP010000126.1:0-4285 GCA_964501575.1 uncultured Thermodesulfobacteriota bacterium
AAAAACTAATAATAAAAATACTAAAAATATCCTCTTAAACATAGCCTACCTCCTTATAAATTTGGGATTTATTAGGTAAACCAAAACAGGGGTTAATAATATGGCTCCAAAAACATTAACAAATAATAAGAATGCCAGAAGAAAACCCATTTCAGCCTGAAACCTTATATCTGAAAAGTACCAGAAGACTATTCCAAATGTAACAGTTAAACCTGTAACAATAACCGCATGACCAGTTGTAGATATAGAGTTTAATATAGACGATACTAAATCCTTTGATATCCTAAACTCATCTATAATCCTTGAAAGCATATATATTCCATAATCAACACCTATACCAACCCCAATGGATGCAACAGGAAGAACATTTATTGTAAATCCTATCTTTGCTAAAACCATATAGGAGTACGCAACATAGTTTGCAATAACCAGGGGTAAAACAAGTATTAATCCTGCAATAAATGATTTGAACGATATAACACAGCATATAAATATTACAAGAAGAGCCAGAAAGAAAGTTATTCTTTCATATTTACCAACAACCTCATTAACCGCTGCTGTAGTTCCAATGATACCCCCTGCTAATTTAAATTTAACCTCATTTACTGGAATAGGATATTTATTGAGGAAATCTTTTGCCCTTTTTATTGCATTTCTTATAGTAATACCTTTATGATTTTTAAAGAATACTATTATATTTCCATCCTTATAATCAACATCTGTATACTTATCAAAATCTCTCGGTTCACCTTTTGATTGATACATCCATAGATAAAAAGCAAGGTCATTCTTATCTTTTGGTAATACAGCCCATTTTGGATCCCCCTCATGGAATTCTCCATTAAGTTTCTTTACAACCCTAACCAATGATTCTGTTCCCCCTAATCTCACCCCTTCCTTCATATATCTTTCAAATCTTTCAATTGCATTAAGAACAGCAGGAGATTTCATTGTATCCCTCCCCTTTCCTTCTAATATCACATATAATGGGTCTGTTCCTGGAAATCTCTTGTTTATTTCTTTATCATCTCTGTTATATCCAGAATCTGGCCAAAGTATAGATGAACCAGGATGTGCATCACCTATTTGTAGATTACGGGTAAGGACCAATCCTCCAAATAATATAATAAACCAGCATCCCAAAATAACCGATGGACGATAGGACCTATTCAAAAAGACCTTATTACCAAGCCATCTTAAACATCTTTTTAATATATCCTCTTTTTCATTTATATTTGGAGCCCCCACATATGAAAATAGAATAGGATTAAATATAGAAACACCTATAATAGCTGTTAAAAGCCATGTTCCTGCTACAAAACCCAGGTTTCTCAATAGAGGTATAGGAATAATAGATACTATATATAGTCCAGCAGCATCTGTTATTATACTTGATAAAGATGGTATCAGCATCGTTTCAATAGTCCTCTCGCAGGCTAAATTTACATCTCTATTTGCTTTATACTCCTCTACATATCGCTCTAACATCTGAATGGAATGGCTTATAACTCTTGCCCCTATAACAAAGGGTATAACTAATCCTAATGGGTCAAAGTTAAAACCAACCATTCCCATTATCCCCAATCCCCAAACTCCATTGATTAGCCCTATTATTAAAGGTATTGGCACAAATATCCATCTAAATCTTGCGAGGAATATGGCGAGTAATACGAATTCTACCAGCACACTGACCACGAATATTATAAAAGATTTGGAATTATTATTATATATCCACCCTAAGAGCATCGGTCTTCCAGATACATATATATTTAATTTTGAATCCTCTACTCTATTAATAAGACCTCTTATAAATTTGAATAGAGCATAGTAATTTATTCCTTCTTTAAAGTTTGCTGTGATCAAGACCGCCTTTGTATCTAAAGATACTAAAGAACCATAATACATCTCATTATTCAGTATCTCTTCCCTTAAAGCTCTCATACCCTCCGGGGTACTTGGAATCTTTGGCCATAAAAATGGTCTTATATCTATCCCTCCAGCAGTACCCTTTATATTTTTAACCTTATATCTTGATATAGATATAACCTGAGATGTAATAGCATCAGGATAGAATTTAATCTCATCGGTAAGATATTTTATCTTTTCTAATACATCGTACTGAAATATATCTCCCTTTTTGACCTCTACAACTATAGCCATATTATTTGCTCCACCAAACTTTTTCCAGAATCTTTCATGTACCTTTACATAGGGATGGTCCTTTGGAAGGGTATCGCTTAATCTTGTTTTGAAGCTTAATTCCTTAATTTCATACAAGGAAAAAAGTGTAAAAAGAATCATAATTAAAAGGATGGGAAACCTATTCTTCATTATAATCTTAGCCATCTTAGTCATCTTATTCTCCTAAAGTTATAATCTTTACCCGAATCCTCAAATATACTCTCCTTAGCCCCCGCTACCCATATATTATCCTTAAATATTGAAATCCCATAAAGCCATATATTCGTAGGAATACCCTTTGCAAAAACCCAACTCTTTCCCCCATCTAGACTAATAAGAGTCGTCCCCCTTAATCCTACTGCACAGCCTATACCATTAGAGTTAAACATAATTCTATATAAAGAATATTTGGTTTTGGTATCTACATGAGACCAGGTTAATCCACCATCTGGAGTGTAAATCATTTCTCCTTCCACTCCAACAGCAAAACCTTCCTTATCATTAAGAAACTTAACGCTATATAGTGTTGGAAGAATCTTACTTAAATCTTCTTCTAATTCCACCCCTTCTCTTCTCCCTCCCCTTAGCTTTTTCCACGTAATTCCTCCATCTTCAGTCTTTAATACTATTCCAAACTCACCCACTACCCATCCTGTCTTAGGATTAATAAAGTCAATACCATTTAAAATTATATCTCCCACATTCAATTGAACTTCCCAATGTTCTCCTCCATCAGAGGTATGGAGAATTACCCCCTTCTCTCCACAAACCCATGCATTCATCGGGTCTGTGGATGAAACATCAAATAGATAGTTTTTAACACCACTATTATCTTTAATCCAGCTCTTCCCTCCATCCTTTGTATGAAGTATTGTCCCTCCATGTCCAACTGCCCATCCATTATTAAGATTATTAAAAGATACTCCGGTTAAAACATTCTCTGTCCCACTTGCCTGAATTTCCCATGTTTCTCCACCATCCTTTGTGTGTATAATTTTCCCAAAATAGCCAACTGCCCATCCATTATTATTGTCTATAAAATGGATATCGAATAGATGGTCCCTAAGAGGCTCAACAGTTGTAATACTGGTAACTCCTTCAGAAAGATTCTTATTTCTGAATAACAGGGAGATAATAATAGTGGCAGATATTATTATAATTATTATAAAAAATAATCCTTTTATATTTCTTTTCATAAATTTGTTATATCCTTTCTCTGGATTAATCAAACCCTTTTTTTAATAATGCAAGATATATGCCATATATTAGATATATTTAAATCAAAGGTTTATTATCTTACTTGATGATAATACTACTCCATTATGGAATAACATTATTACATTATGGAATATATTTTTAATCTTTGTTTATATAAGAGGTTTTTAAATCTTTTTATTCCTATAATAATGTTAAAAATAGTTCTGATAGAATATTTAATATTTATTAGGGGAAATATTATCCCTTTAGAATAATCGCAATTATTGAGAGAAATATACTTACCTGAATTCCTATAATCCATAAAAAATATCTCGAAAATTTTTGACCAAGAGAATTTATGCGCTGATCAAGGGAGTTTATGTGTTGATCAAGGGAGTTTATCCTTCTATCTATCTTCTCTTCAAGAGAATTTATCCTTCCTTCCAGATGAATTATAAGATCCTTAAGATCTTCCCACACTTTTGAATGTTCCTCTACTTTTCCCTCAAGATAAGCTACTCTTTCTTCTAAGGTCGTTAACAAATTCTACCTCCTTTAAACTTCACTTTTACTATATATAACCCATCTTGCCATGTCAAGTTAAATAATAGAGAGCTCTGAAAAAGTCTGATTTTGTCACCCTGAATCCTGTGCTGATGAATATCAGCATTATTTCAGGGTCTCATAACCCATTGAAATACTTAGATGTTGAAATAGGATTCAGCATAGTATTTTGGTATATTTAAGAGATTTTCAGAGCTTTCTATTATTCTTGAATTTCCCAAAATTTTTTAGTGATACTGAAGGGAAAGAGATAAAAAAATAACATTGTATCCTATATTTTTACTCTTGCATTGGGTATTATAGGCATACCCTCCGGAGTCCCATCTACCTCTATCTGAACCCC
>CAZCTP010000127.1:0-4211 GCA_964501575.1 uncultured Thermodesulfobacteriota bacterium
AGAATTATTCCAGCGATTTTCAGTAAATTCATAAACCTTTTATAACTTTTATAATTAGGTTTAATTAGGTTCTATGTTCCATGTTTAACCCCGAGCATCGGAACTTTTAACTCCGAACATTGAACTCAGAACTTTAAATATCTACTCTTTCGTTCTTCCCTTTTCCTATTTCCCTCACTTCCTAACTTCTGCTCTTCCGAGCTTCCGCTCTACTTTGGTCTATCTGGTTGATTTCGTCTATTTCGTCTATCTTCTGTGTCTGTCTTCCGTCCTCTGTTATATACCTTCTGTCCTCAGCAGTCATTGTGACCACCCATATCTCCTGATTCCCGGGCTACGTCATTGCGAGCCGAAGGCGAAGCAATCTCACTTCCACACTATTCCATCTGCAAACTTTTAAGCAAAAAAGTTTATGTAAATCTTCACCAATAATTACTGGATCACCCATTTATTCCTTAAAAGTATTTAAGAAATAGACTGGTAGATAAATTAAAAGGGGAATTAGTTAACAATTTTTGTTACCGTAGAGACAAAATTTTTAAATTTCTAAACCTCTTTATTTTTAAAGATTCTTTAAAATATTGATTTTTTTATCTTGGCATATTTTATGCATATCTTTATACTTAATAATAATGATTAAGAACATTTATGGAGCTATTTATGAAAAATTTATGTAGATATATTATAAAAACCTTTTCTAAAAAGAATAATATTAAGGGATTTACACTGATTGAAATAACTATTGTTATTGCTATTATTGGAATCCTTGTTGCTCTTGCAATACCTATGTGGAATAATTATAGAATAAGAACTTTTAATGCATCAGCAGTAAGTGATTTAAGAAACTCAAGAATGGACATTGAAGCCTATTATTCTGAGAATATAAGGTATCCTTAAAAATATAGAACTTCATTCCTTAAGGAAAGGAATTATCTTCATATAATTCTACTAAACATTTTTCTCACGAAATAAATCTTTTTTCTTTAAAAAGCAGATATTTAAAAATATTCTTATTTTTGAATATCTATCCTACCAATACTCTTATACATTCCTTTGCAATATATAGATAGTTACTCGGAAATATCCCTATATGTATTGTAGCTATTAATGATATTAATAAAGCAAAGGTTAAAGCTGGTTTTAGACTTATGAATACTATCTCTTTTTCGGGTTCTTTCATATACATATAAACAATGACTCTTAAATAATAATATAAGGATATAAGACTATTTAATACCCCTATTATTGCAAGGTCAATATAACCTGTTTTAACAGCAGAGCTAAATATATAGAATTTACCAACAAATCCTGATGTAGGTGGAATTCCAGCCAAGGAAAGCATAAATACTGTCATACAGAATGCCAAGAATGGTCTCCTAAATCCTATCCCACTGAAGTCTACAAGATTATCACCCTCTCCTTTACCCTCTCCAAGCAAAATAATAACTCCGAATGCTCCCATATTCATAAATGTATAAGATAATAGATAGAATAATATACTTGAACTTCCAAGATTACCTCCAGCAACAAACCCTATTAATATATATCCTGCATGGGCAATACTTGAATAGGCTAACATCCTCTTTAAATTTGTCTGGGATAGAGCGACTATATTTCCTAAAGTCATAGTAATTATAGAAAGAGCCCATAATATTTTGCTCCAATCTGTTTCAATGACTGGAAAGCTTATAAGTAGAACCCTTAAAAATGCCGCAAAAGCAGATACTTTTACCCCAGCAGACATAAATGCGGTCACAGAGGTAGGAGCCCCTTCATATACATCAGGAGTCCACATATGGAAAGGAACAAGACTAACCTTGAAAGCAAACCCTACTATTATAAACCCGATTCCTGCCAATATAAGAGGACTTAGATTTACTTTTAATGCTATATCCCTGATATTTGTTGTTCCCGTTGCACCATATATAAGAGAAATTCCATATAAAAAAAATCCGGTTGCAAATGATCCTAACAGGAAATATTTTAGTGCAGACTCATTAGATTTCATGCTTTCCCTATTAAATCCAGCTAATATATATATAGCAATAGACATTATCTCAAGTCCTATAAATATAGTTATTAGGTCCGTACTTGAAGAAAGGACCATCATCCCAACCGCTGAAAATAGGATAAGAGAATAATATTCTCCATAATTTATACCCATTCTCTCAAGATAACTTATAGAGATAAGAATTGTTAAAAATGTAATAATAAGGATAATAACATTAAAGAATATAGAAAAATTATCAAGTATTATCATGTTATTAAAGCCCAACACATTTTCATTCCATAAACTAATAGAGAATATGCCTGAAAAGATAACAAATATTAAAGAGCTTAGTGCAATATATCTTTTATTCTTTACAAATAGATCCATTATCAATACTATAAGAGCGGATATTGATAATATAAGAGGAGATAGTATTGTATTAATAGCCATATTTACTCCTTAGTTAACTCAATTAATCTATTACTTTTTACATGATCTATAAAATGTTCAACAGAGGTATCCATTTTCCTTAAGAATGTAGATGGATATACACCCATCCATAATATAAATATAATTATAGGTATTAAAATAGCCCACTCTCTCTTTGTTAAATCTTTTATATCCTGATTTTCGGGTTTATCGCACGGACCAAACATAACTCTCTGGAACATCCAAAGCATGTATACCGCACTTAATATCATTCCAGATGCAGCAAATACAGCATATATAACAGAATTTGGATTTGATGATGTAAATGTGCCAATTAATACTAAAAATTCTCCAATAAATCCATTTAATCCGGGGAGCCCAATGGATGATAGAGTTACTATCATAAAAAATGCTGCAAACACAGGGATAGTTTTTGACAGTCCTCCAAAATCACTTATAAGCCTTGTATGTCTTCTCTCATATATTATTCCTACTATTAAAAAAAGAGCCCCCGTACTTAAACCATGATTCAGCATCTGATATATTCCCCCTTCAACACCCTTTATATTCAATGCAAATAGACCTAACATAACATATCCTAAATGACTCACACTGGAATAAGCTACAAGTTTTTTAATATCCTCCTGAACCATCGCAACAAGAGCTCCATATATTATACCTATAATAGCTAATATACATATTACAGGAAGTAGCTTCATTGTTGCATCTGGAAATAGGGGCATTGCAAACCTTATAAATCCATATGTCCCCATCTTAAGCAATATCCCTGCTAATATAACACTTCCTGCAGTAGGGGCTTCAACATGGGCATCCGGAAGCCATGTATGGAATGGGAACATGGGAACCTTTATAGCGAATGCAAGTGCAAATGCCAAGAATAGATATATCTGTATATCTGGCGGTATCCTGAGATTATATAATTCTAATAGGTTAAATGTCAGGATCCCATTATCTCTATAATTTAGATAATACATAAATAATATTGCCACAAGCATAAGCAGGCTTCCAAACATTGTATATATAAAGAATTTCACTGCTGCATATATCCTTCTTGGCCCACCCCACACCCCTATAAGAAGATACATTGGAACAAGCATTACCTCCCAGAATATATAGAAAAGGAACAGATCAAGAGATATGAAAACCCCTATCATCCCGGTTTCAAGTATAAGCATACATACCATATATCCTTTTATCTTTTCTGTAATTCCCTTAAATGATGACAGGATGGCTATAGGTGTGATAAATGTTGTTAGAAGAACCAGAAAGAGACTTATACCATCTACTCCAACAAAGTATGAGATACCATAATCCTTTACCCATGGAATATGTTCCACAAATTGCATCTTGTAAGTAGTCCCATCAAAGTATATATAGAGAGTCATAGATATTATAAATGTTATCAATGAAAACATAAAAGATAATACTTTTATTATATTCTCCTTCTTAAAAAAGAGTATTAACAAAGCTCCTATAGCTGGTAAAAATGTTATTATTGTAAGTATTGGCAATTTAAGCATATATCAATAAATATCCTATAATTAATATAACCCCTATTATAAATGATAATATATAATCCTGAACATATCCTGTCTGAATCCGCCTTAATATCCCACTTATACCGATTGTCAATCCAGCAGATCCATTGACAATACCATCTATAACCCCTGTATCAAAACATTTCCATAAAAATATTGCTCCATTCTTTATTGGTTGAACGAATATTGCATTATATATCTCATCAACATAATATTTATTTAATAAAAGCTTA
>CAZCTP010000128.1:0-4202 GCA_964501575.1 uncultured Thermodesulfobacteriota bacterium
CATTACCTTAATCTTTACTAACTTAACTGTACCACCATCTGCCTGAACATTTCCGCCCCACCACCAGCGGTATATCCCTTGACAATACTATATCTCTATACTATTTTATTTATATTATATGAGATACTTATACAATTGGATTTGATCCTATTATATAATTAGTAAGGAGGGATTTTTAGGTGAAAAGATTTTGGTTCCTATATATAATTATTCTTTCTTTTCTTTCTTGTGGTTCTACAAAAGGAATAACCAGAGTATATAATAGTTCATATGAAGATGTCTGGAAAGCTACTTTAATTGTAGTGGAAAGGGATTTAAATTATCCAATAAAGAAAAAGGATTTTAAAGATGGTGTTATTCTAACGGATTATGTTACAAATTGGAGCTTTGACCTTGTCACAAAATCTAAACTCAATATAAATATAAAAAAAGGGGAAAAAGGTGTTACTTTTAATATCAAAAGGAATATTGCAAAGATGGTAAAGGAAAACAAGCAGAGGAAAACAAAAAAAGGGGAAAGATTAAGAGCAAAATGGGTTGATATGAAATCTGATGGTGAAGAAGAAATGGATATTATAAATAGGATAGAAGAAAAATTATCTAAGAATATTTCTATTCCCTGATGTCCACTCCCGTCATCTCTTTTGGTTTTTCTATCCCCATAAGAGAGAGTATTGTAGGAGCTACATCCTTTAAAGCACATTCCTTTTTTAAGTTCTTTTTTAAACCGTCATCAACTATAATAAATGGGACCTTATTCGTAGTATGAGCTGTATGGGGTTCCCCTGTATCAGGGTCTATCATTATTTCCGCATTACCATGATCTGCAGTAATAAGGGATATACCTCCCTCTTCTTTTATAGTATCAATAACCTCACCAAGACAGGAATCTATAATCTCTATAGCCTTTATAGCTGCATTAAGATTACCTGTATGCCCAACCATATCTGGATTTGCATAATTTAGTATTATAACATCATATTTTTTAGACTTTATCTCTTTTATGACTCTATTGGTAACTTCATATGCACTCATCTCTGGTTTTAAGTCATAAGTAGAAACTTTTGGAGAAGGTATTAAAATCCTATCCTCTCCTAAAAATTTTTCTTCCACACCTCCATTAAAAAAGTATGTAACATGGGCATATTTCTCTGTCTCAGCAATTCTCAAATTCTTAACGTTATTCTCTTTAAATATATCTGCAAGAATTTTTACAAGAGAAATAGGAGAAAATACAACGGGAAGATCAAGTCCTTTTTCATATTCTGTCATACAGGTATAAAAGATATTTGGCTTTTTATTTCTATTAAAATATGCAAAATCATCAAGGGTCAGCGCTTTTGTAATCTCTCTTATTCTATCAGCTCTAAAATTAAAGGATATAATAGAATCTCCATCTTCTATTTTCCCCAAGGGGCTGTTATTATCATCGGCTAAAACCATCGGTTCAACAAATTCGTCTGTAATTCCCTTATTATATGACTCCTTTAAACCTATTAATGGATCCTTTATACTTTTTCCCACTCCCTCAACCATTGCTTTATACGCCCTTTCAACCCTTTCCCATCTATTATCCCTATCCATTGCATAATATCTTCCCATAATCGTAGATATTTGTCCAATTCCTATCTCTTTTATCTTGCTAAGAAGCTTTTCTATATACTTTATCCCGTTTTCTGGAGGAGTGTCTCTACCATCAAGAAAGGCATGAATAAATAGCTTCTTTATGCCCATATTTTTTGCCATATAAATAAGAGCAAATAGATGTTCATCAAGACTATGAACTCCTCCATCAGAAAGAAGCCCTATTAAATGTAGAGCTCTTTCACTATCTACTGCTTTGGTTATAGCATTTATTAATATTTCATTCTTAAAGAAGTCACCATCTCTGATAGACTTTGAGATCCTGGTAATGTCCTGATATACTACTCTTCCTGCACCAAGGTTTAAATGTCCTACTTCTGAATTTCCCATTAATCCATCAGGAAGTCCTACAGCCTCTCCTGAGGCATCAAGCAGGGTATAAGGATATCTTTTAAAGAGGGAATCCATTACAGGAGTATTAGCTAATGCTACTGCATTTCCTTCTTTCTCTTCTCTAATTCCCCATCCATCAAGAATTATTAATGAAATAGGTTTATAATGAAAGACTATAGAAAGCCTCCTTTCCTAAAAAGAGAGCAGAAGCTCCTAATTCCTCTTCTATTCTTAAAAGCTGATTGTATTTAGCAGTTCTTTCTGTTCTGCTTAATGACCCTGTTTTTATCTGTCCCGCATTTGTTGCTACTACAAGATCCGCTATTGTTGTATCCTCCGTCTCTCCAGAACGATGGGATACAACTGCAGTATAACCATTCTTCTTTGCCATTTCAATGACATCAAGAGTTTCTGTTAAGGTTCCTATTTGATTTAATTTTATTAATATAGAATTAGCTATTTTATTTTTGATTCCTTTAGATAGCCTGTTTCTGTTTGTTACAAATATGTCATCCCCAATTAACTGGACTTTATTCCCTAATTCTTTTGTAAGGCTCTTCCAGCCTTCCCAATCCTCTTCTGATAGACCATCCTCAATAGATATAATAGGATATTTTTTTATCCATTCTGAATAAAGAACTATCATATCTGATGAACTTCTCTTTGAACCATCTGATTTTTTAAATATATATTTACCATCCTTATAAAGTTCTGTTGCTGCAGCATCAATAGCAATTAATACATCTTTGCCAGCACTATATCCCGACTTTGCTATTCCTTCTAATATAAGCTCAATAGCTTCCTCATTAGATTTTAGATTTGGCGCAAATCCTCCTTCGTCCCCTACTGCTGTGGCATATCCTCTATTACCTAAAACCTTTTTTAAAGAATGGAATACTTCAACTCCAATTCTTAATGCTTCAGAGAATTTCCCACCACCCACTGGAACTATCATAAACTCTTGAATATCAAGGCTATTATCTGCATGAGATCCACCATTTATTATATTCATCATTGGAACAGGCAATGTTTTTCCATTAACCCCACCTATATAGATATAGAATGGGATATTAATGGCGAGTGAGGCACTCTTTGCCACAGCTAAAGAAACACCCAATATAGCATTGGCTCCAAGCGCGCTTTTATTTTCTGTTCCATCCAATTCAATAAGGGTTTTGTCAATCTCTGGCTGTTTTAAAACATCCATCCCTATAATCTTTGGCCCAATAATTTCTTTTACATTCTTAACAGCTTTTTTTACTCCTTTACCAAAATATCTATCTTTCTCCCCATCTCTTAATTCAAAAGCTTCGTGTTCTCCCTTTGAAGCTCCGGAAGGTATTTGAACTCTTCCAATAGCTCCATTAGATAATGTTACTTCAACCTCAATAGTAGGATTACCTCTTGAATCAAGTATTTCTCTTGCATTTACATTCGTAATAGTTAACATTTCTCTATCTCTCCTTTTTTAATCCTGGGAATGTTTTTAAAATCTCATCTACCCCCATCTTTGCAATCTCGTATCTCTTATGCCATACTCCTCCACCCTTAATAAAAGCCTTTATATTAGAAGCATCCTGAGTTAGAGCTTGTTCAGTCTTATCAAAGCTTCCAGACCATAATATGGTTCCATCATTTATATCTATTAGATAAACATCAAAGGAGACGGAAGCAGGGCTTTTTGCACCCCATCTGTATCCCTCAAGTTCTTTATATCTTGTTACTCTACCTCTTAAAATTGCATCAACTTCCATGCTCTTACCAATCTCTATAGCCTTTGATACATCATATACGTCTTCCAAGGACATATCCATTTTCTCGATAACCTCTTCAACTATATATGAAGGATAAACTTCATATTTAGTTGTTGACAGAAATTTTTCATAAAATAGATTTTCCACTTCTCTACCTTCTTCAGGAATAGAATCTTCCAGTATGAATGGAAATATTGCTATCTTTTTATATTTATACTCATCTATATTCTTTTTTACTCTACTTGTAATATTTGACTTTGGACTTAAACCTTCAAGGAGGTTGAATCTATTACATCCTACAAAAACAAAAAGTATTAGGAATATTAGTTGAAAATATCTCTTCATCTTTTTTAAAAATAACTCATTATTTTTAAGAAGTCAACATAAACTTCACTGAATATTTCCACCCCAATCTCAAAAGGAAGCATCTCCAATTTCGTGATGGAAAAAAGGATGGCTCACCTTAAAATA
>CAZCTP010000129.1:0-4157 GCA_964501575.1 uncultured Thermodesulfobacteriota bacterium
CAACTGCATCGTCATATTTTCCTTCTAAATCAGCCCTTCTTTTTGCATTTGCAATTAGGTCATAGAAATAATAATCTTCTTTTTCAGTAATTAACTTTTCAAGGAACTCAACATTTCTTTTAATATGATCTACAAGCTTATTCAGTCTCTCCTCTCTGCTTCCATAACAATATGCCTTGAAGGTATCCAGGTTTTTTCTTATTTTTATGTGGGCATCTTTATGTTTAAATCTATCCCACAGGTCATAACCTTCAACTATTCCACTAAAAGATTTAAAGAATATACCTTCTTTTTCAGGGATCTTATTAGCAATATCCTTTAAAACCTCTGCAGCTGAAGCATATCTCCCTTTATTGAATAAAATTGATGCTTTTTTCCTTTCTGTAAGAGCAAGCTCCATCCATGGGTTATCATGGAAGAGCATCTTTTCTTTATCATCTACCACAACACCAATCCCTTCTTTTGTTCTCTCAACTCCACCAACATAGGAATATTTCGATGTATATTCTATTGTGGCAAGAACCAAAGCAGCGCTCATGTTTTTTGTTCCACCAGTATAATCAACTATAATATCCGAAGGATTTATATTCCATTTTTTAAGGATTCTTGGAAGCTCTTCGGAGATAGTCCTATAGGATTCAGATAGCCCCTCTGCTGCAGGGGTAACTAAAAAATCCCAATGCTTTGGAGTAAAGGTAAGATTCGGAAGAATCTCTGTTTGGGGAATTTTTTTGGTCTCTTCAGATACAAAAAAGCAGATATAATCAGGTTTTTGATGATTAAGACTAACCACAACAGGTTTTGAACTTCCACCAACAGAGATAAGCATAAACTTTTTATTTGAGGACATGGCTTTGCCCTTTAATTAAAATAAGATTCATTTAAATCTATTAAAGCTGCCTTAAGTTCATGTTCATTAGCATTTGGAATTTCTATTCTAAATTTTGCTGTTTTTGTCCCATCACTATAAATTAATATAATTCCATCTTTTCCCATTTTAAATCTTGTTCTTTCAGGATGATCAGAATAAGTGTCAAAATCTCTTATAGCTCTTATATATTCTTTCTCTCTCCAGACCCTATTAACAAAAGTCTCTGCAGAAATTGGTGGAAAATGTCTAAAATGCTCACTAAATTCTGGCGGCTTTCTTTCTTTATTGCTTAGTTTCTTCGGTAAATAGTTACGTTTTTCTTTTTCAAATCTGTATTTAAAAGTTTCATGGAATAATTGTCCCATAGGAGATAAAGCAATATATTTTTCTCCATCTATATCCTCTTCTTCAATCAAAACGTTTGTAAGCTTATTTTCAAGAAAAGATGTTAATTCTTTTGAAAGTAATATCACCTCTTTATCCAATTTTGCAAAATACTCATAGTATTTAAACCATAAATCAATATTAAATGAGATAGGTTGAGGGGGAAGAAGAATTATATCTTGAAAGGTTTCAAACATATATACAACAGGGATTTCCAAAGCCTGCCCAATAAGTCCTGCAAAGGAGATCTGGGCCTTATATCCGCCAGTAGCATTTATTATTATTCTTTCTGAACCATTTTCTTTAATAATTTTTGCTATCTCTTTGACAAGATTCTTTAGTCCCTTACTTTTAAAGCTATTTATATCTTTATCCGTAAGTCCTTCGATCTTCTTTATTAAAACCCTTTCAAATTTGTATAAGTTTTTTGAATCTTCGTAATAACTCTTTAATATCTCTCCTGTTTCCTCTCCCTCATTCGTATCCGAGATTAAAAGATATAGCTCGTTTCTTTCATCTAAGTTTCTTCTTTTTATAATGCTTGTAATAGAATTTATCTCTGCTCCACATGTTTTATCCTCTGCTTCTATTTTTAAAAGCTCTTTTACAAGTCCTATAAGATTTCCTTTTATTTTAGCAATTTTTAGAGAATCATCATTCCCAAGCTTATTAATATTAGCTAATAAACTTTTACCTACTGTGGAGATAAGAATATCACGCATTACCTTCTCCCTGTTTTCCTCTAATCATAGCTTAATCAATAGATTTTTTCAAGTTATAAAATGATATTTGTAAAAAGGGGGAGGAAAGTAATCTGCTTAAGGATAAGACATTTTCCCTTGCTTATTTAATGCGGAAGTAGTTTTCTATTAGCTCGTAACCACTTTGGAATTGAGCAAAAAGTTCTCTTGAAGTTAAGGTCACAACATAATAAGGTTCTCCTGGAGGATAGGAATATAACCTATTTATAGCAGAGGCTGTAGTTGGAGATATCCGTAAATAACAAAAAAATTTCTTTAATAAAAAAACTAATTTTTTCATAACTTTCCTCCCTTTAAAGTATAATTTATAATTATTGGTAGAATTCTAAAAGTATTTAATATGCAGAGTCAACAAGAACAATGTTCCAGAAATATTTTTATTTATTCTGAAATTTGAGAGTTTATTTTTGAAATCATTGATTAATTTTAAAAAATATTTTATATAGAAATAATATAAAGAGTCAAGAATCTTAAAAATATGAAATTCAAAGAAATATTCATCTTTGTAGCAGGGGCAACACCTCAGATAATAACAGAAACTATCTATGCCCTTGCTCATAGAAATTCCCCAATCTATCCTGATGAAATTTGTATAATTACAACAACCGTAGGAAAAAGACTTATTGAAGAAGCTCTTTTAAAAGAGGGCATTCTTGATAAGATGGTTAAAGAGTTAGGATTGCCTAGAATTCCTCTTTATGAGAGTTCTTTTGTAGTGGTAAGAAATGAGGAGGAGTTTATAAATGATATTAGAAACGAGTTGGAGAATGAGGCATTAGGTGATCTGATTACAGATATTATAAAGGAGAAGACAAAAGACCTAAGAGTAAGGCTTCACTGTTCCCTTGCTGGTGGTAGAAAAACTATGGGATTTTATCTGGGATCCGCCCTTCAACTCTTTGGAAGACCTTGGGACAAATTGTATCATGTTCTTGTAAGTCCAGAGTTTGAAAGCAATCCAGCATTTTATTATAAGCCAAAGAAAGATGTGCTTATTGATGTTAGAACTCCTGATGGAGAGGTTAGAAAGTTAAGTACAGAAAAAGCAGAAATTATCCTTGCAGATCTTCCTTTTGTTAGATTAAGGGATAAGTTATCTTTGAGCGGCAAAGGATTTAAAGAGATGGTTTTAGAAGGGCAGAAAGAAATAGATATGGCAATAATACAATCTGAGATTAGAGTGAGTTTTTCAGAGAGGATGGTCTGGATTAAAGATTATGCTATAGAAATGAAGCCTATTCAGCTTATGTTTTATATTACATTTTTAAGGCAAAAGGTGGATCGTTGTGAACATCTTGATAGGGAGTATTGTTTTGAATGTAGGGATTGTTTTAAAACTGTTGTAGAGCTTTCGGATAAGAGTATGATCAGGAATATGGCTAAAGATTATAAGAAGATTTACAAAGATAAGCCATTTAAGGATGAAGCACTGCTTAATAAATGGAAAGAAGGAATGGATATGGATGTGATAAGGCAGAATATAAGTAAGATAAATAGTGTGATAAAAAGAGGGTTAACGGATGAAACTCTTTTACCTTACTTTTTAATTACAAACGTAAAGAAATACGGAACTACTAAATATGGAATAAGGGTTGAGAAGAGTAAAATAAGGATTGGGTGATCTATTTTTTTTGTTTTACATAGTAAACTTTCACAGCCTAATTCGACAAAATATCAAGGATATCGATGACTTTTTTCACATTTTGTAATTCCTTTAGAGTTGGCGAAATTTGCAATAAAACATAATTAATTCCAACCTGTTCTAACTGTTTTATTTTATTTGCCACTGTTTGGGGAGAACCGATTAAGCCTGTATCTAAGGTTCTATCTAATATTTCTTTACGGCCACCTGTTATTTGTTTTACGTACTTTTCAGCATCTTCATCAGTATCTCTAATAAATGTCAAACCCGGGATGGCATAATCCAAATCGCTTTTACCCTTCTTTTTTAAACGCTCTCTCATATTAGCTATATTTTCTTTAGCCTCTTCAAGACTACATCCTCCCATTAACCATCCATCCATTTCCTCGGCAACAAGATTTCGAGATACTTCAGACATTCCTGCATACCATACTGGAGGTATAGGATCTGGTTTTGGTACAAGCAAACCATTATTAATCGAATAATATTTTCCTTTAAA
>CAZCTP010000130.1:0-4100 GCA_964501575.1 uncultured Thermodesulfobacteriota bacterium
ACTTTTTGGCTTGTTTGACCTTCCTATTTCGGAATTTGGGAAGTGATTTGTTGTTACAATAACAAAATGTTAAAGATAATTACTACAATACTTAGTAAGTATGAAGGATATCAAAAAATATGAAATCTTACAACAACTAATTAACAAACAGATTAAAGGATATCAGTCTGCTTCTCTATTAGGTTACACCCAGGTTCATATATACAGACTTAAACAAAAGGTGTTAAAAGAGGGATTTAAAGGTATCTTAATGACCAAAAGAGAATCACCAAGGAAATTAAAAGAGTTCCTTAAAGAGTATATTGTGGATTTATATAGAAATACTTACTATGATTTTAACGTGATGCATTTTAAGGATAAATTGGAAGAGATTCATAACCTCAAGCTATCCTATGAGAAGATAAGGCAGATACTTATTGAATATAAACTTCACAAACCAAGAAAGAGGAAGAGAGTATACCGAAGGAGAAGGAAGATACCTAAGGCAGGTATGCTAATTCAGATGGACGGCTCTCAACATAGATGGTTACCTTACTACCAAATTATCAAAGGATACTAAAATTTATAAACTTGATGGAGAAATAAAAACCTTTTTAAGTCAACGAGAGTATCAAGAATGCTTAAATTAAATTTAAACATTTTTACATAGTAAAAATTTAACATCTTGATGTAGTAGTAACAGCAGAAAAGGATTGAAAAGCGATTTTTGGTAAATTTATTAACTCTTTATAATTCGAACTTGGGATGTTCTACGTTCCCCGTTTACCCTGAACTATTTCCTTCCGTTCTTCCATGCTATTCTGCTTGTGATCCTTTAATAAAAAAAGATTTACATGATTTTTCACTGAAAATTACTGGAATTTTTTACCTTTTGACATTCTATTATCAGGTCGTTTAAAATAACATGATATGTCATGGTTAACATTAGGGCTTTTAAGTGCAATGACAATTTCTATGGTGGATATATTATCCAAACATGTATTAAAAGATACAAGTTTTATCATAGTTGGCTGGGGGAGACTTCTATTTTCCGCACCTTTTCTTATTATTGCTTCATTATTCTTCTTAAAGATCCCTAATATAGATCCAAGATTCTGGATAATAATATCTATCCTTATCCCTTTAGAAATAATAGCCCTATTATTATACATGAAAGGATTAAAATTGTCTCCGATATCTTTAACTATTCCATTCCTATCATTAACTCCAATCTTTCTGATAATTACATCCTTTATTATGTTGAATGAATTTCCATCTAAGTCCGGAATTTTAGGTATCCTATTGATATCTATTGGATCCTATATACTAAATATTCATAGAGTCAGAATAGAAGACTTTTTGCTTCCAATAAAAGCTATCATAAAGGAAAAAGGTCCAATATTTATGATAGCTGTTTCCTTCATTTATAGCATTACATCAAATCTTGGGAAAAAAGCCATTATTTATTCAAGCCCGGAATTTATGGGGATTTTTTATTTACCTATACTTCTCCTGTCCTTTACTCCTATTCTTCCATTCGTCACAGAGATAAAAGAATTTAGATGCATAAAGAGTAAAATAGTTATATTTTTATTTATAGGATTTTTATATAGTATTATGATATTAGCTCATTGCCTTGGTATATCAAGAATAGAGGTAGCGTATTTCATTGCTATAAAGAGAACTAGTATACTTTTTAGTGTGATGCTTGGAGAGATATTTTTCAAAGAAGGGCATATAAAAGAGAGATTGATTGGTACAACATTAATGGTTGCTGGAGCGATATCTATATATCTGGGTTCTTAACTTAGGATAGTATCATATTTATTGCTACTATCAACAGGAAAACCCCGAATATCTTTCTTAAGTGATAATCTGGTACACATTGAGCAATATATCCTCCAATAAATCCTCCAAATGTAAATCCTATGGCAATGAATAGGGCAATCTTTAAATCTATATGCCCCATTTTATAATATTCCAGGAATGCAAGTATCCCTATTGGGGGAAGCATTACAGCAATAGAAGTTCCCTGAGCCTGATGTTGGGTCATTTTAAATACATAGATTAGAGTCGGTATAAGAATAAGTCCACCTCCTAATCCTAAAAAACTACTAAATGTCCCTGTTAATAAGCCTATAGATAATAACAGTATATATCTCATGTATTCTCCCCTTGATTTATGTAATTATTATGAATATTTTTCAGAAATGTACTTATGGTATATATACTCTACATTTATATGTGTAAAATTCTCAATTTTTTACCCATTTTATATAATTTTAAAGAGGGGGAGATTCCCCCTTAAAAGCTAAGCCCACCATTTTCTTATACTGAAATCCTCTGCTATTTGATTCGCTGTGTTAAACCCGGCCATCATTGTAATTCCTCCATTGGGATGGGTCGTTCCACCTGTAAAATAAAGATTATTAATATTTGGAATCTTATAGTTAAATCCATCTATGAATGGTCTAAATGTAAACATATTATCAAGAGCCATATCCCCTAAAGCCATTGATCCATTGCCCATATGAGGATTTCCTATAGTTATATCATATGGAGTATAAAGAAATTTTGTTACAATATTTTCCTCTGTTATATTAGGACAGGCTTTTTGCCAAGGTCTTAAAAACAATTCTAAAGCCTCTTCTCTAAATCTTTCCCAGTTATATGGGTCTCCTCCTAGGTCATAGCATGTAAACTGCCAATAAAAAGGAGTTGTTCCATCACTGCCCTCTGGTACCATAGACCTGTCATATATGGATGCATTACATCCAAGCCCTCCCGGTCTTCTTGGGAGTCTTTTTTCCCTCAGATCATTAAATACTGTTTGCATTTCATCCAGAGTATCTACTCCAAAGGCAAAACAGAATGAATCATCTACTTCTGGATTCTTTTCTGCCGCAACGAAATGTGGTTTTACCTTAAGAGCTAAATGCGGAGTTGCCAGGACCATTGAATCCCATTTGTAACTCTTAGCTCCATATATCATACCTTCATCTAAGAGTCCTTCTTCAATCATATTAAGTATAGTCTGGGGAACACCAGCAGAGGATACTACAGCCTTTTCAGCTCTTACTTCCTCTCCATCTTCAAATTTAATGCCAACTGCCGTACTCCCTTCAAATATGATCTTTGTTACTTTTCTGCCAGCTACTACAGCTCCCCCATGAGCTTCAACATTTCTCGCAAGGGCTATAGCCAAGGACCTTGATCCTCCAACAGCTATACCCCAGGGATGATTATGGGTATGAGCTACAAGTGTTGGAACTGCATATCCTGAACCTTCTAAATCCTGGGGATTGCCAATTTGAGTTATGAGCCACATAAGCCATGTTTTTACCCTTTCATCTTCAAACAACTCATCTACAATCTTCCTTGAGTTTGTAAACATCCATCTCATTATCTTTCTACCTGTATAATTAGCATCAAGGATCTTGAAAAACTCTGAATAAGGAACAGGCTTACTTGAAAGTGCATTCATTATTAAGTCATCAAACCCCTTGAACTCTTCATAAAAATCCTTATATGTTTTTGCATCCTTTTTTGATACCTTCGCTATAGATTCACATGTCTTATCTACATCTCTCCATTGGGTAATACTTGTCCCGTCACTGAATACACATGAATATTGATTATCCGGTAATATATACTTACATCCATATTTTTCTAATTCCATATGTTTTGGGCTTGGTCCCCCCCATAACCATCCGTGCATCTGGGAATGTATATTATGCTTCCATCCAGGAACAACCCTGTCTTTTGTCATTATTGTCAATCCTTCATAAGCTCCTCCTATAAGGTCATCGTGCTCAACTGTCATTGCTCCTCCACCTATAAGATGCTTCTGTTCAAATAAAATAACCTTATATCCTGATCTTGCTAAGTATGCAGCACATGTCAACGCATTATGACCTGCACCAATAAAAACAAAATCATACTTTGTATCCTTTTTCCACTCTCCATAAATTTCTGGTTTCTTTGACATATTTTACCTCCTTAGAATTCTAAAAAATTATATAATAATTTTATAATTTTCTTTTTAATTTTGTCAACGATGATTCTGTAAAAGTAAGCATCTCTTTTTTCGTGATAACATTATGCAGCATATCTTACCACCT
>CAZCTP010000131.1:0-3993 GCA_964501575.1 uncultured Thermodesulfobacteriota bacterium
TTATTTTAAGGTGAGCCATCCTTTTTTCCATCACGAAATTGGAGATGCTTCCTCTATTAAAAGTCCTTTATCTTTAATATATTTTTTATACAGCTCTATTTTTATAGGCAATACTTCTTTAATATAACCCTCTTCTGGATCTCTATACTTTCTTAATATCTCTTCCTCATTTCTGAACTCTATGGTAGCATAATCGGTTATTCCTAGTTTTATCTTCAATATTTCATTGAATTGAGCTTTAAACATTTTCACATATTTAGGCACTTCTGGTCTTGGACCAACAAAACTCATATCACCTTTAAGCACATTTATAAGCTGGGGGAGCTCATCTATCTTTGTTCTTCTTAATACCTTTCCAAATCTTGTTATTCTTGGATCATCCTTAGGAGTTAAAGGAAGCCCTTTACTTGAAGCATCAACTACCATCGTTCTAAACTTATAGATATTAAAAGGTTTAAAATCTTTCCCAATCCTTGTTTGTTTAAATAAAATAGGACCGGAGGTATCTACTTTTATAAATATAGATATCAATATTAACAAAGGAGATAAAAAGATTAAGCCTACTAAAGAGAAAAATATATCAAAGGTCCTCTTTATCTTCTCCATCTTTTACACAAATCATATATATTATCTATAACATAATTTATCTCTTTTCCATTCATCCCCGGATATATAGGCAAAGAAATAATTCTTTTGTACAGCCATTCACTATTAGGAAAATATTTAGCTTCGTAGCGAAAGTTATTAATATAATATGGATGTCTATATAACGGAATAAAATGCACACTTACTCCTATACCCTTTTTTTTAAGTTCTTCTATAAACCTATTCCTATCTATTCTTAATACTCCAATGTCTAACTTTATAACATATAAATGCCATGCCGATTCTCTATCAGATCCGGGATAAAGGGGATAAATCGCATCTAAAGATTTAAACGCTTCTGTATATTTTTGGGCGATCTCCTTTCTTCTCTCCCACATCCATTCAACCTTCTTGAGTTGGACGATCCCCAAGGCCGCCTGAATATCGGTCATATTATATTTATATCCCGCCTCTATAACCTCATAGTACCAAGAACCCTCATTTGAATATCTCTTCCAAGCATCTTTAGAAATACCATGTAATCTCAGTATTCTCATCCTATCTGCCCAATCGTCCTGTTCTGTCGTAGCCATCCCCCCCTCTCCTGTGGCAAGGGTCTTAGTGGCATAAAAGCTAAAGCAGGTTATATCACCTATAGTTCCTATCTTTTTCCCTTTATACCATGATGGAAGAGCATGGGCAGCATCTTCAATTATTCTAAGTTTGTACTCATCAGCTATCTGCTTTATAGCATCCATATTACAAGGATGTCCGCCATAATGAACAGGGATAATAGCCTTAGTTCTTGAGGTTAGAGCTTTCTCTATTGAAAATATATCAATATTACAGCTGCTCTTTTCTACATCCACAATAACAGGCTTTGCATTAAAATAGCAAATAACCTCACCTGTGGCTGTAAATGTCATTGCTGGGATAATAACTTCATCTCCCGGTTTTATATTAATAGACCTTAAAGCAAGATGCAATGCCGCTGTACAGGAACTTACTGCAACAGAATGGCCTGAACCAATGTATTTGGAAAACTCCTCCTCAAATTCTACGGTCTTCGGTCCCATAGTAATCCAACCAGACCTCAAGGAATCCACAACCTCCTCTATTTCATCTTCTGTTATATATGGCTTGTGAAATGGTATCTCCATAATCTCTTTTTATTTATTCTGTATTTATAGTCTTTACTCTATAACTTTTATTCTGGTCTATAAACTATAAATCCATAAGCTCAGAATTATTAAGCTAAAAATTTTCATCTCTGAAGAATTTTATATTTTAAAGTTAGTTGTTGTCAATCTATCTTTTATGCCTATCCGAAATTTTACGAGTTCATTGAGTTAGAAAATTCTCCTTATTGGATCGGAATAACAAGATAGATGGACATTCTGTCCCTACTTTCTCTTATTGAATTAAAAATTACACTATTATTTTCCACTATATATTAGCAGATAATAAATTAGAATTCATCTAAACTTGACTTTTTAATAGAAGCTTTATATATTAAAAAATATTTTTAGCATAATATTTTTATAAAAGGAGGATAAGATGGAGAATTATGATGTAATAGTAATTGGTGCAGGGCATCAGGGGCTTGTATGCGCTTCTTATTTGGCAAGAGAGGGATTAAAGGTATTGGTTTTAGAGAGAAGAGAAATTATTGGAGGGGGGGCTGTAACAGAGGAATTAACCCTTCCAGGATTTAAACATAATACACATTCTATTGACCATATATATCTATTTGAAGAAATTGTTGATGAACTTGAACTAAGGAAATATGGTCTGAAGTATATTGATACAGAAATGTCATATCTATTCCTAAATAAAGAAAGCGTTTCCCTACCATTTTATAAGGGTTTAGATAAAACAGTAGATTATATAGCTAAAAATATCTCAGAGAAAGAGGCAGAAGCATATAAAAGGTATGCTGAAGATGGTATGCGCCTTCTAACGATGTATTGGCCAACTCTTTTAGCCCCTCCCTTAAGCTATGGAGAGTTAGGAACAAAATTGAATCAGCTTCTTCCAGATAAAGAGGTTGGAGAAATATTCAGAGTTCTTTTAACTAATCCAGCAACAATTGTTAATCAATATTTTGAATCAGAACCTCTTAAGGCAGCCATTACATGGCTTGCTGTCCAGCTTGGAAACGATCCTTATCAATATGGGTCAGGTATATTGGGTTATGCGATGGCTTTTATTCACGCAACAGGGACAAGATATGGAGTTGGAGGTTCAAGAACATTGAGTGATGCACTTGAAAAATGTTTTAAAGAAAAAGGAGGGGAAATTAGAGTAAATTCTGAGGTTAAGAGGATTCTTGTTAGTAAGGGAGAAGTAGAAGGGGTTGAACTCTCTACCGGCGAGAAAATAATGGCAAAGAATGTCGTGTCTAATCTGAATGTTAGATGTCTTGCTGATCATAATATAGTTACAAAGGATGATGTTGGAGAGGAATTATATAACAGGATGAAGAGGGTAAAACCGCTTGCTGCAGCGTCATTCAATACTCATTATGCATTAAATGGCCTTCCAGAATATAACTGTTGGGATGATGAGGTAGCTGTTACAATATTTATAGCTCCTACAGTTCAATATATACAGGATAATTTTGATGATATATCAAAGAAAGGCATATTCCCAAGAAATCCAGCTCTATGGATATCTGTACCAACCCTTGTAGACCCAACCCAGGCCCCCCCAGGAAAGCATACAATGTATCTATATAGTTTCTGTCCCTATAAGTTCAGAGATGGAAACAAGTGGGATGAACCTACAAAGGAAAAATATGCCGATAAAATCCTGGATCTCTATGCAAGCTATGCACCCAATGTAAAGGAACTTGTACTGGCAAGGTTCCTTGATAGCCCAATTGATATGGAGAATAGAAATCCAAACTTTACAGAAGGAGGAATTATAATACTTGATCTTACAATAGATCAAATGCTTTCGTTAAGACCTTTGCCAGAATTATCCAATTATAGAATGCCTGTAGAGGGATTTTATCTAACTGGTGGAGGAACACATCCAATGGGAGCTATAAATGGAGCTGCTGGACATAATACTGCTCTTGTATTGCTAAAAGATTTAGGCAAAGATATGAAGAAATAGAATGGAGATCCTCTCAGATAAAGGAGCAATTGTTCTAAAGGTAAAGTCCCTTACGAGGAAGGAAAATAAAATCCAGATTGTTGGACAATTAATGGGGGCATGGGACTCAAGGATGTATATTGCCCCCAGGGATATAAGAAAGCTAATAAGACTATCTCTTAATCAATCCCTTATCTCCTATATTCTTCTTTCCCCCTTCTTTATATTAGGAGACTATTTATATGATATAAAGAATGATCTTCCAAAATTATTCAGGATATCGAACATAATAGCATTTATACTTATAAT
>CAZCTP010000132.1:0-3611 GCA_964501575.1 uncultured Thermodesulfobacteriota bacterium
GATTTAATTTACTTTAAATTAATTTACATATTTCTCCATCAAGGGAGTAGCAAAAAAGAACGCGCTACTTTGTGAAACTCCTAACCTCTTTTTTGACATTAATAAAAGATTTTTTGGAAATTCTATGGATAATTTTTTGATTCTCATAAACTTCCTTATTAAAGAATTAATTCAGAAAAAGTAGTCTGTCCCCTTTTCCTGTGGGATGAAGGGATTATGCACAAGAAATAAGTATGGACGTATAATATACAGGTGGGAGCATAAAGAGATATTGGAGGATATGAGGAGAAGGGTGATAAGAGAGAAGAAAAAGGTAAAGATGAGGAATATGATAATTGAGCATATATTTGGGACAATGAAGAGGGGATTTAATCAAGGATATATGCTTATGAGGGGTAAAGAGTCTGTAAGCTATTGAATTATATGCCTTTTAATGGATAATTCCTACAGATGATTATTAAACTTCCTGCTGAAATAAAAAATAATATTCTGAGGGAAATTATTGAATCTTATCAGAAAAAATTGTCATTGTAAGCTAAATTACATAATGCATAATATATTCTTGTTATATTTATAAGTTAATTAATCAAATAATTAGGAAGGAGGAATTTATGAAAGAAAATCTTGATATCCATGAAAAGCTAAAAGAGTATTATGGCAATATTCTTTCAGGCACAAAGGATCTCAAAACCAATGCCTGTTGTTGTTCAGATGACAATCTTCCCTATGAGATCAGGAATATCTTAAGAGAAATTGATGAGGAGATACTTGATAAATTTTATGGCTGTGGGTCCCCCATACCACCACTTCTTAAAGACTGTACCGTACTTGACATTGGTTGTGGAACCGGAAGAGATGTATATATAGCATCTAAACATGTGGGCCCTGATGGTTATGTAATCGGTGTGGATATGACAGATGAACAGCTGGATGTGGCAAGAAGACATATTGATTCACAGATGAGAAAATTTGGATACTCAAAACCTAATGTAGATTTCAGGAAAGGTTATATTGAAGATCTTAATACTATAGGGGTCAAAGATAACTCGATAGATGTTATTATATCGAACTGTGTGATAAATCTATCCCCTGACAAGAAAGCGGCCTTTAGTGAAATCTTTAGAGTACTCAAGCCGGGTGGAGAACTATATTTTTCAGACATATTTTCTGGTAGGCGAGTCCCCCTTTATCTCAAGGACGATCCATTACTCCGTGGTGAATGCCTTTCAGGTGCTATGTATATAGAAGATTTTAGACGTATTCTGCGAAGTCTGGGATGCTATGATTACAGAACTGTGACCAGAAGACGGATAAACATTGATAATCCAGAAATGTACAAAAAGATAGGGATGGTAGATTTCTATTCTATTACAGTAAGAGCATTTAAGCTTGGTGATCTTGAAGATATATGCGAAGATTACGGAGAAATTGCTATCTATAAAGGTACCATACCAGGCCATTATCATTTCTTTGAACTTGATGATCATCATAGATTTATTACTGGCAAACCTATGCTTATATGCGGAAATACTGCATCAATGCTTCATAATACAAGATATTCTGAGCATTTCAAAATTATGGGAGACAGATCCATCCATTATGGCCCTTTTAATTGTGCTCCTGCCACAGTAAAGCGTGAAGATGAAAGTGCATATGGAGGAGCGTGCTGCTGAATAAAGAAACCTATGAATTCAATGAAGCTATATCTCTCATATATTTACCAATTAAATAGTAGGCAGGTCTCAACGAACTTTTGTTGTTTAGAGGTAAAATATACTAAGGCAAAAGATTAACTAACATTAAACGAGTCTTAAGATAAAAAAATTAGAAAGTATACTTAAATGTCCAAATAATGGACTCCCTCCTCAATTATTCCCACCATTTCTTTATATTCAGATCCTCTGTTATTGCATTTGCAGCATTATATCCTGGTGCTCCAGTAATTCCACCGCATGGATGAGTTGATCCTCCACACATATAAAGAGCATTTATTGGTGTCCTATATGGTTTATAACCATGGAATGGCCTGAATATTCCCATCTGATCCTGGGTAATGTTTCCATGTAATACTGAACCTTTAAACATAGATATAACTTCCCTCTCCATATCTAAAGGACTATATATAAATTTTCCGAGGATATTAGATTCATCAAAGTTGGGGGCAAATTTATTCAACACTTTTATAATCTTATCAGCATACTCCTCCTTTATGTTATCCCACCCCTTCTCTACATCATATGGAACCATATGCCAGGATGTCCATGTATGTTTATTAGGTAGTGCTTGAGTTGGATCATAAAGAGTTGGCGTATATGAAAGTCCTCCTATAACTCTTGGAGGAATACCAAGCCTTACATCATTAAACTGACTCTGAAGCTGATTCACTGTATCTATTCCCCAGCTTACAACTATACATTTATTTAAATCGTCATTATTCCCGATCCATCTCGGTGGTTCATTAAGAGCCAAATGTGGGGTAAACCAAGCCACTTCATCAGGCTGATAATCTTTTACCTTTTTTATAAAGTTCTCTTCTAAATACTCCTCTCCTATAAGTTTGAGAAAGGTTTCTCCTGGAACAGTATTGGATACAATAGCCCTTCTTGCATATATTCTTGCTCCATCTTCTATTTCAACCCCAATAGCTTTCCCATTTTCTACAATTATTTTATTTACATGGGTCTCTCTCCTTACATCACCACCCCATTCTTTGAGTGCATTTACCATTGCTTCAGCAAGCATTCGAGAACCCCCAACAGATATTCCGAAAGGTCTTCTATGGATCAATGTCAACATAAGTGGTATACTTATAGCAGTTCCATATACATCAGCCATTACTGCAACTCCTGATGCCCATGACATTACCCATACCTTTACTTCTTCACTCTCAAATAGCTGATCACACAAAGCCTTTGGGCTTGTGTATTGTATCTTTAAGATTTCCCTTCCTTCTTCTGTTCCTTCTAAAGTGGACGCCATAACAGATGGTGGAGCAGGAGGACTATAGAAATATCCCATAAGTAGCTCAAAAAGCTTATCAAATTTTAATAATGTATCTGAGTATACCTTTGCATCCCTCTTTGAAAACTTCTCAATATTTTTTATAGTTTTTTCTTTATCTCTATATGCTATGAGGCTTCTACCATCACTGAAAAGAGCTCCGTATTGAATCTCAGGGAATACATATCTGGATCCAAATTTCTCAAGCTCTAAATCATTATAGACAGGCCCAGCAAATATCCATGAATGAGCTCCTGAATGAAGATTATGTTTAAATCCTGGAAGAGTTACTTCCTCTGTACATGCGCCACCACCAATGTTCTTTCTTCTTTCTAAAACCAGAATCTTAAGTCCTGCTTTAGCCAAGTAACATCCGCATGTAAGACCATTATGCCCACCACCTACTATTATTACATCATAATCTTTTGCCATTTTGTTTCCTCCTTTCTCCCTGATTTAAAATTTTAAAATTAGATTATATTCTATAATAGAATAATAAATTAAATTAATAAGTCAAGAAAATTTTTCTAAGTTAAAAAACTAAAATTTTAAAATAGAAGGAAGCATCTCCAATTTCGTGATGGAAAAAAGGATGGCTCACCTTAAAATAA
>CAZCTP010000133.1:0-3449 GCA_964501575.1 uncultured Thermodesulfobacteriota bacterium
TTTACTATTAAACAAAGATTATTTTATTTAAATCAAAACATGGGATAAAAGCTGATTATTCCTGCCATATTTAATTATCAGGTGAGCCATTAGCCGAATAGGCATTTTCAACAACATATTCATCGGATATATCAGATGAAAGAGCAGATGGATAAAACCCTTCAATAATTCCTTCTGGAGGTTTTTCTAATAGTTCTCCTCCAGGTAGAGGCTGTAAATTTTGTGATTCCTCTTTCATAAAAGATGGGGGTATGGATGATAGCTCTTGTTCATATAAAGGAATGGAGTTATCATATTTTTATAGATGTCCTTTAAGTTAAAAATTCTAAAGAATCAAACTTCTCAGCTCAAGATTCTTCTACCTGAACATTAATGGTAAATGTTGGGGGTACAGAAATTTTTAACTTCTGTGCTACATTCTCAAGCATATTAAGAATAGAAACCTGAATCCTTACAACAAAAAGCTCTGTTGCCTTTTGAGCCGGCTTCCATCCGTTATCAGGTTCTATTCCTATGGAAGAGAGTAATGAGATAGCCTTTTTAACTGGAAGTTTCCTGTCCAGTCCAAGCCTTTTTGCAAGTTCCTTTGCAAACTCACCTTCTGTAGCCTTTCCTTTCTCAATATCAACATCAGAAAATATAATGGTCTGGGGAGCATAGGGGGGATCCAGAACCTGTAAGCTCAGGGTTGGTGGCGCGGGGACTTTAAGTTTCCTTGATAGATTAAATAGCATTTTATATAGAGACTTCTGAATTTTAATAAGTGTTTTCTCTGTCACCTTCTCTTCCTTTTTCCATCCACCCTCTGGCTTTATAGAGGTAGAAGAGAGTGAGGCAACTGCCTTCTCTTCAGAGGGATTTTCAGCAATTCCAAGCCTCTCTGCAAGCTTTATTGCCAATTTACCCTCTGTTACTTTGTTCTCTATTTTATCTTCAGAGTTAGCTATAGTTATACCAAATAAACATATCCAGATGATACCCGTTATCAAAAGTTTTTTCATTATTTCACCACTTATTCACATAATACATAATCATACATAATTTTTTTACATAACAATACAATATAATATAAAAATATAACTTGTCAAGAACATCCATCTTTTGATTAAACTCTGATTAGCAAATTTTAAAATTCTTTTATGGATTAAATATTATATAGATTTATTTAAACAAGATATCTGCGCCAGTAAGATCTGGCGCAGATAAGTTAAACTAATATTTCCATATTCTTACATATGTCCATGTAAAGGTAGAACCAGAAACTTTATTTATATAAATTCCACACCAGTGATTAGATTCTGCACAGGCTATAAGAACATCTTCTCCTTTATTATCTGAGGTCCATATCCATGCAGAACCTCCACCATAAAAATCAAAAAGACAATATGATCTTGAGGATCCAATTCCATGGTGGGTCGTTGTACAATGTCCCCACTTAAATCCAGTTGTTATTGCAGTACTCTTAACATCAGAAGATATTTTCCCCTGTCCTAATGAACTACCTCCACTATCAGCATTTATTGCTACTTTACCACCACTTCCTCCAGATTCTCCTGCAAATATTGGGGAAGATAACATTATAGTAGCCAATAAAGCTAAAGACATTATTAATAACTTTCTCATATATAACACCTCCTTTTCTCTAAATAATTAATTTTTCCATATTCTGAAATACAGAATATTAAATGCTCCTGAACTATAGACTCTATTTATATAGAATCCAAGCCAGTGATTTGATTCTGCAGCTTTTATAAAAAGTTTTTCAGCCTCATCATCAGTTGTCCATATCCACATTTTGAATTTGTCAAGATAACACCACGTTGCTGAGGATCCGAGGGTATGGTGAACTACTCTACAATGGTCCCAATTAATACTCCTAAAGGTCGGTCCTATAGACACAGAGTTAATAGAATTAAGGGCATTTACTCTTCTAAACCATTTGTTATTTTTTGTATCTTTTATCCATTTCCCTGTGGACTTCATCTTGCTTATTATAGTGCTGGGGGGTAATATTCCATTCTTCTGAAGCAGAAGCGCAGCTACCGCAGCAGCATGGGGAGAAGCCTGCGATGTTCCTGAATAAGTAGAAGTCCCTCCACCCATACCAGGTGCTGTAATCCACGTACCAGGAGCGAGCAGATCTACAAGGGAATTGCTGTTTGAGTAACAAGTTACTTTATCAGCCCATGTTGTGTTATCTGTACAGCCTGCTGTTCCCGATGTATATTTCCCTACATTTGAGTCATATACAGCTCCCACTGCATGAGCATTGGTCATACAGGCAGGAATACCTATTTTAGTAGATGAACCATTATTACCCGATGAAGCAAAGATTACCACAGCTTTTGCATTTAAAGCATTTATAACATCTCTGAGTGAAGTAAGCGCAGAATCACATGCACTACTATAAAGTCCGCCTCCTAAACTCATATTGATAACCCTTACATCTGGACGATACCTATTAATCCAATCAAGACCAGCTATTATATCACTAAAGCTACCGCTCCCTGCAGAATTCAGAACTTTAACAGCAACAATCTTTGCATTAGGTGCTATACCCTTAGGAGCAACTGTCCCTTTAGATGTAATAATACCAGCCACATTTGTCCCATGACCATTGTCATCCTCCGCACTATTTGATCCCCCAGGGCATGAACCAAAGCACTTCTGACCAACAATATGGTCCTTAAGATCTGGATGATCTGTATCTATGCCAGTGTCAAGTACTCCAACAACTACATTACTTCCGGTATACCCTAAAGTATGAACATCATCTGCTTTAATCAATGGACGAGATTGATTGAGTGTAGCATGAACCTCACCATCAATATTTATACTTACAACATTTGGATTGGCTTTCAGGATTGAAAGAGCATTCTTATTGATAGTTCCCGCAATCGCGCTAACTGTTTCATATTTATATTTTAGTTTAAAATTCTCTCCCATTGCAAAAATAACCTCATCCTGGAGTGTAGCAATTTCGGATTGAAGTTCGCCCATCTTGTTTGAGGTTATAACATCTTTCCATCCTTTCTTAAGTATTTCGGGACGTTTAAGCTCAATAATAACATCAGCGCTACCATTTGAAGTAAGAGCATTAATAACCTCTGAACTGATCTTAATATCAGAAATTTCCTCTGAATGAGCATAAGACAGCATTAGGACAAGAGGGATCAAAACCATCATAAATAAACCTATAAATCTTCTATTCATATTTACACCTCCTTTCATCCAGTTTATTTTTATCTCTCTATTATATCTTAACAACCTAATTCACCCCCTTTCTTAAATGGACTTAAATATCTAAAAAGGACTTAGGTACTTTTTTAAGAATTAGATTCGTTTAATAATAGAATTTTATTCGATATAAATTCCCTTGTCAAGTATTTTTTTAGAGAGGTAAGCATCTCTTTTTTCGTGATAACATTATGCAGCATATCTTACCACCT
>CAZCTP010000134.1:0-3099 GCA_964501575.1 uncultured Thermodesulfobacteriota bacterium
AAGGAGGGCACTACTTTTTGGCTTGTTTGACCTTCCTATTTCGGAATTTGGGATTTGATCTATCCTTGTCTTTTGGTGCTAATTTTATTATATTATTTAGTATAGAAATCGTTATGTGAAAAAATAAAAAATAGAGTGGGGGTCATAAATGCAGAACGAGGCCTTCTTACCTGATATAATTACAAATTTTTCGCAGGCAGAGACCCCTGTTGAAGGATTAACTTTATATCTTCTTCAATGCACTAATCATCAGGCTATCTTCATGAGCTTTGAAAAGGGATGTTGAAATACCCGAGCATTCACATGAAGCCCACTGGGGAGTTGTTTGGGATGGAGAGATGGAATTAACAATAAATGGTAAAAAGCAAGCATACAGAAAAGGTGATACATATTTTATTCCTAAGGACATTCCACATAGTGCAAGAATAAAGGCAGGATACAGAGACTTAACAGTGTTTAATCAAAAGGACAGATACAAACAAAATTAAAAATAAACTACACTGATTGTGATAAAATACATAATAAATAAAATTTTGGAGGCAGAGCCATGTTGAAAATTCATAAAAAGATACTTCTTGATGAGAATCAAAAACCTGTGGCTGTTCAGGTTCCTATTGAGGAATTTGAAAAGATAGAAGAGATAATAGAGAATTATGGTTTGGCCAAATTGATGGATGAAGTGGAAGAGGATGAACGTTTATCCGTGGAAGAGGCAAAGGCCTATTATCAGTCACTGAAGCAGAATGTGGAAGGTTGAATATACAAAACGATTTCTCAAGGAATTATCAAGGCTTCCCAAAGAAATTCAGACGCAGGCCGAAAAGATAGTTTTTGAGGAACTATTGAAAGATAATCCATTTAAATTAGGATATCTTGAACGAATGAGTGGGTATCCAAATAAATATAAGATTCGTATAGGAAACTACAGGATAGGGATAACAATAGATAAAACCGACAAATTACTAATCTGTCAGCGTATAGCACATCGTAAGGATATTTATAGAATATTCCCATAAATCACATAACAATGCCTTCCAGCGGACGCTGATATCCACCGCTGATTTTGGAGATTATGCTCTAAAAATAAAATAGGAGTTACTGTAAAAAATACATCCATCCATATTGAAAACTCAAACACTACCACCAGTGGGGCTGGCCTCCCTTTCAATATTTCTATCATCTAATCTCTCCATAACTCTATTCATTATTCTCAAAACTTCTTTCCCTCAATCTTCTCACATGCTTCCAATACAATGGTATACTCTAAGTCAAACACATCCCTTCCTCTCTATCGAAAACCTTTCAACTATTATAGCTAATTATCTCTTTTTATTTTCTTCACTATTATATGGTATATTGCATTTTCGAAAGATAGTCTTAATGGTCTTGCTATAAAAATATCTTATCATAATAATATATTATCTATGTCAAATATTGAAACCTATCTCCCCCTTTAACCCTTCTATTTCGGAATTTGGGTTCCCCAATTTGGTTGACATGTGAACCTGTTTGTAATATATTTTTAATAAAGCTGGACAGTAGGATAAAGTATGTTAGGTGTAAAATTAAAAATATGAGCCCAACGGTATTTTTTGAGAAAGGATATCGTTTCTTTTTCTTTTCACGAGAAGAAAGAAGGATGCATATTCATGTGTATTGTGGTGATGGAGAGGCAAAATTCTGGATAGAGCCAGAAATAGAACTTGCAAAAAATTATAATCTTTCAAGAAGACAGTTAAAGGAAATTGAGAAAATTATTGAGGAGCATTATGATGAAATTAGGTCAGATTGGCAGAAGTGGTTTGAAAGTTGAGGTAACCAATATATCAAGTCATGGTATATGGCTACTCACCAAGGATAAAGAGTTATTTCTATCTTATGAAGATTTTCCTTGGTTTAAAGATGTACCTATAAAGCAAATATTAAACATAGAAGAAGTTATGCCCGGACATTTTTATTGGCCTGAATTAGATGTTGATTTGAGTGTAGAGATTATAGAACATCCTGAAAGATTTCCGTTGAATGCAAGAATAAAAAGTAAAAAATAATAAATCATAACGAGCGCAGGATCATGTCAGATCTTGACATGATCCTTGAGTTAGTTTCTGAGGAGGGGGACTATCTTCTCAAGGCGTCCTTTCTTTCATTGCCTCTTACGGTTATGTGGGAAAATGCGTTTTCAAGCCCAAGATGTCCTTATTATTGCAATATGATATTGGAGATACTTTAAATTACTTTAGAAAAGGTTTTCAACAATTTATCTTTCCCTTTTGCTATATACTTCTCTAAAATTTTTGGAAATTCCAATATTAATCTTATTCTTTTATAAATATTCTCTAAATCTCTTAGGGGTAAATTTCTTCTCTATTATTTAGACAGTTGCATAATATTTTATCCACCGATATCATTTTTTAATCAGAGAAAATCTACCTAATTTGATTGATATGTAAACCTGTTCATAATATATTTTTAATAAAGCTGGACAGTAATATAAAGTATGTTAGCCAGTAGAATTATGACATTGAAACAGATAGTTGACGATTATATAAACAAACACAGAAAAAAGGCTGAAAAAGAAATGCGTTGGTTCAAGATTCAAAAGACCTTGACAGATGCCATTTCTTTGGCAGCAATGGCAATCACCCCATCTTGGAAACGATTTGGCCATCAAAGGGGAATTCCAAAGAGAGTATTAAAACAGACAAAACATATATTGCTTTCAAATATTGAAATTATACAAAACGTTACCGATTTCGATGATCTTCATCACAGAATCTACAAGCTTTTAGGAAACCTAAGGGGAATAGGCAATTTATATATTTACGATACCTCTTTACGAATTGGGGCTAAATTAGGATTTGAACCCATAAAAGTATATCTCCATGCTGGAACATTGGAAGGAGCAAAAAGACTTGGTCTTAATACCAAAAAGGGATATTTATCCCTAAAAAGTTTGCCTTCTGATCTTGGCAAATTTAAACCAAGAGAAATTGAAGATTGCCTCTGCATATACAAGAACGAGTTTTAAAAAGTGGCTAACCAATCGCTCCACCTGACCGCTATTCCTCTGGCCTGCCTGTGCGTTGCACCTGTCTGCGT
>CAZCTP010000135.1:0-2386 GCA_964501575.1 uncultured Thermodesulfobacteriota bacterium
GTATTACCTTACTCAATTACTTCTATTGTTATAATGGTAATTATTTTTATAGTAACAACGTCCATTGCTTCAGCAATAGTAGGTAGTTTTTATAATATAACTCCTTAATATGAAATCCTTGTTACTCTTCCCTGGTAAGAGTAAATTAGCTGGAATAAAAAGGTCAAGATTACTGAGATGGACTTTTATCTTTGTAAAATATAACAAATGCCATCGTTGGCCTTTTGGACGATTCTCTTACAACAAACTGAATCCTGTCGAAGATCCATCCCTTTCTTATCCATTCATTTACTATTTTTTCTAAAGATTCATCTGTAACTGTAGTTGTTTCTATAAATTTATATACCAACATGTTAAAGCTCTCTTAAATATCATTATTAATTTAGTATAAGTCAATTATATTCCATAATAGAAATTTTTTTAATTGCTATTTTGATAGGAATAATAATTGTGAAGACACTTATTAATAGAATTAATAAAAAATCTATAAATATTCCTATCAAATAGGGACTATATATTGGAATATTCCTAAATTTTGAAGTAAATATTATATATACAGGCCATGCTTCAAGAACTACTATTATTCCTATAAATATCATGGATACGATCATATAAATAATACCACCAAATCCAGAAGATATTTGAGATATATTATTTGCATGAAACTTTGGATATATTCCACCAATACATATACCTAAACTTACTATCCCAAATGTTATGAAGAATACGGTTATAGTAGATAAGAACATCATAAAGCTTGTAACATGAAGTAGATAATTTGATACAATTATTAATATCTCTCCTATAATAAGTAGGGGAAGAATACTAACAATAAATTTACTCAATATAAACTCTTTTAAATGGATTGGTGAATTTTTTATTATCCAGAATGAATTACCTTCTCTACTTATTATTGGATATACAAATCGTACTGATATAGCAGCAAGTACAAAACCAGCAAGTTCCATATTCAAAAAAGATATTATATTCTGCATATAGAATGTAGGTATGGGAGATTTATTAAGTGGTAGAACACTATAGTTATAGAGATATACTATTATTAGAGCTATTAGTAGAAATAACTGAGACCATTGGGTATTATCCCTGAAAAATTCCTTTATATCCTTCGTAATCATACCCTTGGTAGATAATGGTAAAAGAAAGAAAACATTGTTTACAATAATATCAACTATCTTCCCTCTTCTACCCTTTATTTTCTTACTTTCTTGTGCCTTGGAAAATCCTAAATTATATATTGCATCATATAAAAGGCTTCCAATAACCAATAGAGCTAATCCTGTACTCCATAATAAAAGTATATAGAATATATCAAATTTTTGGGATTCATAAAGTATAGGTATAAGAGATTCCGTTGCCCAATAGCTTGGCAAAAATATAGAATCAGGATTTTTAAGATTAGAAAAATATTCCAGTATAGTAGAAAAGGAATCTGGATTTACAAGTTTTTCAGGCTGAAGGAACCTAAAGGTGATATACAATCCTATTCCTATTAATATAGATATAAACAGGAATATATTTCTTGTATTCCTTGCTGGGAATATGAGACTCAATAATATTCCTATAATTATACCTATTCCAGATGAGATTATTATAAAGGGGATTATTACCAATATAGTAGCTATATAAAAATTATAGGAGGAATTATAAGCAAGACCGTATGCAAGGAATATTGGAAGGCCAAATAATAAAACCATCCACGAACTTTGAATAACGGTATTTATAAACCTTGATAAATATATTGCATCATTAGATGCTGGTAGTATTAATATTAGACTGAGATCATCTGATATATAGAATGTTGACAAAGATGTTATTATGTTACTAAATATAAGCAAAGAGAAAAAGGTCAGAAGAATCATCGACAGTAACTTTTTAGTTAATATATCACCTAATAATTCTATACCTTTAAAATATAATAATACTTTTAGAAATATAAAAAAGATGAACCCCCAGAATATCAATCCCATCAATACAAGAAACATAACCTTTAAAAATTCCTCCCTTTTGCCCTTTTTTACCCTATTTTTAAGGGATAAAAAAAAGGGAGTAAGGAGAAAAATAAAAGACATCAATTTTTACCCTTTTTATAGTTTTTTACCATCTATTATAATATCTTACATAAATTTGATACAATCCTAAATAGTAATTCAATTAAAACCCACAAACTTTTTTAATTCAGGTAAGGGGAAGCTATGTTCTATGTTTAACTCACACTTAGTATTGAACTTTGAACCCTGAATATTAAACACACAACTTTATACATCTGCGCTTCCAAGCTTCTGCACTAATTTGGTTTATCTGGTTGATTTCGTTTATCTCGTCTGTCTGGTTTTTTTGTTTCTCTGGTTTGTTTCGTTAATCTTGT
>CAZCTP010000136.1:0-2253 GCA_964501575.1 uncultured Thermodesulfobacteriota bacterium
CTTTACAGATGGGGTATATGAGGCCTAATGAGTACTGCTCTACCCACAGGTCTCCCATAAAGGGGTTATATATGGGTGGTTCATGTACGTATCCTGGTGGGACAGTGCTTTTAGGGGCAGGTTATCTGGCTGCTGAGGCAGTTGTTGAGGATTTAGGTATTAATAAATGGTGGGAGGAACCTGAACTTGTGAAAAAGGCAAAGGAAAAAGGATTGCTGTAAATTTAATCGGGGATGGTTAGATTGACCATCCCCTAAAAGTTAAATTTTATAGGGAGGTTATTCAATATAGTTCTTTAACACTAAGTTATATTAAATAATTAAATAAAATAAAGAATATGAAGGATATTAATCTTTTTGAATTATTGGATTTTAACTTTGAAGAAGGTATTATTAAATTCAAAGGGAAAAGAATGTTAATCTTCGTTGCTGATGCTATGGGATTATTGAGAAAGGAACTTATTGACACATTGGGAGAGAAAAGAACAAGGGGAATTTTGACAAGGTTTGGATTTGCATCAGGATACAATGATGCTATAACAATGAAAGAGCTCTTTAAAGGCTCTACAAAGGATGAAATCCTTAAATATGGTCAGAGTCTACACATTCAAGAAGGTATAGGAAAGATAGTTAATATAAAGGACATTAATTTTACTAAAAAGAGAGGAAGTTTTTTTGCAGATGTAATATGGATTAATTCCTATGAAGTGGAACAGCACAAACTTCATATGGGGGAGAGCAGCATACCAGTATGCTGGACGATGTTAGGATATGCGAGCGGATACTGTACCGCAGCTACCGGAGAGAAGATATACTTTATTGAAGATGAATGTGTAGGAAAAGGGGATACCAGGTGTCATATTATAGGAAAATCTATAAAGGAATGGGGGAAAGAGATAGAACCATATCTAAAATATTTTAAAACAGTAAATATTGATAAAGAGATTTTGAGGCTTAATAGAAAATTGATGTTAAAGAATAGAGAACTTAAGAATAAAAAGAAAGAGATTAAGAAATTAGAAGAGATGGTCAGAGAAAGGGGACATTTTGATAATATTATAGGGAATAGTAGAGATATAAAGAAGATATTCTATTTAATAAGTAAGATCGCTAACCAGAATATCAATGTTATTATAGAAGGAGAAAGTGGTGTCGGGAAGGAATTAGTGGCAAAGGCTATTCATAATAATAGTTTCCGGTCGAATAAGAAATTTATTGCTATAAATTGTGGTGCACTCCCTGAGACTTTATTAGAGAGTGAGTTATTTGGTTATACAAAAGGATCATTTACTGGAGCTGATAGGGATAAAAAAGGGCTTTTTGAAGAAGCTGAGGAAGGAACAATATTCCTTGATGAAATCAGTGAAACATCTCCTTCCTTTCAGGTTAAACTTTTAAGAGCTATAGAAGAGAGAGAGATAAGAAGAATAGGAATGAATACCTCGATAAAGATAAATGTTAGGATTATTTCAGCAACAAATTCTAATCTTGAGGAATTAGTTAATAAAGGGAGATTCAGGAGGGATCTATATTATAGGTTAAGCGGGATTAAATTATATATACCTCCACTAAGGAATAGAAAGGAAGATATAATACCTTTAGCAAAATACTTTATTGAAAAATATAAAACTTTTGACAAGTCGGTAGATATCTCTCCAGAGGCAAGGGCAATTCTTCTAAATTATAGCTGGCCAGGTAATGTTAGAGAATTAGAAAATATTATTCAAAGAGCTCTGGTATTAATAGATGGTGATATTATAGATGTGGATGACTTGCCAGATGAGATTAAGATAGATAAGAACTACTTTGAATTAGAAGATGACATTCCATTAGCAGAATTGGAAAGAAGATATATTTTTAAGGTTCTTGATAGATATAAAGGGAATAAGCTTAAAGCATCAAAGGTATTGAATATAGCTCCCAATACACTCTGGAGGAAGTTGAAAAGATATTCCATAATGGAATAATTTATGACCAGAAACTTAATAAATTCCAAACTCCGATTTAGAATTCACAAAGATTTATATTCTCTGTCATTGAAAGAATATAGAGGGTTCATAGCAATATCATTGGAAAAGGTGAGATTGCTACATATAATCAATGACAATCTTTCTATATCGGGATTTGGGATAAATTATTAATTTAGATATCTTTAGATTTTTGTTATATATTAAAGTAAACTTTCAAAGGATGAATATCTAAATCTTGTAATGGAGGAGAGATAGATGGAGTTAGATCCAGTAAAGTATGAGAT
>CAZCTP010000137.1:0-1825 GCA_964501575.1 uncultured Thermodesulfobacteriota bacterium
AGAAGCCCAAAAATCTCTATTTCGGAATTTGGGCTACTAGGGTTAGCGTCAATTTATTTTACACTACTTCAGAAAATTGAGGTATATACTTTTCTCTAAGTTAATTCTCTGCTCTTCTTAATATATCCACAAATTTATTATATCCTTTCTCCTTCTCAGCAAAATAATCTTTCTCTTTAAGACCTTTTAAGATTTGAATTTAGGATAGTAATCCAGAGTAAATACCATATATATATTATATTTTTATTCCATACTCATTCCATCTTTTCTTTATCAATTTTAATGTATCCTCATCTGTATAGCATACAGGGGCAAATTTTTCTCCAAACCATTGGTCAGATCTCTTATTTATTATAGGTTTTGTGGCATCTATTAATAATCTTGTTCCAGGGTATACTGCAACCCTTTTCCTCTCTTCAGGATGTATTACTGGATCAGTAGGACTTATTGATCCAGGAAATTGGATTATATCCTTTGGTGGATTTACTCTATATGCAAGTCCCCACATAACCTTATTAAGATTAAATATATCTATATCTTCATCAAATACAATTATATTCTTCCCAACGAATACACTTTTTGTTGTAGCCCATACAGCTGAAGCAACTTGCTGAACTTGACCATAATAGCTATTATCTATTTGAACAAACATATTTGCCCATCCTGTGCTTGGATCAACATTAACAGCTTTAACGCCAGGTATAAGAGTATTCAAAAAATCGTGGTAATAAGCACTATGATGAATAGCACATACTCTGTGATCCTCGTTTATTGGAACTCCTTCTAAAGTTCCTTGCAAGATTGGATCGTTTCTAAATGTTATACAATTTACCTTAAATACCGGCTTCCTATTCGGCTCTGATGTATAATATCCGGTATATTCACCAAATGGCCCTTCCATTACAAATTCATCAAAGCTTGTAGTAATCTCTCCTTCTAAGACTATTTCTGCGGTAGCAGGAACTTCGAGATCTACGGTTTCACATTTTACAACCTCCACAGGCTTATCCCTTAATGCTCCCATAAGATCATATTCACATTCTCCTTCAGCCATTGGAGCTGTGGCAGCGAACGGCAAAACAGGATCCCATCCACACACGAAGGCGGCAGGCATCCTTTTCTTCATTCTTTTATATTTTCTGAAATGCATCCAGTTATGTTGGCCTGTTATAACAGTTATACCTGTGCTATCTTTGCCATGAACCATGAGTCTATAATTCCCAACATTTACCCAGCCTGTATCTGGATCCTTTGTTATAAAAGCTCCAAATGTCCCTATATACCTTCCTCCATCCCTTTTATGCCATTTTGGAGAAGGAAATTCCCAGAGGTTAACATTATCACCCCTTATTATATTCTCTTTTACAGGTCCGCTATCAACAGTAATAGGTTTTATTAACTTCTTTGATCTATTCTGAAACTCCTTTATTAATTCTGGATAAGGTGTATCCTTTGGTAGACCCATCATTAAAGCAATCCTTGACCATTTTGATAGAGAAGCTGTAAAGAGCTTCTTACACCAGCTATCTTTGTAATCCTTTATGTTTTCAAAAAGCAATGCAGGACCATCTTTATCAAATATTTCTTGGGTTATCCCTCCAATCTCCAGGTCCCAATCAACATCTGCTTTAACCCTTGCTAACTCTCCTTCTTCCTCAAGTCTATTTATCCATTCTCTTAAGTCATTAAAAGCCATCTTTACCTCCTTTTGTATTAATTTTGAAATTTTTAACAATTTTTGTTTTAATTGTCAATAAAAATATTATACTCCCTCTCCAAATTTTCTATTGACAATTTTTACTATTAGTTATAGAATAGTTAATTA
>CAZCTP010000138.1:0-1637 GCA_964501575.1 uncultured Thermodesulfobacteriota bacterium
ACCCATTGAAATACTTAGATGCTAAAACAAGGTTCAGCATGACATTTTGGCATATCTAAGAAATTTTCAGCAATCTCCATTTATTTCCTAACTTGTCAAAATTTTGACCTCTGTTCCTCTTTTAAGTTTACATATTGACTAATTGCTAATTGAATGGTAATTTAATATTAAATGTTGGATATAAAAATTTTGAGAAATAATACTATTAAGGTTAAAGAGGGAATCAGGAAAAGAGGGAATAAAGTAGATGATATAATAGATAGATTTTTACTGCTCGATTCTGAGAAGAGAGAGATATTAAAAGAGGTTGAAATATTGAGGTATAAAAGAAATATTACATCTCAAAGGATAGGAAAGGCTCAAAAGGAAGGAATAGATGTAAACAATGAAAAAATTGAGGTACAGAATGTTTCTAAAAAAATAAAGGAGCTTGAGGCTAAACTTAGAGAAGTTGAAGATATTATTACTCCTATTTTGTTATCAATTCCCAATATTCCTCATGATTCTGTTCCTTATGGAGAAGATTCTAAAGACAATTTAGAAATAAAGAAATGGGGAGAAAAACCTAAGTTTAACTTCGAACCAAAACCCCATTGGGAGATTGGGGAATATCTGGATATTCTGGATTTCAAGAGAGGTAGCAAGATAACCGGAGCAAGATTTACTCTATATAAAAATATTGGAGCAGCATTAGAAAGAGCCCTTATAAATTTTATGATAGATATAAATGTCAAAGAGGGTGGATATGTGGAGATGCTTCCTCCTTTTATGGTAAATAGGGAATCTATGACTGGTACAGGGCAACTGCCAAAATTTGAAGATGATTTATTTAAGGTTTCTGATACGGATTACTATCTCATTCCAACAGCTGAGGTTCCATTAACTAATATTCACAGAGATGAAATATTAAATGAAGATGAGTTACCTAAATATTATATAGCATATACTCCATGCTTTAGAAAGGAAGCTGGTTCCTATGGTAAGGATATAAGAGGTATTATCAGACAGCATCAGTTTAATAAGGTTGAGCTTGTAAAATTTGTAAAGCCGGAAGATTCCTATGAAGAATTGGAGAAGCTTTTATTAGACGCAGAAAAAATTCTTAAGAGGCTTAATCTTCATTATAGAAATGTAATATTATGTACTGGAGACCTTGGCTTTGCAGCATCTAAGACATATGATATAGAGGTATGGCTTCCAGGACAGGGTGTTTATAAAGAGATATCTTCGTGCAGTAATTTTGAAGATTTTCAAGCAAGAAGGGCAAATATAAAATATAGAAAGAGGGGGGGGAAAGCTGAATATCTACATACCCTTAACGGATCTGGTCTGGCAGTGGGAAGAACAGTTGTAGCTATACTTGAAAACTACCAGAATGAGGATGGTAGTGTAACAATACCTGAGGCTCTGAGACCTTATATGGGAGGGGTAAAGGAGATACGGAGGGATGGCCGAGTGGTTTAAGGCGGCGGTCTTGAAAACCGCTGAAGCGTGAGCTTCCGTGGGTTCGAATCCTACTCCCTCCGCCATAGGGTTTAATTGGAGAGATGACCGAGCTGGCTGAAGGTGCTCGCCTGCTAAGCGAGTGTAGGGTTAAAAGCTCTACCGAGGGTTCGAATCCCTCTCTCTCCGCCATT